>JAHYIT010000299.1 GCA_019429205.1 Mariniphaga sp. | reverse complement strand
AATTCCCGTCGGGCGACAAAACGATTTCTGAAAGGTTTTCATCGTTCTGTGTAAATAGCAATCTGTTTGCCTCTCCGTCATAAAGCCCAACACCAAATCCAACAGGGCCAATCATCCGGTTGTTTTCAGAAATGTTAGCGGTGTTAAGAAACCAGTGAAACCCGTAATCCCAACATTCCGATGAAGTGTATTTACTGAGATTTTCAGGATTAAATTTTTTCATGAAACTGTTCACGATGGTCACCAGGTTGAAATCGGATTTTGAAACAAACCACGATGAAAAAAATCCGGACTCACCTGACGAGTTCAGTTGCATCCCAGGAAATTTGTGTTGGGAAACAGTTCCGTCCCAATACAAATAAACGTTGTCGTGTTTCGGGGAGCCCAAAATTTTGCTGAATTCAGGAATGGATTTTCCGGTGCCGAAGTTTATAACGGAGCAGGCTATCTGGTTGTCCTGGTAAATGCGAATGTTCGATTTGGGATAAAACGAAAGGGTGTAATCTGTTTCACTACCAAACCGAAGGTTGTCAACAACAACTGCCGTATCGTTTAAATTTTCAGATGAAAAGAGCACAATATCGGGATTTGGATAGTAATCGGGCATGGAAAGGGTTACTTTTTCCACAGCATTGTAAAAATCGTTTTTTGTCCATGTGAATCGGGCACTCCCACCAGAAACCCAGGTCGTATCGAGTTGCGGAAACGGATGGTCGAACCGCTGGCGCTGACTTACCGCTTTTTGGTTACTGGCATAAATTTCAACCCAGTAAATACCGGTTTCGCCCACAAACGAAGAGTCTGCAAAGCGATGAATCTCCTGGTTGTTTATTTCGGCAATTTTATGCTTTTCGCCTTCCCATTCCACCTCTCCAAAATTTTTGTACAATATGTATTTTTGAAAATTGAACCGTTCGTATTTCTCCCATTCAATTTCGAGCACGCCGTTTTTATTTTCAATGCTGGTAATTTCAACCGGAATTGGATTTCCACCGTCGAGCAGCACCTCCCAACTGTGCTGAAAAACCAGTCCTTCCACACCCAGCAAATCGGCAAGGCTTCCGGTGTTGGTATTGGTAGTAACCACCATGGTCATGGTTTCAACACCAATTCCCCACGGCGAAGGTTCGAACATAAAATTGCCTGTTTGCGTATTTCCCTGATGAATCGATTGTTCACCCACAAAAAATCCTACGTTATAAACAGTTAGCCCAAAGGTATTTAAGTCGTATGTCACATAAGCAGGAATGGTAAACATGTATTGGGTTTCAAACGGAGAAAGGCTGACATTAATGGTTTGAGTAGTGTCGGGCGGGGCAATTTCCCTGAAATTTTCACTGTTCAACTGGTATTCGCACGATGCAATACCCGCAATCAAAATGACCAGAAGCAAGGGCAAATAAAAAGTTCTCATTCCAAAGGGTTGGTTTTTCCAGCCAAAGTTATTGTAATTTTTAATTTGCGTAACCCGTCTGCTGTTATTTTCACAACGGTTTTCGCATTTTTTATTATTTGTAGCAGGGGTTTTTCAAATTGAAAATGCAGCTAAATTGTCTTAACCCGGATTTTTCAGATTACCCGGATTACCCGGATTTTTTTCTACTCTTAATCCCGGCAATCCTTTAATCAGGCAAAATCCCGGTTCCGACTTTTTTCCCCGGTTAGGATTCCTTGTATTTTTTATTCAACAGCCGCTTAAACTTCAAACTTCGTTCCCCAAAATTTATAAGCAACCCCACCTCCAGATTATA
>JAHYIT010000131.1 GCA_019429205.1 Mariniphaga sp. | reverse complement strand
GTAACAAATAATCAGGCATTTTACACCGTGGCTTTAGCCCGGTGGTTTGGCATTTAGTTTTTTAATTTTAATTGGCTTTAGCGTTTAATCCTTTTAATTGACTGATGCATGTATTCGACAGGTTTTTGCAAACGTGGGATTTGTCGTACACCCGCTTTTTGCCAACTTACATAAATGTATAAATTTATCCTGTTTTTAGTATAATCTCCATGGTAGTTATGTCAACGGTTTCCTTTGCACAGCAATCGCTTTTTGGTGGCGAACAAATTGTTTCACCCGAAATCCACGATGATAATTCGGTTACATTCCGGTTGAATGCTCCCAGTGCAAAAGAAGTGAAACTTGCAGGCGAATGGATGCCTGCCGAAGGCTGGACACCTGGCGCGGTTACCATGCGAAAAGGCGATAACGGAATCTGGAGTTTTACCACTGAGCCTCTGGAACCGGAGCTTTTTAGCTGCTCATTTATTATCGACGGCTTTCGCACAACAGATCCAAACAACCCGTTCATTGTGCGCGATGTGGCTTCGGTGATGAACATTTTTATCATTAGCGGAAAACATGCCGATTTGTACAAAGTGAATGACGTGCCACACGGAACCGTTGCCCGTCGCTGGTACGATTCACAAACGCTTGGTAAAAGGCGCCGGCTAACCGTTTACACACCTCCGGGCTACGAAAACAGCTCCGAAAAATATCCGGTATTGTACTTGCTGCACGGTGCCGGTGGCGACGAGGAAGCGTGGATCACGCTGGGTCGTACTGCGCAAATTATGGACAACCTGATTGCGCAGGGTAAAGCTAACCCCATAATTGTAGTGATGCCCAATGGAAACGTCATTCAGGATGCTGCACCAGGCGAAGGAACCGATGGTTTTTACAAACCGCAGTTTATGATTCCGAAAACCATGGATGGAACTTACGAAGCATCTTTTCCTGACATCATGAAATTTGTAGAAAACAATTACCGTGTAAAAGCCAATAAAGAAAATAGGGCCATTGCCGGCTTGTCAATGGGTGGTTTCCACTCGTTACACATTTCGCGCTATTATCCCAATATGTTCGATTATGTGGGACTCTTTTCTGCCGCTATTCTGCCTAATCAGGATGTTTCTCACAAAGTGTATCATAAATTTGATGAAACCCTGAAAACGCAGATGGAAAACGGATTTGAGCTTTACTGGATTGGCATGGGGAAAACCGATTTTTTGTATGAATCAGGAAAACAATACTGTGCAAAGCTCGACAGGATGGGCATGAAATACACTTACAGGGAAAGCGAAGGCGGCCATGTTTGGCGAAACTGGCGGATTTACTTGTCTGAGTTTGCTCCGATGTTATTTAAATGACTGATAATCACCAACTCCCACTAAAACCCTCTTTCAGCGCTTTATTGTAGTTTTCCAGATGAAATTCATACAGGTAAGGCGCTTTATAGGCGCCTCCTTTTTTGCGTTCGTCCAGTTTATTTAAAATTTTCCAGGAAAGGATTTTTCGTTGGAAATTACGTCGGTCAAGGCCTTTATCCAAAATGGTTTCATACAGTTTTTGCAACTCGGGCATGGTAAATTTTTCGGGCAAAAGATTAAAGCCAATAGGCTGGTAGCTTAGTTGTAAACGCAATGTTTCCAGTGCTTTATTCAGTATTTTTCGGTGGTCCATCATCAGGTCTTCAATTTCTTCCAGCGCTTTCCATTCGCAATGATCAGAAAAAAAATCTGGCAGGGGGTGTACTTTTTCAAAATCAACCAACGCATAAAATCCTGCTGAAATGAACCGCTGTGAAAACCACTCAAGATTGGGATCTGTACCTGATTCCTGCAAGTCTTTTACTGCGGGATTAAATTTTGAACGTTGAGGGTCGCTGAAAACACAAAACTGTTGCAAAAATATGTTGTTTAGTCCGGTTCGTTCCTGCAGCACTCGTTTTGCCGCTTCTTCAAACGATTCTTCATTTTTTACAAAACCACCCGGCAGGGACCATTCTTTCGAATATTTCATCTGAAGCAACAACACTTTCAACTGGTTTTCGTGAAATCCGAAAATAACACAGTCGAGTGAAATATGTTTTAAATAATTTTGAGAATTAAAGTTTGTCATTTCTGATTAAAAAATGGTTTTCCACTGCAAAATAAACAAAATCTTTGCTTTTAGTTGATTCTTACAATGGAAAAACCGGAACTACAGCTAACAATCCTGATCTTGAAATGGTTATTGAAACCAAAGCCAAAATAGGAGCCAAACCGTTAATTACCATCATCGATGTTTCGAATCCTATGGTAATGGCAGAATTTGAAAAAAATACCGATGCTATCCTGGTGCATTTTGGAGTAAGCGACCAGGCCATTCTGGATATTCTAACCGGTGCATTTGAGCCCTCCGCATTGCTGCCGTTTCAGATGCCGGCCAACATGCGTACGGTAGATGAGCAGTTTGAAGATACCCCGCGCGACATGAAACCTTTCACCGACTCAGATGGTAATACATACGATTTTGCATTCGGCCTGAACTGGAAAGGAGTGATTGATGATGAACGAGGGGAGAAGTACAGGTGAAGAAGATGAGAGGGAGTGGGCTGAGAGGATGGGAGAATGAAAATTTTGATGTAGGGAGAATGAGAAAGTGGAAACGAACAAGGGATTTTTTTTGGGTAATATACTTGTTGTGAGCTTCTTGTGTTGTTTGAATATCATTGGTTTTATAAGCATCAATTTTAAAATTCTTGACCAATTTCAGTACCTGGATATTTTGTTTGCGTTACATTAATTATAGTAATGGCTGGGAGTATATATTTCAATGGTACCTCAAATCCGCATCTTAAAACGTTGAAAAACCGGAAAACTCTTTAAAAGCTAAGCTCAGTAAGCTTGGCTGATTAGAAATTTTTCACTTATCTAATTGAAATCCAATTGGCAGGTCAGGAGTTCTGAAATTTTTTGCATTTGTGATAATTTTGTGATTTGGTGTCTTCTCACACTGTAATCACTAAGCGGGTGGTTATCTGAGTACGCTCATTTATTAATATTAAAAAGAAGCTGAGAAAATCAGCCACTAACTGTGAAAAAACAGTGATGCTTCGTTCAGTGAATTAAAACGTGGAATTCGTTTTAAACAATGAATTCCCATATTTGATTAATTTATCGTAATCTGTTGTATTTTTGTCCCAAATAAAATTTGCAAAATGACCGACGACAAAAAAATCATCTTTTCGATGTATAAGGTGAGTAAAACCTACCCACCAAATAAAACCATCATCAAAGACATTTCACTTTCGTTTTTCCTGGGTGCAAAAATCGGCATCATCGGGCTGAATGGATCCGGAAAATCAACCCTGCTGCGTATTATTGCAGGGATTGAAAAAAACTTCAACGGCGAACTGGTTTTTGCGCCGGGCTATTCTGTGGGCTTATTGGAACAGGAACCACACCTCGACGAGTCGAAAACCGTAATTGAAGTGGTGAAGGAAGGAGTTCAGGAAGTGGTTGATGTAATGAACGCCTACGAAGAAATCAACCTGAAATTCGGACTGCCGGAAGTGTATGAAAACCCGGACGAAATGGACAAACTAATGACAGAGCAGTCCAAATTGCAGGAAAAAATCGACCAGATGGATGCCTGGAATCTCGACAGCCGCCTGGAACGTGCCATGGATGCGCTGCAATGTCCGCCCAACGACCAGCCGGTAACCGAGCTTTCCGGAGGGGAGCGCCGTCGTGTGGCGTTGTGTCGGCTGTTGCTCAGGGAGCCCGATGTGCTCCTGCTCGATGAACCCACCAACCACCTCGATGCCGAAAGTATTCAGTGGCTGGAAATGCACCTGGCTCAATACAAAGGCACAGTAATTTGCATCACCCACGACCGTTATTTTCTCGACAATGTGGCCGGATGGATACTGGAACTCGACCGCGGACAGGGAATTCCGTGGAAGGGAAATTACAGCTCGTGGCTGGAACAAAAAGCCAAACGGCTGGAATTGGAGGAAAAAGGACATTCAAAACGCCGGAAAACGCTGGAACGCGAGCTGGAGTGGGTGCGAATGGCGCCCAAAGCACGGCAGGCAAAATCAAAAGCCCGTTTAAGTGCCTACGATAAAATGGTGAACGAAGATGTAAAGCAGAAGGAAGAAAAACTCGAAATATTCATTCCGAACGGTCCGCGTTTGGGCGATAAAGTGATTGAAATGGAAGGCGTTTCCAAACGTTTTGGCGACCGGATTTTATTCGAAGACCTGAGTTTCAAACTGCCACGTTCGGGAATCATCGGAATCATCGGGCCAAACGGAGCGGGAAAAACCACCTTGTTCAAATTAATCATGGATCAACTGGAGCCCGATTCAGGGGAAATTGAAGTTGGCGACACAGTAAAAATAAGTTACGTGGACCAAACCCATCAGGCGATTAATCCGGAGAAATCTGTATTCCATGTTATTTCAGGCGGAACGGAAACCATTATGCTGGGCAGCCGGCAGGTGAATGCGCGGGCTTATGTTGCCCGGTTTAACTTCACCGGCGCCGACCAGGAGAAAAAATGCGGTATGTTATCGGGAGGTGAACGCAACCGGCTGCACCTGGCGCTGGCGCTAAAATCGGAAGGGAACGTGCTGCTCCTTGACGAACCCACCAACGACATTGACGTGAACACGTTGCGCGCGCTTGAAGAGGGTTTGGAAAACTTTGCCGGTTGTGCTGTGGTTATTTCCCACGACCGGTGGTTTCTCGACCGCATTGCAACACACATTCTTGCTTTTGAAGGCGATTCGCAGGTTTACTTTTTCGAAGGTTCATTTACCGAATATGAAGAAAACAGAAAAAAACGGCAGGGCGATGCCACTCCCAAACGATTCAAATACAAAAAACTGCAATAATACACGGTAAAAAAGATTGATGTCAGAGTTTGAAACGACGAAAATTGACGTGATAGTAGTTGGCGCAGGTGCTGCCGGATTACTGGCGGCAGGACGTGCAGCCGAACTGGGCGCCAGGGTGCTGATTCTGGAAAAAATGCGCACTGAAGGACGGAAGCTCATGATTACCGGAAAAGGCCGCTGCAACATTACAAACGACGCCACACCTGCTGAATTTATCAAACATGTGTTCCCCGATGGCCGGTTTCTGCGCAATGCCTTTTCGCAGTTTTATACAAAAGATATCATCAGTCTGTTGCAAAAATACGGGGTGGAATCCACACTCGAGCGAGGCGGACGTTATTTTCCGGCCAGCAACAAATCACTGGATGTGCTGCGTGCTTTGCTGAAATGGGTCAATGAACTGAATGTTGAAATCAGAACCGGACAGCGGGTTGAAAAGCTGTTAACCGAAAACGGCACGGTGCAGGGTGTTCAATCGAACGGCATTATTTTCAAAGCGCCAAAAGTAATTCTGGCCACAGGCGGTAAATCGTATCCGGCAACAGGTTCCTCTGGCGACGGCTACGAACTGGCCCAAAGCGTGGGGCATACAGTTGAAAAACCAATCCCGGCCCTGGTGCCGCTGGAAACCAAAGGTAACCTGGCGCAAAACCTGCAAGGATTAAACCTGAAAAATGTGAAAGCTGTAGTTTGGGTGAACGAAAAAAAAGCAGGCGAAGCTTTTGGAGAAATGCTGTTCACACACTTCGGTTTGTCGGGCCCCATAATTTTAACACTTAGCCGGATTGTGGTGGCCGCATTGCAAAACAAAGACATTGTTGAAATTACTGTTGACTTAAAACCGGCTCTCGATGAGCAGAAACTGGACAACCGGTTGTTACGCGATTTAAATGAACACGGAAAAAAACAGTTGGTCAATATTTTTCGCAACTGGTTACCTGCATCCATGATTCCGGTTTTTATTGAAGAACTGAAACTCGACCCCGAAAAGATGTGCCACCAGGTTTCATCGAACGAACGGAAACAAATCAGGTATCTGCTTAAAAATTTGCGGTTTGAGGTTGAGAAACACCGTTCTTTTAAAGAAGCCATTATAACTGCAGGCGGCATTCCCACCAAAGAAATAGCACCTAAAACCATGGAGTCGCGACTGGTGAAAGGCCTTTATTTTGCCGGCGAAATTATCGACCTCGATGCTGAAACCGGTGGTTACAACTTACAAATTGCATGGTCAACCGGCTGGCTGGCAGGGAATTCTGCCTTTTTTGAGTGAGTAAACGCAAAACTTTACAGGTGTTAATTCATTTATAATTTTCAAATAAATACGACTTCTGGATAAAAAACACTGTAAACCCTTTGGAAAACCGATCAAGTGAAACTACGGGTTCACATTTATTCCAGTATTCGATTTCTCAGATCCATTTTTTCGTGTAAAATTCTTGTAATTTCAACTAAATCAGAATCTATTCTCCTGAAAAAAATGATATGTCGGTTTACAAGTAATCCCTGCAAACCTGGGATTACTTTAAAATACTTTTTACCCAAATCAGAGTTTTCCGAAATTCTCTTACACGCTTTTAATAATTCATTGTAATATTTGTCTGCTTGTTTTTCTGACCATTTTTCAAAAGTGTAATTCCAGATTTGAGTTAAATCATTAACGGCTTTGTTCGTAAAATAAAAGTTAGCCATTTATTCGTTTTTTTGCTTTTAATGATTCAAGATGTTTTTGTGGCTCAAAATCATACGCAATTCCACTGTCAATTCCTTTTTGAATTGCATTCTTTAATGTAGCCACTTTGCTTTCTTCTTCCTCCAAAAGCCTTAATCCAGCGCGAATAACTTCACTAACATTTTTATACCGTCCTTTAGAAATACTCTCTTGAACAAATGTGTCAAAATAGCTTCCCAAAAATATTGATGTATTCTTATTCATCTTTTTATTTTTTCTTCAAAAATACCAATTATTGGTATAATAGAAAATGAAATCAATTAAAATCACAGTTTTAAACGAATAATACCCAGGTTTTTTGAAAATATGCACCGCTTAAACAAATAAACCTGCCATTTGTATTGTTTACATACGGTTGGTATGTTGAATGTAAACCCGGTTATTATGAAAGCAAAATTTTTACCTGGCATCTTTTTTTTCTTAGTGTATATTCCTCTCAGCGCCCAGTTGCAGTTGGATTTCCGGTCATTTGCCACCGACCTGGATAATCCGGTAGACATTGTTAACGCAGGCGACGACCGGCTTTTTGTAGTGCAGCAGCGGGGATTAATCCGGATTCTTGATTTGGAAGGAAATGTTTCCGGCACCCCGTTTCTCGATCTTTCGGGAGTGGTCAGCCAGTCGGGTTCCGAAACCGGGTTGCTGGGGTTGACGTTCCATCCGGAATACCACGAAAACGGTTACTTTTTTGTGAATTACACCCGTGCTTCGGATGGAAGTACAGTAGTGTCACGTTTTTCAACAGATACAAATAATCCCGATTTGGCCAACCGGGAAAGTGAAATCCAGATATTAACGGTGGATCAGCCTTACTTAAATCACAATGGCGGTCAACTGCTTTTTGGACCAGATGGATATTTGTACATCGCGCTCGGTGATGGCGGAAGTGGCGGCGATCCAAATAACTATGCCCAAAATCGCAGCACGTTTCTTGGAAAAATGTTGCGGATCGATGTGGATGTGGAGGATGAAACAGGTTACGGAATTCCACCGGACAACCCTTTTGTGGATGATGAAACAGCCCTCGATGAAATCTGGGCATGGGGATTAAGAAATCCCTGGCGCAACAGTTTCGACAGGATGACCGGCGATTTCTGGATTGCAGATGTTGGTCAAAACAGCCGGGAAGAGATCAACTTTCAGTCAGCCGGCAGTTCAGGTGGTGAGAACTACGGATGGCGGTGTTATGAAGGGAACCAGCCTTACAACCAGTCAGATTGCCCGGAAACGGAGAATTATGTATTCCCGGTTTTTGAATACAACCACGAAGGCTCGGGTTGCAGTGGTTCCGTTACCGGCGGGTATGTTTACAGGGGAGCGCTCTTCAACGAACTGTTCGGCGTTTATATTTTCGCCGATTACTGCACGGGAAATATTTATACCATTTCCCAAAATTCAACAGGATTTGAAGGTGAACAGCTATCAGATTTTAATGAACGGGGAATTTCAACTTTTGGCGAAGACCGGTACGGAGAACTTTATTTTGCCAAAAAAAAAGCCGGCGAGATATACAAATTGACTGAAACAGGCGACTGTAAACCGGTGGCAAAAATTCTGGCAAATGATTCCACCTATACATTGGAACCCGGAAACAGCATCAGGGTGGAGGCGTTATATAACCCGGCCCTTCAGTATGAATGGCGAAAAAACGATGAACCTGTTGCCGGAGGGAATCAGTTTGAACTGGAAATTACGGAAGAAGGGGTTTATACAGTTCAGGTTACCAATCCAAAAAACGGGTGTACGAATATTTCTGCTCCGGTTGAAGTGACCACCGTTCCGACTTCAGTTGCTGTTAAAGCATTGGAACATGTAAAAGTTTTCCCCAATCCGGTAAAAAACATGTTGTTTATTGAGGGTTTGCCGGTGACAGGAAAAACTTCAGTCAGTTTGGTTGATACAAAAGGAAGTGTTGTAAAAACGTTGGATGTATCTGAACGAAGCTCCATCCGGATTTCGACCAACGAACTCACTTCAGGAATTTATTTTCTGAAAATTTTAAATGAAGCTGAATTGTTCCAGGAAAAAATAATTGTTCCTGAATTTTGAGGAGTTGCTGGAACGCATACGCAATATACGTTCTTCTGAAAAAGTATTTTTTGAAATTTGCTGATTAAAAACCTTATTTCCAATCCTTGACCTGAGTAACCAGGTAAACCCGGCATGATCCAACCTTATTCCCTCATTTTATACCAGATTAATTCGAGAGAATTACGGGAAAAGGAACCGTTCTCTTCGGAAAGAACGGTTCCCTTCATGCCACTTTATACCAAAATTTAAGCACCGGGTTTATTTGTCAACTCTTTTTTACGCGTTTTGAAATATTCCAAAATTTCTTCTTTAGTCATTTTGGCTAACTTTTCGCTTATTTTATTTCTTTGCTGACGCATATATTTTACAGCGTCAAATGTTTTTTCAGTCGTTTTCATAATTTTTAAATTCTCTGGGTGAACGAATTTCCAGTTGTTTGTAACCGTTTTTAATATTGATGGAGTTATAACCGCTTATCTTCTGAATGTTCACTATATGCTTGAAGTTCCAACTTATCAAAAAGTCTGCCCGATTGATGGTTGCCAATGCTATGTGCAAACAGTGTATGCAATGTTTCACTATCCAAAATTACGATTTTTTCTAGTTATGATTGTTATTTTTTTAGCTTCTTCCATAGAAAAAAAAATATCCTGAATTCAAGAATATACCGCTATATTTTAAAAATACTCAAGTTTGACTTTTGGTTGGAACGTCCCGAAACATAATCAAAACACCAAACAAAAAATAATCCTACCTTTGAACCTGTAACAAAAATTTCGTTTACGAACAGACTGAAAAGAAAAGAAAAATGGCGCCAAACCAACCACTGGCAGAACGATTACGTCCCCGGAAGCTCGACGACTACATCGGGCAGGAGCACCTGGTGGGGAAAAATGCCGTGCTGCGCAAAATGATTGAATCGGGCAATCTTTCGTCGCTTATTCTCTGGGGGCCGCCGGGCGTAGGCAAAACTACCCTCGCCAAAATTATAGCCAACACGCTGGAACGTCCTTTTTCAACGCTCAGTGCTGTAAATTCAGGAGTGAAAGATGTGCGCGAAGTAATTGAAAAAGCAAAAAAACAGCAGTTCTTCAATAAGCCCAATCCCATTCTTTTCATCGACGAAATTCACCGGTTCAGCAAATCACAACAGGATTCACTGCTGGGTGCGGTGGAAGACGGAACCATCACACTTATTGGTGCTACCACCGAAAATCCTTCCTTCGAGGTCATCTCACCGCTGCTTTCCCGCTGCCAGGTGTATATTTTGGAGCCGCTCAATAAAGAGGGCTTATTAAAGTTGGTTGACAGCGCCATCCAAAAAGACCTGGAACTGAAAAAGAAGGAAATTACCATAAAAGAAGATATGGCGATGCTGCGGTTTTCAGGCGGCGATGCGCGAAAATTGCTGAACGTACTGGAACTGGTGGTGTTTTCTGAGCAAGGAGATACAGTTGAAATTACCGACGACAAAGTGACTGCCTGTCTGCAACGGAACCTGGCTATGTACGACAAACAGGGCGAAATGCATTACGACATCATTTCGGCTTTTATAAAAAGCGTGCGAGGCAGCGACCCCGATGCGGCAGTTTACTGGCTGGCCCGCATGATTGAAGGCGGCGAAGATGTAAAGTTCATTGCCCGCAGGCTGCTGATTCTGGCTGCCGAAGACATCGGACTGGCCAATCCCAATGCGCTGTTACTGGCCCAAAGCACCTTCGATGCCGTGCACCAGATTGGCTACCCCGAGGCGCGGATTGTGCTTTCGGAGTGTACCATTTACCTGGCCACTTCACCCAAAAGCAATTCAGCCTACATGGCCATCGACGAAGCGCTGGCGCTGGTACGAAAAACGGGCAATCTGCCGGTTCCGCTGCATATTCGCAACGCACCCACCAAACTCATGAAAGAAATCGGTTACGGAAAAGATTACAAATACGCCCACTCTTATGATGGCAATTTTGCGGAACAGGATTTCCTTCCACAGGAAATTAAAAACGAACGGTTTTACCGGCCCGGGAAAAACCAGACGGAACTGAAAATCCTCGAACGCTTGCAAAAGTGGTGGGGCAATAGGTTTGGAGGATAAAATGATAGAGCAGATCGAAATAACACTCCCAAAATTCAGAAGAGGGTACCATCTCATCACTTCGCTGATTGAAAAACAGTTGCCTCAACTGCCGGAAAAAGGCTTACTTCACATTCTTGTGAAACATACATCGGCGGGAATTACCATTAACGAAAATGCCGACCCGTCGGTGCGCACCGATTTTGAATCGTTCATCAACAAAATGATACCCGAAGACGATCCGGTTTACGTACACACCTACGAAGGCACCGACGATATTCCTGCACATATAAAGAGTTCTTTATTTGGTTCTGAACTGACCATTCCAATAACGAATCATGGCTTGAATTTAGGTACGTGGCAAGGAATATATTTGTGTGAATTCAGAAATCATGGAGGCAGTAGGAAAATAGTGGCGACAATAATTAGTTGATTATGCTTTTTAAAGGTTAAAGGATCAATGTAAATATATTTTGTAAAAAGATTGTCGTTCGTATATTTATTCGTAAATTGAATTATAAAATCGTCCAATATGAAACAGTTGATAATTTTCATTACACTTTTTTTATTAACAATACAAGGATTCAGCCAGATGATAGTGGTTAATTCTGAAGGAACTTTTATCAATTCAAAAAACATAAAAGAATTTACAAAAGACTCCGTATCTCTGTTACTAGACAAACCGAGCAGAAAATTTTTTAATGATTATCACTGGACATATGATGAGATTGGAATAGAATTAAAGTTCGGAGAAGCAAATATTCTTGAAGATATTCAAATTCAATTCAA
Organism: Mariniphaga sp.; assembly: GCA_019429205.1. Classification (GTDB taxonomy): domain Bacteria; phylum Bacteroidota; class Bacteroidia; order Bacteroidales; family Prolixibacteraceae; genus Mariniphaga. The sequence continues at coordinate 800 of JAHYIT010000131.1, read as the reverse complement.
ATCAGATGGTCTTGATTTTAGGCCTAAGAATAATTTTACAGGAGAATTAACTGTATTTGGAGAAAAATTATCACGAGAAACTCCACTAAGTAAATTGAAGAAAATAAAAGAGCTGGAGTTTGAGAATTTCGGTTTCAATGGTTTACATGCAAGAGTGGGTAATCTGGCATTATACTTTGATTATTCGGATAGCGTTAATAAACTAAATGGAGTTAGTATTGGCCAGGGTTCACATGAATTATTAGATCTTATAAAAAAAGTGCTCGAAGACAATAAATAACATATCAATAGGCAAAGAGACTTAGAAATATAGTATGTATTAAAATACATGAATTATGATATGCCTGCCCACCTCAAATCGTCAGTGATTGGTGCCGAAGTAACCATCCCTATTACCAATCACCGCCTAAACCTTGGCACCTGGAAGGGCATTTATTTTTGTGAATTCCGTAATTCCGGAGGAACCAGGAGGTTGGTTTTAACTATTTATTCCTGAATGAGCAGTTTGAAATTCCAAAAACCAAAACACAAATCTCAAATAAATTTCAAAACCCAATGACTTAAATTCCAAACGGGTTAATCTTGTTTGTGATTTTTTGCTTTCGAATTTGGAACTTATGCCATAGGCATCCCCTCGGGATTTGTTGTTTGGAAATTGGATTTTATGTCATCAGCGGAGCTTTCTGACTAATTTTTAAAAGCAATTCCTTTTTATCATTGCGCTCTTCTTCCAAATCATAGTCATCCTGCAATCCCAGCCAGAATTTGGCTGAATTGCCGAAGTAACTGCCAAGCCGCAA
>JAHYIT010000130.1 GCA_019429205.1 Mariniphaga sp. | reverse complement strand
TGAAGTTGGTGTAAAAAGTTTAATCGGCGAAAAACAGGGAGCAAGGGAAAACTATGCTCCAAAATCAAAAAATGGTGCGGAAAAACAGCGGAAAAAGAAGGGAGAACGAAAAAACAACAAAATGGGGCGCAACGATAGATAATATTACAACTGATTATGGACAAATGTCCACCGAAAAACAATCAAAGGAAAAACAAACGGAAAAACTGCCGACTTTATAGACAGACTCTAAATAATGACAATAAGGTTTTTTTTTGCAATAAATAACTCAAGTTTCCTTGTTGATAACTATTTGAAAACTAAAGATATATAAAATTAAAAAATATTGCATGTCATAGCTTAAAAAGCTATATTTGAATTAGTTACTAAACAAATACGACATGCAACAATCGAAAAGTACGAAAATTAACGGAGAATTTCAAAAATTTATAGACAGTGATGAAAAAACAGGCCTGTGCCTGGAAGAAACATTAAAGTTCTTTGAAATACGGCGCATATTCGGAAAGTTTGAGGCAGTCAAACAAGGTGGCATCCATGTTACGCTGATACTTACCGCGTTGCTGGTAATGTTATTCTACAATGCGCGTAATATCCATAGTTATTTTTTCCGGCAATTCGGAAAGGTTACCGGTATCAGGGGGAGCAAGAACCCCTACTACAATTTACTGGGCAATGAATATATCTGCTGGCGTTCTATCTTATACCTGTTTGCCAAACGGTATTTAAACCTGGTTGGTCAAATCAGGGAAAGCACCGTTCAAACCAGGGCATTGATATTTGATGATTCGCCATTAGAAAAAAGAGGGAAAAAGATAGAAGGGGTGAGTAAAGTCCACGACCATGTTACGGGAAACTTCATTTTTGGCTACAAAATACTGGTATGTGGTTACTGGGACGGGGGTAATTTTATACCGGTTGATTTTTCACTGCATCGTGAGCGGGGAAAAGAACTGGATAAAGCACGTGGCAAGCGCAATAAAGCCAGAGGCAAGGCCCGGAAAGCCCGGTCGGCCTACCAGGAGCACAAAACACGGCACAATAAGTCCAGAACAAAGCTCAATGAGTTAAGGAAAGGAAAAGTAAATGGCGGTAAATCCGATATTGAAAGGCTGGAGAAATATGTAACCCGCTCTAAAAAAAAGCTCTCGAAACTTCAGAAAACGATGAAAGCTGCAGAAGCTGACCTGAAGAAAAAAGAAAAACTTGTAAAAGAAAAGCAAAAAACAGCGCCTTTATATGGATTACCGACATCAACCTACCGAAAACAGTTCAAAAAAGAGAGGCACCAAGACAGTCCGGGCTACCAGCGAAAACAGGAAGCCGACCAAAGTAAATCCAAAATAGTTGTTGAGATGATTCGCAGGGCGATAAACAAAGGATTGGTATTTGAATATGTCCTGTTCGACAGTTGGTTCTTTTCAAAAGAAATCCTCTCCTGCATCGAATCGTTCCGCAGCAGGGGCATAAAACTGGTAGCCATGTTGAAAATGGGCAAAACATTGTACCGCGACTCTCTGGACGGGCAGGAAAAACAGGCAGCCGAACTTCGAAAAAAGTACCGGAAAAAAGCAAAACGCAACCGCAGGTTCAATGCCTGGTACATAAAAGTAGCGGTTTGGTATGGCAATCACAGGGTCAACCTGTTTTTTGTAAAGATTGGCAATGGTGGAAAATGGAAATGCCTGGTAACAAACGACCTGGATTTAAGCTTTAACAAACTCATGGAAATATACCATATCAGGTGGAGTATCGAAGTTTTCTTTTATGCGGAGTATATCGTTATGCAAAGCGGCACTAAAAATATGTTTGAAAATCAATCGATTCCATATCTTTCTTTCCAGTACCACTTTGCATAATCATATTATCGCTTTTACAAGCTTTTAAGCCATTCCAGCAGAGGGGCATTCTTTTCCCACGATTTTTCTTTATCATTTTCAGGTATCACATCCACGTACGCCTTTTCGAGGGCTTCCCTTTTTTGTTTGGAATCGGCCCTGGCATATAGGTCGGTTGTTTGGATTGACACATGCCCCAGTATATCCCGGATATAAACGAGGTTCACGCCGGCCTGGAGCAAATGCATCGCTTTGGAGTGCCTTAACACATGGCAACTGATTTTTTCGGGGATAAGTGCAGGACTGAGCTTTCGGGCCATGTCGGCATAAGTTTTCAGGATGTAATTCACCCCCGATCTGGTCAATTTTTTGTGCCAACAGTTGAAGAATAACGGGTGCTGGTTACAGTTCGGTTCCATCAATTTATTCTCCTGCATATAGGATTTCAGCAAATCAACCTGTTCGTCCTGTAAAGGGACGATACGCTCTTTTCTTCCCTTGCCCAAAATTTTTATGATGTATGGGGTTTCGAGCCTGACAGAAGACGGTTTAAGATCTATGAGTTCCTGCACCCTTGCACCACTGTCATACATCAGGGCAAGCATGGCCAGGTTGCGGCGGCCTTTGGCATTGGCCACATCAATCTGTGCAAAGATCAATTTTATCCCCTCCAGTGTCAGGTAGTTGATGCCCTTCTTCTGATGTTTGCGCACTTTAATGGAAAGCACCCTCTGCCATTGATAAATTTGTTCGGGACATTCATATTGAAGGTAGCAAAAAAAGGAATGAATCGCGGCCAGCCTGTAATTACGGGTTGCGTTGCTACATTTTCTTTCCCGCTGTATCCAATCCAGAAAATCGACAATGGTTTCCTTTGAAAGTAAATTGAGTTTGAGATGTTGTGCATCCACCCCTTTTACCTTTTTCATAAAGAAAATCAGTTGTACAAAGGTGTCCCTGTAAGAGCAGATGGTGTTTGGGCTGGCGTTACGTTCCCCGGCCATATATTTGGTGAAGAAGTTTGTCAGGTGTTTTGCAAAATCAGTTGTTTCCATCATTTGTAATTTTAATCTTGGGAAAAACATAAGCACATAGCTTCCTTTCATCATCCAACAGTTCGGGATGCATCTCGTGGGTCAACCTGACATACCGTTCTGTTGCGCCTATGGATTTATGGCCCATGTAGGTGGACAACAAAGGCAGCATATAATAAAGGTCATGTCCGGACTTTGCCATTTTCATCAGTGAGTGGACGGCAAAAGTATGGCGCAAATCGTGGACACGTGGCCCCCGATGGTTTCCAACATGTTGTATCCCGCACTTTGCAAGCACTCTGCGAAACCAACAATAGACACTCCCCGCGCGGCAAAAGACCCCGCTCGGGGAAACGAAAAAATACCCATCGGGGGCATCCATTTTGGGTAACGGCATCTTATCCCTGCTTATAATGTACTGGTCAAGCACCTTCTGCAAGGAACCCGACAACGGGGCAAGCCGTTGTTCCCCGTTCTTTGTTTTTCGCAGGGTGATACAATGCCCCGCTAAATTAACGTCCCGGTTTTTCAGGGACAGCGCCTCGCTTACGCGCATCCCCGTTCCGTAAAGTAAGCGGACAACTGCAGGTATTACAAACAGTATGGTCGACATATGTTTGTCGTATAACTGCAGGGAGTCGCATTCCCTGAAGATATCCTGCATTTGTTTGTGCGAAAAGATATAAGGCGTAAAACTGTTTTTGTCCGGGGCCTTTGGAAGCCTGGGAATATAGCATTCGTGGCCAACGCTGCACATGTATTTGCAGAACTGTAACCAGATGGAGTATTTTGCGTAAAGGGTACGTTGCCCGTCGTTGACGCGCGTATTGCGCCACAGCTCAATCAAGTTCCTTGTGATGTAAATCTCCGTGGCCCCTATACCAACAAAAAACCTGTCAAACTCAAGGAATATCCATTTTGTGCGCAGGACATCGTACCCAAGGTCCTGTTTTATTTTAATAAAATCATGGAAGAAAGGGGCATATATGCTGCTGTAATTGAATGGTTCACTCATAAAACACCCCTCCTTTCTGGCTATAAAACAACTGGTCCACCGCAGGGACATCCAAAGCACATTTATGCAGGGCTTTGATATCGATGCGCAGATAAGTCATTGTGGTTTCTGTTTTTTCATGTCCCAGCGATTCCGATATGACCGGCAAGGATACTTCGTGTTCAAGCAGGCGGCTGGCTAAACTGTGGCGCATGGAATGCGGGCCGTGCCTGCGTTGTCCTGTAAATACACCTGAAGCATCTATTATTTGTCTGACCGCACTGGAAACGGCACTTCTTGTCATCGGTCTGTATGGTGCACGTGCCGAAAGAAACACATTGGGGGAGCTTGACCGGGGACGGCCAAACTTCAGGTAGTTAATAATTGCCCCGCCAACTTCTGTGAGCAACGGAAGTTCTATTTCCTTACCGGTTTTGTATTGTTGCAATGTGATACGGCTTTTGCCCCAATCAAAGTTGGCAAACGACAGATTGGCAATGTCAGAGGCCCGGAGCCCCAACCTGGTGGCAAGCAGCAGTACGGCATAATTCCGTTTGCCCACCTCGCTGGAAAGGCTGACCGTGGATTCTATCTTTATTACTTCTTTCGCCGTATAAAAAGATGGAAGTTTTTCGCGCTTAACCCATTTGTAGTTTGCCAGCACATACGAAAGGTCCGTTTTCAACAATCTTTCTTCATAGGCATAACGGAAGAACATTCGCAGGGAGGATACCACGTTAATTTTGTTGTTTGTCCGGGTTGACAGAAACGAAAGGACGTGCTGTCCGCCGATATCTCCCAGCAATTTGATGTCGTTATTGTTCAAATACTGGTTAAACCGGTGCAGGTACAGCAAGTGGCCGTTGATGGTCGTTGCATTGCGGCGGAGTTCTTTAAGCCGGTTCAAAAAGCGCTCAGCCGCTTCCCCTATTTCTCCTGTTAGTTTCCGCGTTTTCGGATGTACCGTCTTTTTTGATACCTTACCTGATGCCTGCATTTCATTAAGCACGGTTACACTGCGGATAAGGTCTCGTTCACCGGGAGATACCATGCCAGAGATGTTGGCATGGATAAACTCCTCGCCAATAGAGCTGTTGTAATTTGTTATGCCACTTTTCTTCATATAGTGGCATATCCCATTCCTCCACATGGACTTGTACCGTTCTATTCTGTGTTTTGTGTAGCAGTTTTGCTCAAAATAGCCGGTGCAAACCTCAATTAACTCTGTGATCGTTTGATTTTGTTTCATTGATATTGCTTATTAGTTCTGTGGCAATATTACCACCCGACCATAATAAGCAATAATTTTATGCGTAGTGTTTATGCAAAGTGGCCGTTGATTAATAGAGGGTTATACCGCTTTTCTTAATTTACTTTGCATAACGATATACTCCGCATAAAACAAGTTATGCAAAGCTTTCCATAACACTTTTAAAGATGCCAAACAGTATTTACAACTGGGCAAATGCCAATGTAACAACTTCGATTCGCAAATTGCCGCAGCCACTCTGTCCATGATGCAGTATATTATGCTTCTGCTCTATAAACAGATGCATTACGGGCAAAGCCTGGGAAGCATTTTCGATTTATTGGGCAGGCAGGCGCAACAGGAGAACATAACCCGATATTTGCTGGAACTGTTTTGGGAAATTGTCAATACAATAGGCGAACTTTTAAAGGTGGACTGCATGGAATTATTCGAGGAAATCATCCGCGACAATCAGAGGGCAGATGAAATTTTGAAACTTTTGGGGCCTGTCCTGAAACAAAAACGTGTTGCATAAACTGCCAGTATAGCTATAATGCGCTGTAAATCATAGAAATACTGAGAAATTTAAAGAGAATTTAAAAATATAAAAAATTGAATATCAACATTTTAAAAAGAAGGAAACTTGAGTGATTAATTAAAAACTTTAACAAATGAAGAAAAAATATTATATACTATTAGCCTTTCTATGTGTGGTTATTTTATTCCAATCCAACGGAGTATTTGCCCAGCAGGCGAGGTTAATAACCATTGAATCGGTTATTGTCGATGAAAACGGCAACCCGATTGAGAATGCAGAAATCTTCAGTGGCGGTGCCTTTACAAAAACCGATGCCGATGGCAAGTTTACACTTTTAATTGAGCCAGGGTCGAAGTTGATAGTAGAGGCAAAGGGGTATGAAGACGCTTCTGTTACCATTGATGAAGCAAGAAACAAAACCAATATCAGCCTGAAATCAGCTCAGTTTCTTTACGGGAGTGATGAAATGGTGGATATGGCTTTCCGGAAAGTTCATGAAGGAAATGTTGTTGGGGCATACAGTAATGTGAATGGCGATAAAGTAAATGCGTATGACAATACCATTTGGGCCGGCGATGTGTTAACCGGTCGTACCTTAGGAATGCTTGGAAGTAACAGCATCAGGGGAATCGGTATTGGCATTAATGTAGCCGATGCTACCGGAAGTGGTCTTTTTTCAGGAAATGCACTGTTTATTGTGGATGGCCTTCCACGCGATATTGAATCGTTAAGGTTATCTGAGATTGAAGACATTACCGTACTTAAAGATGTAAACTCAGCTATTTTGTATGGTAGCGCTGCTGTAAACGGGGTTATTTTGATTACCACAAAACGCGGAAAAGCTTATAAAAAGCAGTCAGATTTTTCTGCCAATTACGGTATTTCAACACCCCGTGCTTTACCAAAATTTCTGAATTCTGCTGATTATATGACTTATTACAACCTGGCCAGAACAAATGACGGCCAGGCCGAGACATTCAGTGAAGAACAAATTGAAAATTACAGGTCGGGTAATGAATACCGCTATCCTGATGTGGATTACTACTCCGATGAATACCTGAAATCATTTAAAAGTTATTTCGATTTAAATGGTCAGTTTTCAGGTGGGAATGACGTGGCCAGGTATTACTCCAATGTAGGCTGGTATTCTGCCGGCGGATTGCTGGATTTTGGTGAAGGAGCCAATGCCCGCAATAACGTATTTAATGTTCGTGGAAATGTTGACTTACAAGTTAACGACTGGATTAAAACTTCGGTTGACGGAGTATCACTTTTCGGAAACAACAGAAGTCAAAGAGGAAATTACTGGAGTTCAGCTTCAAGTATAAGGCCTCATTTATACACACCGTTGTTGCCTATTGATTTGATTGATCCGGAAAACAGCCTGTTAAACGCCAGAAAAAATGATGTGAACGGAGAATACCTCATTGGAGGGAATTCAAATTACATTACCACACCTTTTGGAGATGGTTATGCAGGTGGTGTTTATGAACGGATTTTCCGGAAATTTTCGTTCAATAACAGGGTTGATTTCGATTTGAAAGCTATAACCCAGGGTTTGTCTTTCCATACCAACATCAGTTTCGACTATTTTACTGCTTATAACCAAACCGTTTACAATCAGTACTCGGTGTATGAACCAACATGGGCAGAAGACGAAGATATTATTGTCAATTTGAGACAACATGGTACAGATAACCGCCCGGGAACCCAGGCTGTTGGAAATGCCATGTTTCGCAGGAGGTTTGGTTTTTACGGATTATTCAGTTACGACCGGATTTTCAATAATGTACATCATGTATCAGGTTCGTTGTTGGGTTATGGAAGTAACTTTAAGGAAACAAACGATTTTCAGGGTGTAAAACAAGCGCATATCGGGCTTCAGGTAAATTATGTGTACGATAAAAAGTATATGGTTGATTTTAGCAGCAATTACGCCAATTCAGTAAAATTACCTGAAGGAAACCGCGGCGGATTTTCACCATCTTTGGGCCTGGCCTGGATGATGAGTAAAGAAGATTTCATGGCATCGGCTGACAATATTGACTATTTGAAGTTGAGATTATCGGGCGGTATTCTAAATTCCGACCTTCCGATCGGTGGATTCTTTTATTACGATAACCGCTACGGTGGTTCAGGAAGTTACAACTGGTACGAAGCTACCAGAAGTCGTGGTGGTGTGACCTCAAACTGGAGCGACAATCCGAACCTGGGTTTTGCAAAACGCAATGAATTAACCTTTGGGTTTGAAGGATTATTTTTCGATAAATTTCTTGGTGTTGAAGCCAATGTATTCTATGAAAAATACAGCGATTTGGTTACACGGCCAAATACAATTTACCCCAGTTTTTATACGCCCTATATTCCTTACGAAAACTTTGAGGCAGACGAATACAAGGGAATTGAAGCTGGTATTGATTTAAACAAATCTTTTGGCGATTTGAATTTGGTAATAGGTGTGAATATGCTTTATGTTACTTCAGAACGATTAATTGTGGATGAAGTATATAGCAACGATTATCAATACAGACAAGGACATCCGAGAGATGCAACATTCGGTTTGGAAGCTGTGGGTCTTTTCGAAGACCAGGCCGATATTGACAACAGCCCGATTCAGGCATTTGGTGCGGTGCAACCCGGCGATATAAAATACAAAGACCAGAATGGCGACGGAATTGTGGATGGAAATGACGAAGTTTATTTGCGTCGCTGGCAAGCCCCGCTCTCTGGTGGAGTTGATATTAAATTATCGTATAAAAACCTAACCCTTTATGTTTTGGGGGAAGGCCGTTCGGGTTCTGAAACCTTTATGGAAGGAAACTATTACTGGGTTGACGGAAACGATAAATATTCCGAGGTAGTTCTTGGAAGCTGGACTCCGGAAACTAAAAATACGGCTACTTTTCCAAGGCTAAGTGCCGAAGCAGACAACAACAACTTCCGCAGGTCAAGCTACTGGTTGTATAACAACGACTATTTCAGCATCAGAAAAATTCAGCTTACCTATAAAGTACCGCAGGTAATTGCCAGTACGTTGTTTATGAAAAATCTGGATGTGTTTGTTGATGCTTCAGATGTTTACCAATTTGCAAAGAACCGTGAAATAAGAGATTTAAGAGTAGGTGGCGAACCTTATTACAGAACTTTTTCACTGGGTTTAAAAGCTAATTTTTAATTCATTAAAAAAGAATAATTATGAAATTAAATAGAATATGGTCATTGCTGCTGATTTTAGTAATGTTTGTGTCATCGTGCGCATTGCTTGAACCTGAGGACGATAACCACAGTACGTTGCAGCGTGTTTACGATGATCCTGAATTTGCAGAAGGATTACTTCTGAGGGCTTATGCTTTTATCCCTACAAATGATTATAACTGGGATGAAGTAGCCACTGACGATGCCGTTACCAACAATAAATTCAGTTCTTATATGCGAATGGCAACAGGTGAGTGGACGGCTTTATACAATCCGCAAAACCTTTGGGACAATTGCAACAGGTCCATCTTGTCGGTAAATCAGTTTTTAGATGTTGTGGAAGAAGTACCATGGAAATGGACCGATGAAACATTGAACGACCTTTATGTAAGAAGGCTCACTGGTGAAGCTTATGCATTAAGAGGTTTGATGAAGTATTTCCTCTTACGCAACCATGCCGGTGTTGGCGAAAATGGTGAATTACTGGGTATTCCGGAATATAACGAATTTTTGCAAACGCAGGAAGATTTTTCCAAACCAAGAGCCAATTTTGCACAGTCGGTTCAAAGTGCTTATGCCGATTTGGATAAGTCGCTGGAATACCTTCCCATGGACTATGGCGATGTATCTGACGGAAATATCCCGGCCGGGTTTGGCGGCGTTTCACTCGATAATTACAATACAGTTTTTGGTAACAACACCCTTCAACGTATGACAGGCCGTCATGCAAAAGCCATAAAAGCACGCCTGGCGTTGCTGGCTGCCAGTCCTGCATTTAATCTTGAAAATAATACTTCATTATGGGAAAATGCTGCAAATTATACAGCAGAATTGTTGAACGAAATAGGAGGAGTGAGCGGCCTGGACCCAAAAGGCCATATTTTTTACCTGAAAGAACAGGTGGATGAAGCCAAATTAACCAGTGGAGATAGGCAAGACCTTCAGGAGATTCTTTGGAGAAGGCCAATTTATAATAACAACGCACGCGAAAGTGTTAACTTTCCACCTTCCATTTATGGAGATGGCGAGATAAATCCGTCCCAAAACCTGGTTGATGCATTCCCCATGGCCAACGGATATCCGATTGATAACCCAAATTCGGGGTATGATCCTTCAAATCCTTATTCAGGAAGAGATCCGCGTTTATCATTGTATATTGTTTATGATGGAAGCACCATGCGCGGAAATACAATAAATACCGGTGTAGGTGCAGGAGATGATGCAATCGGTGCGTTGGAGAATTCAACCCGTACAGGCTATTATATGAAAAAAATGTTGAGGGAAGATGTAAACGTCGATCCGTCTTCATCATCATCTCAAGAGCATTTTAATACGCATATACGCTATACCGAACTATTCCTGAATTATGCCGAAGCAGCTAATGAAGCCTGGGGGCCAAACGGAAGCGGTGCTCACGGATATTCAGCTAAAGATATTATTGCTGCCATTCGTAACCGGGCAGGTATTGAACAACCCGACAGTTACCTGGAATCAGTTTCTGATCAGGGGGCAATGCGTCAACTAATTCGCAATGAAAGAAGACTGGAACTTTGTTTTGAAAGTTTCCGTTTTTGGGATTTGCGCAGATGGAAAGCAGATTTAACAGTTCCTGCCAGAGGAATCCGGATCAGTGGAAACACTTATACTCCGTTTAATGTTGAAGACCGCGTTTATAATAATGAATACATGCATTATGGTCCCATTCCTAACAGAGAAATTGTTAAATTTGGTCTGATTCAGAATAAAGGTTGGAACTAAATTTAAAAAATTAAAATAGTAAATAATGAAGAAATTAGTTTTAATATTATTAATAGCAACCGGGATGATGGCTTGTCAAAATTTTGATATCGACCATCCTGATTTTGACTATACATCCGGATATTTCCCGTATCAGTTCCCGGTGAGAACCCTGGTTTTAGGTGATTACATTTATGACAACTCGAATGATAACAATCATAAATTTGTTATTTCTGTTGCTATGGGTGGAGTTTACGAAAATACTCAAAACAGGGAATTTGGTATAGTAGTGGATGAAAGTTTGTGCAACAGGGTATTGTTTTCTGCTGATGGCGATACCATTCATGCTCTTCCATCAAGTTATTATTCATTAAGCGATAACAGCAAAATTGTTATTCCGAGTGGTAAATTTAACGGAGGAGTTGAAGTTCAGTTAACCGATGCATTTTTTAATGATCCGCTTGCCATAAAAAATACCTATGTAGTACCTGTTCGAATTACTGGTTCGGCAGATGTTGATACCATTTTGGTTGGGCAGTCAGACAATCCGAATGCTGATCCTCGTGTTGCCGGTCAATGGACTGTGGCTCCAAAAGATTTTACCATGTTTGCCGTAAAATACATTAACGAATTTCATGGTACCTATTTTCATTATGGTGCGAGTAGCGTAAAAGATGCCACCAATGCTGTTGTTGAAAATACAACTTACAGCGAAAAGTATGTGGAAAACAACGGCACAGTAAAATTGGCGACAACCGGAAGATATCAGGTTTCACTCGGTACATTTTTGAAATCTGAAGTGATGACCGGCGAAGTAAATATGGTTTTAACCTTTAATGGAAATAACTGTACGATAACAGCTGCCGAAGGCTCTCCATATACCATTTCCGGTTCCGGTGTATTTAAATCAAAAGAATATGCATGGGGAAATAAAGAAAGAGATGGTATTGATTTGAGTTTTACCGTTTCAGACGGAGAACATACTTACGAAGCTAATGATGTATTGGTAGCCAGAGACAGAGGAGTTGTTTTGGAAACATACTCTCCTGAGGTTTACTAGTTTGAAAGTCCAATGTTGAAAAGCTATAACCGGGATTGAACTCCTGGTTATAGCTTTTTTTTAAGAATATCTCAATTCTTCCTGCTTTTAAAGAAAAAATGATAATCATAATAAATTTAGAATTATGGGTTTGTTTTTTGAACGATATTTTTTTATGCCTTCGAAACCCCGGTTCTATATTCAAAGAAAGGTGTTTTTCTTTTGTTTTCTGATTCTTTTCCTCTTAATAATTAAGGGAACAGCCCAAACAAATTCTTTATCTATTCAGGCAGAAATTTTACTTTCAAGACTTGCTTTATCCGGTGAAGGTCTGGAACAAGTGAGCCAAAACCAAAACAATCCCCAAATTGCAGCAGAGAAACTTTTGGAATATTTCCGTCGGCGAAACGCGGTTAACCACCCCATCGACAGAAACTTAATAACTTCCTCCAAGGGAAAAATTGCATCTGAAAAAGATTTTGAAACCGCCAACAATGCATTGAAACATATTTTTGTGGGGCAGCCTGCCTATCCGCCCTATTTTTGTGGCGAAGACATTGACTGGGGAACCCGCCCGGTGCCTGATAACGAATGGGTATGGCAACTCAACCGGATGAGTTTCTGGGATGCCATGGGGAAAGTGTATTGGCACACCGGAGATGAAAAATATGCCAAAGCAT
>JAHYIT010000129.1 GCA_019429205.1 Mariniphaga sp. | reverse complement strand
CGCTGGGCGAAGAAACCGATGCAAATCAACTGCCGGTAACCATTTTGGAATATAAAAGGGCGAATGAAATTCTAATCCGGGCAAAAAACAAACGGTATTTATTTAATGCCGAAACCTATACCCTTGCAACGCCGGAAAGGAGCGCGCGGGAAAACGGATTTGAAAAAAAATCGCCAGACGAAAAATGGATTGCCTTCACAGAAAATTACAACCTCTTTATTAAATCATCAGATGGGAGTGAAATAAAACAACTCAGTTTTGACGGCAAAAAAGGGTACGAATATGCCTCGTGGTATGGCTGGGACGATATGATGGAGGGTGAAAACGGGGAACGGCCCCGGCGATTCAGGGTGGATTGGTCGGAGGACAGCCAATGGATTTTTGCCAATGTTTGCGACCTGCGAACCGCCGAAAAAATGTTTTTACTTGACTGGAGCATCGATACTTTGTATCGTCCAAAACTGCTTTCGTATTACCGTGGTTCACCGGGAGATACAGGTATGGTTTACCTGGAACCTGTGTTTTTCAACGTGAAATCAGGAAAAACCGTCAGGCCACAAATCCCGCCCGGAACGCACATCAACGCCATTTCTGTACAATGGTCTGAAACTCCGGGAAAAGTTTATCTCTACCAACCGGTGCGAGGATTTCAGCAGATTAACCTCTTTGCTTTTGACCTTGAAAATGAAGTGCTTGATTTGCTTTACTCCGAATCCAGCAAAACCAACATCGATAATTTTACCTACCGGCTGGTTGAAAAAAGCGATCAAATATTCTTTCTGTCAGAAAAAAGCGGATGGAGGCAACTTTACAGCCTCAACCTGAAAACAAAACAGGTAGCGGCGCTCTCCGGCGGAGAATACTACATCAACAATATCGAGCGGGTTGATACGGATAGTAATACAGTTTTTTTTACAGCTTCGGGGAAAGAGGAAGGTTTGATTCCCTATAATCAGAATTTGTACAGCATCTCATTCGATGGCCAAAATTTGAAGCGGATTACCCAGGAATCATTACATCACCTTGTTGACCTTTCGCCCGACGGGAAATACGTTGTGGACAATTTTTCAACGGTGGAAACACCAACAACCACCGTTTTAAGAGATGCTTCTTCGGGAAAAGTTCTGGTTGAAATGGGCAGGGCAGAACTAACCGCGCTGGAAAACTGGAGTCCGCCGCAGATATTTGAGGTGGTGGCCGGCGACGAAGAAACGCCCATTTACGGGGCACTTTGGAAACCCACCCACTTTAATCCGGAAAAGAAATATCCCATCATCGATAATAGCTACACCGGACCTCACACGCAGGTCTTTCCGAAAGATTTCCGGTCAGCGTTCAATAACCAGGCGCTGGCCGAACTGGGTTTTATAGTAATGGCTGTGGATGGCCGCGGTTCTGCCGGGCGTTCCAAAGCGTTTCACAACTTTTCATACAAAAATTTGGGTGGTGCTTTGGAAGACCATATTCACGCCATGCGGCAACTGGCAAAACGGTATCCGTGGATCGATACCACCCGCGTGGGAATTTTCGGCCACTCGGCAGGTGGTTATGATGCCGGTCGTGCTGTCCTGAAATATTCTGATTTTTACAAGGTTGCTGTGGCGAGTTCTGCCGATCACGACCACCGCATGGAAAAAGCCTGGTGGCCTGAAATGTACATGGGCTGGCCTATAGATTCGGCTTATCACCTGCAGTCGAACATTACCAACGCTACAAACCTTAAAGGAAAACTTCTGTTGGTGCACGGTGGCATCGATGAAAATGTAAATCCGTCTGCCACTTTTAAACTGGCCGAGGCGCTGGTAAAAGCAGACAAACAGTTCGATATGCTCATTTTCCCAAGCCAGCGCCACGGGTATCAGGGGTGGCACAGTAAGTATTTCACCAAAATGCGCTGGAACTATTTTGTAGAACACTTGCAAGGTGAACAGCCTGTTTGGGAAATTAATTGGGAGTAAACGGATTATTTTTTAATTTTAATCCATAAAACCAAAAAAAAATCAGACGTATGTTACTCAACCAAAATGAAACTTTAAATTTTCCCATTTTAAAACAAATCTCAAATTCATTTTTATTTCGGCAAAAATCACTGAATCTTTATAAATATATTTTCCTGTTTTTGTTGATTTTGCCAGTCGCATGCGAGAAAGAAGAAAATTCACATGACACGGAAGTTAAGGTGAAACTAATTGACCAAAACTGGCTTCCCCTTTCTGATCATTCAGGCATAGCCATTACACTTTCAAGAGGAAGTGAATTATTTGAGGGAGTGACCGATGAAAAGGGCAAGTTCGTGTTTTATGATTTACCCTATGGTATTTTTGATGTGTCGCTTGAAAAGGATGGGTTTATTTCAGATTTAATCCAGCCCGAGATTACCCATCACAAAGGTGATTCTGTGTGGTCACATTCGTTCAATATGGTTGAAATCCCGCATTTCAGACTTACCATTGACAGTATCATTATTGATCCTGCTTTTGGACAAAAGCTGTTGGCATATGGTACAATATCCGAAACCAGGGGCGAACCTCCCCACCAGTATGGAATGCGGGTTTTTTTCAGCGATTCTCCCGATGTTTCGAAAGATAATTATCTTTATTATCATTTTGGTACCATTCTGAAAAGACTGATAAACGACGGATATTATGAAATGTGGATTACAAACTGGTATGGAAGACTGATTCAGGGAGATTTTGATACGCTGTATGTGCGCGTTTATCCCTGTGCTTTTTATAACGAATGGTTAAAACTGCGCGAAGAAGGTTTGGGTACCCCGGCTGAAGTTTTCGAATGGGTTGTGCCTGAACATTAAAATGAATCAAGGATAAAAATGTTGATTCAGTTGGAAGAAGCCGGAAAGTTGGTTCCGGGCGTTTTATTTACTTTCTAACCGAAGATTCCCTGACAATAAGCTCGGTGGGCATTACAAAGGTCTGGAAACGATTGGATTTTTCTTTTAATTTGATTTGCCGGATGAGCAAATCTGCTGCTTTTTTCCCCATTTCAAAACCCGGCTGCCTGATGGTGCTGATGGAAGGCGTAACAACTTCTGAAAAAGGTTCGTTGCTAAACCCTACAATTAAAATATCATCAGGCACTTTTATCTCCATTTGACGAAGATAAATTATTACGCTAAGTGCACTGGTATCATTGGCACAAAAAATAGCATCGGGTTTTATTTTATTCTGCAACAACTTTTTTATGGCATTTGTACCATCCGCCCGGGTCAGGCTGTTGTGAATAAGCATCGATTCGTCAACCGGAAGTCCTGCTTTTTTCATCGCGTCTTTAAACCCGGCAAGCCGGTCCTGATAAATTTTAACATTAAGCGGTCCTCCAATATGGGCAATTATTGAGCCGCCTTGCTCAATCAGATGTTCTGTTGCTTTAAATCCGCCCCGGTAATCATCCACCACTATTTTATCCGCTTCAATTTCATCCACCACACGGTCGAAAAATACCAGAGGCACTTTTCGTTCCGAAAATAACCTGAGGTGATCAAAGGTTTTTGTCTGCATCCCAATGGATACGATTAACCCGTCAACCCGGTTGGAAAAAAGGGTTTGGGCAATTTTTTCTTCTTTTTCAAAATTATCATTTGACTGGGAAATGGTAACAGCAAAACCCCTGTTATAGGCTACCTCCTCCACACCGCTAATTACCGAAGAAAAAAAGTGACGATTTATAAGGGGTACCACAACCCCGATGGTATTGGTTTTTTTTGTTCTCAAATTCGCCGCCATAATATTCGGGCGGTAGCCCATTTCTTTTGCTGTTTTTTCAATCAGCTTGCGTGTTGGTTCACTAATTATCGGGTTGTTATTCAGTGCCCGCGAAACTGTAGATGCTGCAATATTTAACTTTTTTGCAATATCATGTATCGTCGTCTCACCCTGTTTTTCCATTGGTTAATTTATTTGACTGTAAAACTAATAAAAAATAATTATATCCGCAATCGATTGCAATTTAATTTTTTTACCCTATATTTGTGTAAAATAAAAAAATCTAAAAATGATGGTACGCAATTTACTATTTGTTAGTATTGCCCTGGTTATTTATTCCTGCAACGGAGAAAAAGGCAATAAGGTGGAATTTACTCAACTTACAGAGGAGTTAGGTGAACAGCTAAAGGTTTTGGTTCAAGCTATTCCGGATGACAAAGTGCCCCGTTCTTACCCCAATAAAGACGGAGATTACTGGATGGTTGGTATCCGTGACTGGACTTGCGGATTTCCGGCTGGTTCATTCTGGTCAATGTATGAAATGACCGGCGATGAATACTGGAAAGAAACTGCGCTGGAAAATACCTTGAAACTTGATGGCGTCCAGTATCGTACTACTACACACGATCTTGGATTTATGGTATTCTGCAGCTACGGAAATGCTTACCGTTTAACCGGAAATGAAGATTACAAAGATGTAATTATTCAGGCTTCCGAATCGCTGCTAACCCGTTTCAATCCAACCATTGGGTGCATCCGCTCCTGGGATCATAACCGGGATAAATGGGACTACCCCGTAATTGTGGATAATATGATGAATCTTGAAATGTTGTTCTGGACTTCTGAAGTTACTGGCAATCCCAAATACAGGGATGTTGCTATTTCCCACGCCGATGTAACGCTTGAAAACCATTTTCGCGACGACTGGAGTTCTTATCATGTTGTAAGTTATGATACAATAACCGGCGAACCGGTGGTTAAGCAAACTCACCAGGGATTGAATCACGAATCGGCCTGGGGCAGGGGACAAGCCTGGGGATTTTACGGCTACACCATATGCTACCGCGAAACCGGCGATAAAAAATACCTGGATGCCGCAGAGAATATTGGAGATTTTATTTTGAAAAATTTACCCGAAGATATGGTTTCATACTGGGATTTTAACGATCCGGCAATTCCTAATACAAATCGCGATGCCTCTGCAGCAGCCATTATGGCTTCGGCATATTACGAATTGAGTACTTTTTCGGAAAAGGGAAAAACTTACTTTGATGCTGCCAACAAAATTACCGAAAGCCTTACTTCACCGAATTACAGTGCCAATGACGGTTCAAACGGCGGTTTTCTTTTAAAGCACAGCGTGGGGCACAAACCAAATAACAGTGAAGTGGACGTGGCCATCAACTATGCAGATTACTATTATCTGGAAGCATTGAAAAGACAACAGAAATTATTAAAATAAAATTTTATGGCAACAATTTATGAAGAACGGTATGCATACCATCCCGATGATTTTAAAACGTATGATACCGAAAAAATCAGGAAAGAATTTTTAGTGGAAAAAGTGATGGACCCGGGGAACATCCGGTTGGTTTATTCGGCCATCGAGCGGTACATTGTGGGCGGAGCCGTTCCGGTTGACAAGCCGCTGAAACTTGAACCGATCGATCCGTTAAAAGCCGATTTTTTTTGCTACCGCCGCGAAGTGGGTGTTATCAGTGTTGCAGGCCCCGGCTCCATTGTGGTTGACGGGAAGGAATACAAAATGAATTTTAAAGATGCCCTTTACATTGGGAAAGGAAGTAAAGATGTTGAATTTCGTTCGGATGACCCGAAAAAACCGGCTCATTTTTACATTAACTCGGCGCCGGCTCACAAAGAGTATCCCGTAAAACATGTTACCCTGGGCGATGCCAATGTGTTGCACCTGGGCTCGCTCGAAACTTCCAACGAACGGAAAATTAATCAGCTCTTGATTAATACGATTGTTGACACTTGTCAGCTCCAGATGGGAATGACTGAACTGATGCCCGGCAGCGTTTGGAACACCATGCCACCACATCAGCACAACCGCCGCAACGAAGTATATTTTTACTTTAATTTGCCCGAAGATCAGGCCATTTGCCACATCATGGGGCAACCCGGTGAAACCCGCCACATTTGGATGCACAACGAACAGGCGGTGATTTCGCCCAACTGGTCAATTCACTCGGCTGCCGGCACCAGCAACTATATTTTTATTTGGGGAATGGCAGGCGAAAACCTCGATTATACAGACATGGATCACATTAAACCCACTGAGTTGAGGTAATGAAATCCATTCAAATAAATAAGCATTAATCATTAATCAATAATCAATAAAAATTATAATGGTACAGGAATTATTTGATTTAAAAGGCAAAGTTGTCCTCGTAACCGGAGGAACGCATGGCATTGGAATGGCCATTGGAAAAGTGCTCGGAAAAGCCGGCGCCAGAATTTGTGTGAACGACATTTCCAAAGAAAAACTGGAAAGCTGCAAAAAGGAATATGCAGATGACGGCATTGATGTTTATACCTTAAAATTTGATGTAACCGATGAAGCCGATGTGGACCGCGGAATTTCCCAAATCGAAAAAGAAGTGGGTATCATTGATATTCTGGTGAACAACGCCGGAATCATCAAACGAATCCCTATTCTCGACATGTCGGTAGCCGATTACAAACAGGTAATTGATGTGGATTTGGTGGCGCCGCTGATTGTTTCGAAACGGGTCGCTCCCAAAATGATTGAAAAGCGTTCGGGCAAAATCATCAACATGTGTTCCATGATGAGCGTTTACGGGCGTAACTCAGTTTCGGCATACGCATCGGCAAAGGGTGGTTTAAAACTCCTCACCGCCAACATGACCTGCGAATGGGCCAAATACAACATTCAGATTAATGGTATTGGTCCTGGCTACATAGCCACTGAACAAACCGCACCAATCCGTGAAGGCGGGCACCCGTTCAACGATTTGGTGATGACACGCACTCCCGCCGGACGCTGGGGCGAGCCCGAAGATGTGGGAAATGCCGCCCTGTTCCTGGCCTCAAAAGCCAGCGATTTTGTGAATGGCCACGTGCTTTATGTAGATGGCGGAATTCTCGCCAATTTCGGATATGTGAAAGGTGAAAACGAAATACCTGAACAATGATGAGATTTAACTTACTTTTTGCCTTCATCCTGGCCATTTTCCTTTCTTCCTGCGGCAAACAAGCTATCATTTCATTTCAAAATTCACAAAATGTGGATCGTCCGGATGAAGTTATTGTTTTAACCAAAGATGAACTGAGCCAAAAAGTGTTATTACCTGCCGGTTTAATGCCGCTTTTTAAAAATGCTGACAATTCACTGGTTCCGTTTCAACTGGACGATATGGATAATGACGGCAACTGGGACGAAGTGGCTTTGCTGCTGAATTTTGCACCCAATGAAACAAAGGAAATTGTGGTGGAGTTTTCAGATGGAACCAACTATCCGCCCAAATTTGAAAAACGTACCAACCTGCGTTTGGGAATTACCCAGGAAGATGGTTCGTTTAAAGAGGTGGACTATTACCAGGCATTGCCTTGCGACGACGGTTTTGAAGTGATTGCACAGGGTGAAAGCGTAAACTGGGAAAACGATAAGATCGGGTTTCGTAACTACTTCGACTGCCGCAATGTGAAAGACCTTTTCGGAAAACGATTACCCGAAATGATTATTGATAAAATACACACTCCGGAATTGGGTGATTACCATAAACTGGCCGACTGGGGAATGGATGTTTTACATTGCGGAAGTTCGCTGGGCTCGGGTGGAATTGCCCTGTTAAAAAACGATTCGCTTTTCAGGCTGGGTTCCACCGAGGTTTACGAATACCAGAAACTTACAGAAGGCCCCGTGCGTTCGGTTTTTGAACTGCGCTACGAAGGCTGGGATGTGGATGGTGAATTGCTGGAAGCTGTGGAGAAAATTACCATTTATCCCGGTAAATACTGGTTCGAATCGGATGTAACCGTTACCGGCTGTCCGGAGGGATCGCAGATTGTTACCGGCATTGTTACCAGTCATATGAAAAGAGAACCGTTTGCCTTCGAGGCAGCAGATTTTCAAGTTATTGGTACCCACGATGTGCAGTCTCTTAATGATGACGAGTTGGGAATGGCAGTTCTTGTTCCGCTTGCCGAAGCCGGAAAAATCGGACGGACAACCGACATTAATTTTTTCAGACTGGGCTACGAAACAGTTCCCGAAAAAGGTTTCAGCCACATTATTTCTGAAACCTATTATATCGGACAAAAATGCACAAACAATCAACCGGCAAAACATTATTTCTTTTCAGTTTGGGGCCTCGACAAAGATCAGTGGAAAACCGAAGAAGGTTTTCGGAAATACCTAACTGAAGAAGCTGAAAAGCTGAGTCAGGAGATTAGGAAGCTGTGAATTCATTTTATATCTCAGAGGGATAAACTATATTGTTGTGTACATTATAAACCTTCAAGGTTTCCGAAACCTTGAAGGTTTGTTTTTTAGTGAAAATTATTTTTGTGCCTGAATTTTTTCTCACTAAATTTGAAAAAAATGAATGAGATGAATAATAACCAGAAAAAGAAATATATTGAAAATCATTTACATGAATTGGATGAAAATACTGTAAATGAACTTTTTGAAAAGATCTATTCTGAAGTGAATGAAAAAAATTTGGTTGCAGGATATGACGCAACTGGTACTCCCATCCTAAAGAAAAAACTAATTGAGGATATTCTAAAGTCTGAAGACCAAATCAGAAATGGCGATTTCATTACCCTGGAACAACTCGAAGAAGAATCGAAAAATTGGTAATGAAAAAAAAACGGGTTATTATTTCTTTTATTATGCGACCAATATTTTCCGTTTTAATTATATTCATCGCTCTTGCTTCATGTTCCCAAAAGAATAATCCTGATTCAGAAAAAATTGACCGTTTTGCTTTGGTTTCCAGGCACAATGTAAAAGTAAATGCTTTCGATTCGCTGGCTTCCCTTTCTCTGGGAAACGGGAGTTTTGCATTTACTGTTGATGCCACCGGACTGCAGACTTTCCCTGAAATTTATAAAAACGGAGTTTGCCTTGGAACACAATCGGACTGGGGCTGGCACAGTTTTCCAACCGATGAGGATTACCGGCTGGAGGAATCGTTCCAGTATTTTGATGTGGAAGGAAGAAAAGTTCCTTATGCGGTGCAATGGAACGAACCCGGCAGAAAACGCGATGCGGCAAATTATTTCAGGCAAAATCCACACCGGTTGCACCTTGGAAATATCGGTTTCGAGCTTTTAAAAAATGGCGGACAACCTGTAAAACCGCATGAAATTACGGGGGTTGAACAAACCCTGAATTTGTGGGAAGGATTCATTTCAAGTTCATTTAAACTTGAACAGGAAATTGTGGAAGTTCAGACCACATGTCATCCTGCGCGTGATTTAATCGCAGTTGAAGTTCATTCCGAAAAAATTAAAAATGGTTTGGCAGGAATTAATCTGCGTTTTCCTTACCCTACCGGCAACCACACCGATGGAGCTTCCGACTGGCAAAGCCCGGAAAAACATTTCTCCGAAATTATTTGGGAGAATGAAAACAGCGCTGTTTTTGAGCGTATTCTTGATACAACAACTTATTTTGTGAAACTGAACTGGAGTGGGAATGCTGAAGTCATTCAAAAAGAAGCACATTATTTTGTGCTGCAGCCGAATGACAAATCAGATCTTTTCTCATTTTCAGCCGAATTCAGTCCTAAAAATAATTTTGCTGAACCGGTTTCTTTTTCCCAAATAAAAGAAATTACAGCCAGTCACTGTCAAACCTTCTGGGAAACCGGCGGCGCTGTAGATTTTTCAGAAACCGCTGATCCGCGTGCCAAAGAACTGGAGCGACGGGTAGTTTTTTCGCAGTACCTCACCCGCATTCAGTGTGCCGGTGAATTGCCGCCTCAGGAAACAGGCCTGACTTTTAACAGTTGGTACGGAAAATTTCATCTCGAAATGCACTGGTGGCATGGCGTTCACTGGGCGTTGTGGAACCGGATTGACCTGCTCGAAAAAAGCCTCGGTTATTATTTCGATATTTTTGAAAAAGCAAAAAAGAAGGCTGTAATCCAGGGTTACAAAGGCGTTCGCTGGCCCAAAATGACTGACCCGGATGGAAATGACAGCCCGTCGGGTGTTGGCGAATTTTTAATCTGGCAACAACCGCACATTATTTATTTTGCCGAATTGGTTTACCGTGAAAAACCAAATGCTGAAACCCTTGAAAAATACGCAAAACTGGTTTTTGAAACGGCAGAATTTATGGCCGATTTTGCACGGTGGGATGCAGAAAACAACCGGTACATTTTGGGGCCGCCACTCATTCCGGCTCAGGAAAGTCTCGAAAAAGAGAAAACTTTCAATCCGCCATTCGAAGTAGCTTACTGGCACTGGGGATTGTCGGTGGCCCAAAAATGGCGGCAGCGAATTAACCTGCCTGAAAATGAGGAATGGCAAAAAGTGATTGATGGTTTACTGCCGTTTGCGCAAAAAAATGGAAAATATCTGGCTGCGGAAAGCGCTCCCGATTCTTATGAAAACGAACATTATTATTCCGATCATCCCATGGTTTTGGGGGCGTTCGGACTGCTGCCTGAGACGGTTCCGGTTGAAAAACAAATCATGGAAAACACCTTCAATTACATTGCTGAAAACTGGAACTGGCCGCGCACCTGGGGTTGGGATTATCCGATGGCAGCTATATGTGCCGTGAGATTGGGAAAACCGGAACAGGCTGTTGAACTGCTTCTGAAAGATGTTCAAAAAAATACGTATTTGCCGAACGGGCACAATTACCAGGACGGCCGGCTTCGGATTTACCTTCCCGGAAACGGTGGTTTGCTTTGGGCTGTTGCTGCCATGTGCACAGGTTTTGAAGAAAATGAAATGGAAAATCCTGGCTTTCCGGAAGACTGGAACGTTAAATGGGAAAACCTTTCTCCTTCGTTTTAATTAAAGAAAATCACGCAAAGGCGCAAAGACGCTAAGTTTTTACCGGATTTATTGTAAGATTTTTTGAGCGATAATCATTCTTTGCGCCCTTGCGTCCTGGCGAGAATTATCAATGAATATAAACTGTCAGCAAAAACTCGTTTAGAAATTCTGTCAACCAGGAAATAATATGTAATTACAGTCGGGCACATGAAATCAAATTCCCGTTCTTGATTCCCGATTTGCGCGGATATCGAAAGCCATCAAAGCATCTCCTCTGCGCTGGTATAAAACCCCGTTTTTTATTACCGGATGCGAAAAATGCTCTTTAGTTCCGCGAGTTATTTTGAAAGCGCTTTGTTTTTGCAATTTCCCGTTTTCGCAGCTTATAAGTGAAAGTTCACCTCCCCAGTTGTAATAGTAAAGCATATTGTCGGCGGCAATTATTGCACCTGTCCCTGCCCTGAGCGAATCCACAATTTCGCCGGTTTCGGCGTCAATTCCCAGTAAATGATAGGCAGAAAAGGTGACGTAAATTTTCCGGTCGGGAAGTTTAATCAGATTTCCGGGATTGTAGCCCATTCGCTCGCCTATTCCTTTGCACGACCAAATCAGTTCACCTGTAAAACGGTTCAATGCAACAACATTGTTTTCCGGTCCGCCGGGCGTACAGAAAATTTTGTCATCAAAAACAACCGGCGCTTCCGAATATCCGTGGTAGGGAAGAACACCCTCGAAATCAGCCACGTAATCTTTGGTCCACACTAGTTCTCCGGTTTCACGTTTAAGACAGGAGATAATTCCCATTCCTGTTCCTGCATAAACCAAATCATCAATTACCGTGGGTGCCGAACGGGATCCAGGATAATGTTTCGCCCACTCTTTTCCGTATTGTTTTTTCCAAATCAGGTCACCGTTTAGTCCGAAGCAAAACATCCATGCCAGGCTGTCTTTTTCACCGGTAATAAATATTTCTGATTCAGTGACCGTTGGCGAACCGTAACCATTTCCCAGTCCTTCGGCAAACCAGAGTTCTTTTGGGCCATTTTCCGGCCATTCTTTTAACAGGTTTGTTTCTGAATAAACGCCGGTGCGGTTTTCGCCCCGCCACTGGTAATTTTTTGATTTTGGGTTGTTGCATGAAATGAAAAGAAAAAGGGCAAAGAAATAAACTACCTGTTTCATTTTTAGTTGATTTGATTTTATCTATTTGATGACCTGTTGAATCAATTGTTACATCAGAAGATAAATAAAATCAATGAATAACATAAAATTTAGGACAAAGGTCACCTTTCTGTGGCGAAATAGCGATAAACTTCTTCGTAATTTTTTACTTCCATTAAATCGGCCCGCAATTTGGCCGCCCCGGGAAAACTGTTCAGGTAAATTTTGTAAAACCGTTTCAGGATGTTGAAATTTTTTACTCCGCCCCATGTTTTTTCGAACAGGCGTGTGTGTTCAAGCAACTTATCAATTCGCTCTTTCATTGAAATTTCCGTTTTTTCGGGATTGAAAAACCAGGGATTCTGAAAAATACCCCGGCCAATCATTACACCGTCAACGCCGGTAGCTTCCACTTTTTTCAAGCCATCGGCATACGAAAAAACATCGCCGTTGCCGTGCAGCG
>JAHYIT010000128.1 GCA_019429205.1 Mariniphaga sp. | reverse complement strand
GAAGCCGTTTTCGGCACAAGCAAATACCAACTTCCTTTTCCCGGTGGTTACCGATGTTTCGTGCTGATTTAAATTTTTTGGTCAATTCAATAGCATTTTGGTTTTCAGGGAATAAATATAGAATTTTTTTATTTCATCAGGTTTTTATCACGGATAATCATCAGGATTTGGCGGCTTGGATTTCGAAGAGTATCAAGCATACATTTATTCTATATCAATGATTATCATTACATTCTTTTTTACGAGTTCAATCAGGTTTTTTGGTAAATCTCCAACTTTTTTAACGAGTCGTTCATTATCAATTGCCCTGATTTGGTCAATCATTATATCGCAGTTTTGATGCAAATTTGCTTCTCCTTTTTTTAAATGCACTCGTAAAATTTCCGAATCTTTTTTAACATTTGTTGTTATCGGACAAATAATAGTTGAAGGATGTGGTATTTGATTTAGAAGATTTGTTTGGATAATGAGTACTGGTCTTGTTTTTCCAGTTTCAGTTCCAATCTGTGGATTTAAATCTGCAATCCAGATTTCGTATTGTTTAACCGACATAATCAATCTCCTCAAAATCTTTTAATACCTCCATTGAATCTGCTTTAACTAAATCAGATTCTTCTTTAAGTTTTTTTTCTAAAATCGAACGTTTTTGAATCCGGTTATAGTAATCAATTGCATCGTTAATATACCTGTTTCTGGGTTTTTTAATTGTTGAAAGAATTTTTTCGGTTTCTCCAAAAATCGAATCGTCAATTTTTAATGATACTGTTTTCATAATTTGTACTTCTAATATGACAAAAGTATATCATATTTGTATATCAAACAAGTATTTCTATTTCTTGTTTTCAATATTCGTCATTTTTAATTTTTCAGTCAATTCAATTGCAATTTGGTTTTCAGGGAATATATGCAGGACATGTTTTGAATCCTCCATATTTTTAAATAGCAAGTTTATGCAGTATTTTTTTTGTCAAGTTTTTGTTTTAGCAGTGCTACGAATTCTTTGCCAGAATCAAAACTTTTGCTTAAAAGTTCATCGTCAGGTTCCCAGTTACATTTAACAGGCGCCGCTATTATTTCGAAGCCTGATTCTTTCAGTATATTCTCCAACAGATTTGTAGAAACATCATGCCAGCCAAAACATCCAAAAGTGGCCGCCTTTTTATGTTTAAATTTTAAACCTTTTATTAGTTCCAGCAAGCCTGCTATTGACGACATAATACCATTGTTGACAGTGGGCGACCCTATCAGTACTGCTTTCGATTTAAAAACCTCGGTAATGATGTCGTTTTTGTCGTTTGTTGCAGCGTTGTAAAGTTTAACATCAACCAGTGGATCTGCTGCGTTTATTCCTTTTACAATGCTTTCTGCTATTGAGCGGGTGCCGTTGTACATGGTTTCGTAAATAACCGTTATCTGATTTTCGTGGTAGTTGGATGCCCATTGAACGTATTTTTTTACAATCTGCATTGGGTTATCGCGCCAAACTATACCATGAGCCGGGCAGATAATGTCAACAGGGAAATTTAAACCAACAATTTCATTAATTTTTTTGGTAACCAGGTGGCTAAACGGATTTAATATGTTCGCAAAGTATTTTAATGCTTCAAAATAAAGTTCTTCCTGGCTAACCAAATCGTTAAACAGCAACTCTGAACAGAAATGTTGTCCAAATGCATCATTACTAAAAAGTACGTTGTCGCCGGTGAGGTAACAAAACATACTGTCGGGCCAATGGAGCATAGGCGCCTGAATAAATATCAGTTTTTTCCCATTTCCCAGGTCCAGTTCATCTCCGGTTTTTACCGGTATAAAATTCCAGTCTTTATGGTAGTGCCCTTTTAACGATTTTATTCCGTTTGGTGTGCAATAAACCGGCACTTCAGGAATAATATTCATCAATTCGGGCAAAGCACCACTGTGGTCAGGTTCGGCATGGTTTGCAATAACATAATCAATTTCAGACAGTTCAACCTCTTTTTTCAGATTGCTGATGAACTTTGATGAAAAAGGGCGAAAAACTGTGTCAATCAGAACCGTTTTTTCTTCTTTGATTAAATAGGAATTATAGGTTGAACCTTTGTGGGTGGAATATTCGTACCCGTGAAATTGCCTTAATTCCCAGTCGTTGATACCAACCCAGTAAACCTGATTTACAATTTGTTTTTTCATACTTTTAAAAATTTATGAATAGTTCAGGCTAAGACACAAAGAAAATCTTTCAAAAAATATTTCAACCTGTTTTACCCAAATTAAACCCAGTCGGTTACAAAAACAATAATTGTATAAAATTAAGTTTCTGATTCCACATTTGCAATTTTTATGATTTTACGGGCAATCTGCTCAGGTGAAAGAATAAAATCGATACATCCGCTATCGATGGCAGTTTCAGGCATATCCGGTTGTTCGGCTGTTTCGGGTTTCTGCGCAATGGTAATTCCCCCAACTTCTTTTATGCCACATAACGCTGCTGCTCCATCACCATCATAACCGGAAACAATTACAGCGATTAGTTTGCCGTCCCAGTTTTTTGTCATTGAGCGCATAAAAACGGTAATCACATCGGGCCATCCCCAGGGTTTTGATATGGGTTTTAGCCGGAACTCTCCATTCAGAATGTGTAAATCCCTTTTTTCAGGGA
The DNA here is from genome assembly GCA_019429205.1 of Mariniphaga sp. GTDB lineage: Bacteria > Bacteroidota > Bacteroidia > Bacteroidales > Prolixibacteraceae > Mariniphaga. Next base: position 9,798 of record JAHYIT010000128.1, on the reverse strand, counting down.
TGATGAAAACATGGTTGGGTTTGATGTCTAACTTTTCCGTTATTAATTCAACCGGCATCTCAGTGTGTTTTGGAAGAATCTCGTGGAGTAGAGTAGCTACCTTTCTCAGGTGGTTAACGATTACGATGGCAACACCCATATCGGCAGGTAAATTTTTTAACAACCTGATATAAGCATCAAGTCCGCCGGCAGAACCGCCCACACAAACTACTGGGAAGTTTTTTGCACTGTTTTTTGTTTTCATCTTTTCTCTTTCATTATTTTAAAAAATTAACGTTGCCAAAGTATAAGGTCTGTTTCCAAAGGAACAGATACGGCAGGGAGGTTTGGTATTGCCCGTGGTGTATAATCTGTTGCAGGTCGGGTGGAGTTGACTGATGCGACAAAATGATATCCTTTGGCCGGGCCTTCTGATTTTTTACCTCGCTCCATATTTGTTATTTGAGGTGCTTCCCCATTCATGCCTTCGGCAAAAAGTTCTACGTGCACGGTATCCGGGTTTACATCATTAAAATAAACCTGAACATCGAATGTATGCTGTTTTTCCGATGTTGCAATTTTTGTTTCACCAAAACAGATAGATTCCCAGCTTTCCTTAAGGTTTTGCAATTGGTTAACTATTTGTTTTCCCTTTAATCCCTTTTTGGCAGCACGTTTAAGGTATGTTTTGGCAGCAGGCAGATAATGTTGTTCAGTATATTCTCTTACTGTTCTGTCGGCTGAGAACTGCGGGGTCAATTGTGCCATGCTTTCGCGCATTCGTGATATCCAGGCAACAGGAATCCCACTTTCATTCCGCGTATAAAATTCGGGGACTATTTCATTTTCCAGTATGTTGTAAAGTTGTTCAGCTTCCAGCGCATCCCAGGCAGAGTCATCATCATGCTCGTTGCCGTCACCCAGCGCCCAGCCCACTTCGGGTTTGTAAGCTTCTGCCCACCAGCCATCCAGTTCCGAAAGATTAATGCCACCATTTACAAGTACTTTCATGCCACTGGTTCCGCTGGCTTCCCATGGGCGGCGTGGTGTATTGATCCAAACATCAACTCCCTGCACCAGATTTTCCGAAACATGCTTATCGTAATCGGCAAGGAACATAACAGGAGGGCGGGGGATAGTATGCCTGATAAATTTCATCCACTCTCCAATTAAATCCTTTCCGCTCTGATCGGCAGGGTGAGCTTTCCCTGCAATGATCAGTTGCACGGGGAACTTCGGGTTTGTTAACAGACGCAGCAGTCGTTCCGGGTCGTGCAGTAATAAATTTGGTCTTTTATAGGGTGCAAAACGCCTTGCAAAGCCAAGTGTTAAAATACTTGAATTAAATAAATGTTTTGCCCCTTCAGCAGATTCGGAGGTATGTCCTGAACCAATTAACTGCTTCGAAACATATTCGCCGGCAAATTCAATGAGCGTTTTGTTTGCGTTGGTGCGCATTTCCCAAAGCCGTTCATCAGAAACCTTTCGGATGTCCTGTTCCAGGGTTTTGTTCATGCCCAGCCACCGGTCTTTTCCGCAGGCTTCAGTCCATATTTCGTCCGCTTCTTTTGAATCCCATGTTGGCATGTGAACACCATTGGTTATATGACTAACCGGTACCTCATTTGTTGGCCAATTTGGGAATAGGGACTCAAACATACTCCGGCTGACTTCGCCATGAAGTTTGCTAACACCATTTACTGCCCCGCTTCCGCGGATAGCCAGGTAAGCCATATTGAAATTTTCAGATTCATCGGCGGGATTTTTCCGGCCTAACGCCAACAATTGCTGTCGCGTTATCCCAAGTTTTTGTTCTGCATATTCGCCAAGGTATTGTTCTATAAGCGTTGATTTGAAAAGATCGAATCCGGCAGGAACGGCGGTGTGTGTGGTAAACAGGTTTCCGGCCCTGGTAACTGCCAGTGCAACATCAAAGGGTTGCCCGGTTTTCTGCATAAAACTATACGCACGTTCCAAAATGGCAAAAGCCGCATGACCTTCATTGAGATGGCATACTTCAGGATGAATGTCGAGCGCTTCCAGTAAACGCCATCCACCAATTCCAAGAATTAATTCCTGTTTAAACCTGATGTCAGAATCACCACCATATAGTTCACCTGTTATTCCGCGATGAACAGGAAAATTTGCCACATCGTTGCTGTCGAGCAGGTACAGATTTACCCTGCCAACCCGGGCCTGCCAAACACGCAGCCAAACAGGATACCCGGGCAGGTCGATTTTTAAACGCAACCATTCGCCGTTGGACTGGCGCATAGGCCTTACAGGCAATTGCCCGGGGTCGTTAAACGGATAAAGGGCATGTTGCATCCCATCAATATCAATTTCCTGGCGGAAATAGCCCTGCTGATAAAGCAGGCTAATACCAACAACCGGAACACCCAAATCACTGGCTGTTTTCAACTGATCGCCGGCAACATTTCCCAAACCGCCCGAATATATCGGGAGGGCTTCACTTAACATGAACTCCATACAAAAATAGGCCACACAGGTAAGGGAAGATTTTGAATGTTGTTTTTGGAACCAGGCAGGCGCTGCATTTGATTTTTTCATTGACTTCAAGAGGAAATTAATTCTTCTTCGAAATTTCGGATCATCGGTTACCGATTGGAATTTGTCCCTTGAAATGGTTTGTAAAACTGCCCATGGATTATGTGTGCTATCCCAAAGTTCAGGATATAGTTGCCGCCAGATTTCATCGGCAGAGTGATCCCACGACCATCGCAGGTCGAGCGCCAGTTCGGAGAGTATGTTGACCTCTTTTTGCTTTTTGGGCAAACAACTGTAAACCGGTTTTTTTATCTTGTTTTTTTTAATCATGTTTGAATTTTATCATATTCGAATCTCATCGAAAAAAGGAGTACTTTTTTCTTCCACACATTTTGCGGCATAGAGATACATGGAAGCGCTCCAGGTTTGCCAGTCATTCCCTTTCGGTTTTCCGTCCTGCGCTTTAATCCATTCATTAAAACCAAATTCAAGGTTTTCAGAATGGGTTAATCTGATGCACTGAGTAAGTGCAACCAGCTTTTCTTCGGCAAGTTTAAAACGTTTTGCAGCAACTAAAGCAGCTATATAAAACCCGCATACAAAGGGCCAGATTCCTCCGTTGTGGTATTCTCCCGGATTATTAAATTGTGAATATCGCTCGTGCCAGTCGGGATCTTCAGGTTTTACAAAAGGAAAAAAATTGGGTGGAAGATTGCCTGTTAATTCGCCTCTTTCGCGCATGCCATCACATTCTGCTTCAATCCACGAAACCATTTCATCGGCCCGGGAAGGTGATGCGATTCCTGAAAGAATGGCAAGGCTGTTCCCAAGCAAATCAAAACGCTCGCTGCTAAAAATTTTGTACGACCAAAAAGCGTAGTAAGGTTTGTATTTTACCACCAGACCTTCGTGTACATGCCGGTGCATGATTCCATTTGTGATTGTAAAACGTCCCATTTCATCCCGTAATTTTTCTGCTTTTTCATGTCTGTCAAGAAGCCGGAGGTAGCTGTAAACCAATGTATTTACATAAAGCCCTTTCCCCATTACCCATTGTTCGTCGCGCCAGTCGCTGGTGGGTTGCTGTGCCACCAAACTGCGGTCCGATGGACTTTGATAATCCATCCAGACCAATGATTTTTCAACTGCCTCAGCCAGAAAATCAGTTTCACCCGTAACTTTTCTGAAAATTCCGGCAGCCAGCAAAAAGAGTGGGGTAGTATCACTGGCACCGCGGTCGTCTTTGTCGTGCACCAGCGAAGGGATATGACCATGCCTGGTCTGGTTTTTTGCCAGCGTTTCCAGAACCTTTCTTATGCTTTGCATCAGTTTTTCACTTCCGGTAACGGCTATCCCAAGAATTGAAATCATCAGGTCTCTTGTATAGGGTTCCGGATATCCCCAACCAGCGGTGCGCGGAAGTCCGTGATATGGTCCGTGGGCATTATGAAGCAGCACTTCCTTTGCTGCTTGCCTGGCTTGTTCAATCTTTTTTCTGTTATGGGTTTGCATATCGTTTTTTGTTAATTTCTTTAAATATTATCCTTCATAGAGCCGAAGCCTGTTTTTAAGCACAACTATTTCATTCTGCAGGTTTTCTATTCGCTGCAATAAATAGGTTATCGTCTCAATTCCTTCGAGATTTATATCCAGATCATAATAGAAATGGACATATTTTTCAAGCTGCGGAAGCTGCTCCTTTTCAACAAAGTACTTTGATTCTATAACGCTGATTTCAATCAATCCATTTTGCTGCAACAGGTTTATAAAATCAATCTCGATATCGTGATTGACACAGAATTCATTTACCGCTATTAAATCATTGATTTGTGAAGCTTTCATGATAAAAAGATTAAGATTTTGATAACTCAGCAAATAAGCTTTTTTGCTTTTCGGTTAAATGGGTTGGGATTTTAATCCTATAAGTTATGTATAAGTCTCCGAACTGCCCATCGGATTTATATACAGGAAATCCTTTCCCTTTGAGTTTTACCTTGCTTCCATTTTGCGTTTCGGGCTTAACTTTTAGTTTCACTTTTCCGCTCAGGGTATCGATGGTTATTTCGCCACCCAACACCGCCGTGTATAAGTCTATTTCAACCTGGGTATATAAATCATTTCCCAGTCTTTTGATGGCAGGATGATTGGCTATTGAAAATGTAATGTACAAATCACCGTTTGGTCCGCCATTAATTCCCGGACCCCCATGTCCTGCAATTTTAATGGTTTGCCCGTTTTCAATGCCTGCGGGGATGGTTATTCTAATGTTTTTGCCATTTACAGAAAGGGTTTGTTTGTGGGTTTTATAAACATCTGTAAGGTTAAGGTGCAATTGAGCGTTGTAATCCTCACCTCTGAATTTTACCTGCCTGCTTCTGCCTGCATTTGCTGAACCGCCAAACATGTATTCGAAGAAATCAGAAAAATCTCCGCCCGATTGTGACCTGGAATACTTTTGGCCGGCAAAACCAGAAGATTGTTCCTGATATTGTTTTGCATTTTCAAACTGTTCCGCATGTTGCCAGTCTTTCCCGTATTTATCGTATTTTTTTCGTTTTTCAGGGTCACTAAGAACTTCATTGGCTTCATTCATTTGCTGAAAGTTTTTTTTCGCATCTGCATCGTTGGGATTCAAATCGGGGTGATATTTTCTGGCCTGTTTGCGGTAGGCCTTTTTAATGTCGCCTGCAGTAGCCTTTTTGTCTATCCCTAATATTTTGTAATAATCGATGAAATCCATCTTTTTGTCAGATAATAACATTTATGCCTAATACGGAGGCTCTGAGCCATCCGCTTCTTTTTACAAAATGATTTTTACGTTCCACTCCATTTATTTGCAAGTATAACCCCCATCAATAACCAATTCGCTTCCGGTAACAAATTTTGACTCGTCAGATACCAGATAAAGAATTCCGTAGGCAATGTCGATTGATTCACCAACATGTCCAATCGGGTGCAGGCTGTCCAACTGTTTTCTGAATTCCGGATTTTTTTTGCCCAACGCTTCAACCAGCGGTGTCCAGATAAAACCCGGATGCACAGAATTTACTCTGATATTGTCTTTTGCGTAAATAAGCGCATCGGTTTTCGACATTAATCTGACCGCACCTTTTGAAGCATGATAAGGTGGCAAATCTGCGGCACCGACCAACCCGTAAATGGAAGAAAGATTTACGATGCTTCCGCTCCCCGATTTTTGCATGTACGGAATAGCGTGTTTTGTGCAGAAGAAAACTCCTTTCACGTTTACATTCATAACCCTGTCCCATTCTTTTTCGGTTAGTTCATGGGTTGGCTTGTCGGCGCCTGCAATCCCGGCATTATTAACCAATGCGTCAAGTTTTCCAAATTCTCCGACAACTTCAGCATAAACTTTTTCAACCTCTTTTTCGACTGCTACGTCCAAATGCCAGAATTTAGCCACTCCTCCTGACTGGTTTATTTCTTCCGTTAATTTCATACCTTCTTTGTCAAGTATATCAGTTACGGCAACTTTGGCTCCTTCTTTTGCCAGCAAAAGGCAGGTTTCGCGGCCAATTCCCAATGCACCACCGGTAACGATGACTATTTTGTTTTCTGTTCTTTTCATGACTTATTCATTTTACATTTGTTGAATGTGTTATCAATATATTCCCAGTTTCTCGTTGATGATTTGTACAAACCGTTTGGCAACCACACGGTAGTCGAAATTCTCCACAACTCTTTTCCTGCCTGCTTTGCCCATTTTGTCGCGGAGAGTTTTATCTTTCATGAGTTTTAACAAATACCTGGCAATATCTTGTACATTAGCCCTGTAATCCACTGTTCTGGGTACATTGAAAATTACTTTATGCTGATCTTCAAATCCCGATTCTTCTCCAAGTAAAACTTCATTCACGACAATTTTTCGCGCTACTTTTGCCAGAAGAGCCGTTTCTCCATGAATGAGTGTGTCTAACATTCCCATAGCTTTTAAGCTGACAACAGGTTTTCCGCATGCCCCGGCTTCCACCTGCGGCATTCCGAAACCTTCCAAACGCGAAGGAGCTGCATAAATATCGCATGTGCCAATCAGGTAGGGCATAAAATTGCGCGAAATGGTATTGGTGGTATAGGTTACATTTTTTTCAATTCCCAAATCGGTGGCCAGTTGCAAATCGGCCAGGTTTTGTGTTTTGGTTCGTGGCTGAGGCCAAACTTTGCACACATATTTCCAGTCGGGCGCTTTAGTGTCGATAATAGCCAGAGCCTGCATAACCTCCTGTGCGCCTTTTGATGCTGCGTCACCGCCAACGGTGAGAATCATTAACTGTTCGGGAGAAACACCCAGCGCTTCCCGAATAGCCAGAATTTTTGGATCATTCTTTTCAAAGGGAATAAAAGTATCCGTATTACAACCCACTGGAAGCACTTCAATTTTATCGCCGCTTATTCCGTCGCGGACATACATTTCTTTTACCCAGTTTGAGGTAACCAGAATTAAAGGCAGTGCATTTAAAACTTCCTGGTAGTTGGCGATGTAACCATCGGCAACCAACCAGGGGACAGGTTGCACACCATACCGTTGCGGATGCAGAACCAATTGTGGAGTATGCCCCCAGTATCCAACTCCAACCACTACGTCGGGCTCAAACCAGCGGTAATACCATTCTTTTTCCTGAGCCGATTCAAAATGCACAGGGTGGGCGTCAATGCCCATTTCAACAAGCCCTTTGTATAAAAGATCTCCCTGGGTGGCAAGTCCTCCGGGCGAGGGAGGATAATCATATAAAACCAATACTTTCATCTGTAAACCCCTCCGTTGTTTAGCCATTTCCTTGCAAGAAACGGGTTGGTAAATTGCCAGAAAGCTTCATCCCGTGGAGTTGTTTGCACCTCCCAACTCTCTTTTTCAAATCCGTAAGTTTCCCTTAAAATACTGTATTTTCTAAGCCAGATACGTTTTGTAAGCGCCCGGTAAATTGCTGCGTTTTCCATGGGTTTCGGATAGTATTTTTTCTGGCCGTCTTCATAAGCAAAAGTCCGCAGTTCATCGGCAGCAATTTTACTTTTGTTCCAGAGATTAATAACTGCCTTGCTTACTTCTTCGTGCCGCAAATGGCGGGTATATTCCCCGTTTGGATTGTGGGTAAAAATCAAATCGTAATGTTTTTCGGGCAACAAATTCATAATGGTTTGCTCAACTTCTTCATCATCCAGCGGATTCTGCTCGGGGCCGTCATCGAGGTTGCCCATATTTCCTTCCGATTTCAACACTTTTAGTGCGTTATAAAATTTTGATGCACGTTCGGAATCATTTCCCCGGCAAACCGAAACAATAAAACAATTCCAGGTGGGGTGGCTCAGAATTGTTCCTCCGGCCCATAAGGTTTCATCATCGGGGTGGGCCACAATAACAGCAACTGTTTTAGAATTCATTCCAGCCATTTTTGTTTTTTATTGAACTATTATTTTTTCCTGTCAAAAAACGCTTTTACAAAATTTTCCTGTTGGGCTTCCGTCATTGTTAAATGTTTTTATTCCTATTTTACCGTTAAAATGAATCAATTACATTAATTATTTCTTTTTGGGTTTTCCCTAATTTATTGGATATCATTTCCAGCAAATCATTTCTTGATACACGTCCCCAAAACAAATCAGCATTGGTCAGATCGGGATACTTGTCCTGGAGTTTATCCTTGATGTATCCCCACTGGTTCATATCAAATTTTGTTTCCATTTTTTAAATTTTTATAGTGATACCAAACTTTCCGCCCGAGAAGGCATTGCCGCCTCCAAATTCTAAATTAACTCCTACCTTGTTACTGAAAAAGTACCGGCCACCAATTTGTGCTCCAAGCCCAAGCCCGGATGTATGTGAACCTTCATAATCGCGGGGAGAATTCCAACTGTAAAAGCCAAGGTTCAATCCTGCATAAAAATCCCAGGGAGAGGGAATATTCAAAACGGTGTTAAAATGATAATTTGCATTCCCTTGAATTCCAATGACCGAATGTTTGTATCTGTGATCGCGCCAGTTGTCGTTGAACGAACGGAATGATGCTTCGGCACCAAGGGTTATGTCCTGATGTACTCCATAATCGAATCCAACATAAACAGGAACGCCCCACGACGAAAGCCCGACTCCTAAATTAATTTGTGATTCACCTTTTGAAATGGGGCTTTGTGCAAATGCAAAGCCGGTTACTACAACCAGGATAAACGTTAAAATTTGTTTTTTCATGTTAAAATTTTTTATTTTTATTATTTTACTTTAAATTTTTCGGTTGTTAATACTACCTGTCGGCCAGGATATTGAGTATTTACACCTTCTTCAGTGGTAATAAATATTTTTACCGATATATTCATTTTTTGTGTTTTCATAACTTTTGTTCATTAATTTCCCGTAACCGGCGGAGCAGTTGTGAATATATTTTCACCATACCAAGATCGCAACTTAATGGTTAAAAAGTGTTACACAATTTAGGGAAAGAGTTACATCATTCCCACATTTCGGGATTATTTTGTCAGATTTGTTTTTAAAAGTTAAACAACGTACTTTTCCTGCGGCATCCTTTTGTTATCTCTGTTTAATACTTTTACTCTTGCCAGATTCTGATTGATTGGCTGATTGGCAGAGGAATAGGCGTTCGGAAAAGTCATTACTTTATTTGTGGATAATGCATAACCCTTTATTTGGCCACCGAGACACATAACGTACAGGTTATTATCCTTAACTTTTGGATATGCCAATGAATCAGAAATGAGCGATGCCCGCACGCCAGGTATTTTGTTCGCTGCCGCACAAGCTTTTACGCTGTTTCTGACAGCCGGGTTCTGTATGCCTTCACCTTCTGAAACCGTTTTTGCCAGAGGTACCACAAAGTCGGGATAGGTGTCTCCGGCAACCAACTCATAAGCGCCAATATCTGCTATCTCATAGCCTGCTGCTTTTAGGGCTGATGTTAATTTTGCCTTTAGTTCAAACCAGCCAAAATCGGTTGCAATACCTATGCGCATCAATTCTCTTGTTTTGCTACCTGTCTTTTTTTTATATGATCTTGTTTCCATATCGTTGTTGTTTTTCCGGCTTTTTCATTCCGGGTTTTTGCTTTTTTTTATGCTTATAATTTTTTACTAAAAGATTTTAGATAGAACCAAAGTTAAATCTCCATATTCGATTTTGGATTACACATTTATTTAAAATATTTACATAATTCACAGATTCCGTTTTGAGATTGTTCAGTAAAAATTTTTATAAGATATATTACAGTATGAAAACATTAATTTTGTATTCGGGGGAATGAAATACACTCCATACCTATAAACCGCTTCTCCGGAAAATTCATAAAT
>JAHYIT010000127.1 GCA_019429205.1 Mariniphaga sp. | reverse complement strand
TTCATGCATTTTGAAACCTACGATTACCGTGGAAAAAATCTCCGGGAAATGGAAGATGACTATAATACTTTTTACCATTCTAATGCTTTAAAAAACATTCGGTTAAAAGACACTTAATGCTGATAATTTTTGCCTATATCACCCTTGTATTTTTCGGAATTCGCTTTCTGGTGGCGCTTTCCAATGTGCTGTTTTCGCCGGTGCTGAAAATGCAAAAGCAGCAAGGAGAACCACTGGTTTCGGTGTTAATTCCCGCAAGAAATGAAGAACAAAATATTGGCAATTTGCTGAACGACCTTCAAAAACAATTCTACACAAATTTTGAAGTGATTGTTTTCAACGACCAGTCAACCGACCAGACTGAAGAAATTGTGGAAGCATTTACAAAAGCAGATAATCGTTTTCGGTTGATAAATTCTGCCGGATTGCCCGAAGGCTGGCTGGGAAAAAGTAATGCCTGCCATCAACTCTCCCAAAAAGCCTCCGGCGATTACTTTTTGTTTCTCGATGCCGATGTTCGGGTGAAACCGGGCCTCATTGAAAGTGCGCTGGCCCAAATGCAAAAACATCGACTCAGGCTGCTTTCCATTTTCCCGAAACAGGAAATGATAACCTTGGCTGAAAAAATTACGGTTCCGGTGATGAACTCCATCCTGCTTTCGCTGCTTCCGATGGTACTGACCCGTGAAAGTTCACGCACCTCGCTGGCTGCGGCCAACGGACAGTTTATGCTTTTCGAAAAGGAAACGTACAGAAAAGTGCAACCACACAGGCAAGTAAAAAACCTGTTGGTGGAAGACATTCTCATTGCCCGGCTCTACAAAACAAACCGGCTGAAAATGCAGTGCATGACCGGCAACTCAACCATCCGCTGCCGCATGTACCAGAACCTGAACGACGCCCTGCACGGGTTCTCCCGCAGCGTGGCCGAATTCTTTGGCGGAAGTCACCTGGCCGCGTTTCTCTACTGGCTGATAGGTACTTTAGGAGTTTTTGCCGTGATTTTTGGTTTGCCAATGCTGTTCAGCTTTATCGTAATTGCGCTCATTACCGGAATCATTTTTTTTGTTTCCATTTCGAGCCGACAACCATTCTGGCAAAATCTGCTGTTTGCCATTCCCCGGCAACTTTTGCTGGGTGCAATTGTTTTTCTCTCATTCCGAAATAAAAAACTGAAGAAAACACGATGGAAAGGCCGAAATATCAGTTAATACTCATTTTCCTTTTGCTGAGTCTTTCCTCTTTGGGACGCGGAGTTTTGGCAAAGCCATCCCTTTGGGACAACTCTGCATTTCCTCTGCAAACTTCAGCAGAAAACACCCAATCCATCTTCAAGCAACAAGTCTATCAGGCCTACATTTCCGGCAAAATGGAAGGCTGGAAAACGGCAATCGGCATTATGGAAAAACAAAAGAAAAATGACCCGGACTTTTTACTCAAACTGATTAACTATCAATATGGTTACGTGGCCTGGTGCCTGGGCAACGACAAAAAAAACGATGCCAAACATTATCTTTCACTTTTGGAAAAAAACCTGGAGAGACTGAAAAACACTGCCGGCGAAACCGCTGAATTCCACGCTTATACTGCCGCAGCATACGGTTTTAAAATAGGGCTGAGTACCTGGCGCGCACCGTTTTTCGGGCCAAAAAGTATGGAACACGCTGAAATAGCACTTGCGAAAAACAATCAAAGTTTTCAAGGGAACATGGAAATGGGCAACATCTGGAACCACATGCCTTCAATATTCGGCAGGTCGGATGAAAAAGCGCTGTCATACTATTCAAAGGCGCTTGAAATAATGGAATCCAAATCAGAAGAAATTAAACGACACAACTGGATATACCTGAATCTGCTGACGTTGGTCGGGCAAATGCAGAAGGAGATGGGAAATACAGATTCAGCAAGAAAATATTTTGAACAAGCGCTACAAATTGAGCCCAATTTTATTTGGGTAAAAGAGGAATTATTGCCTTCTTTAAAAACAGATTAAAACATTTGCACATGAGAAAAAAAGTGCTGATAGTGGGAAGCGGGCTGGCCGGACTGGCAGCCGCACTGCGTTTATCGCGGCGGGGATACGAGGTGGTACTGGTGGAGAAAAACAGTAAAGCCGGTGGACGGCTAAATCAACTGAAAAAAGATGGTTTTACTTTTGATGTGGGACCCAGTTTTTTCAGCATGTCCTACGAGTTTGACGAATTTGTGAAGGATGCGGGCATCAAAATGCCATTCCATTTTGTGGAACTCGACCCGCTGTACACGGTAAATTTTCTGGCTACCGGAAAAACCTACACCATGTACAAAGACCTTTCGAAACTGGCCGAAGAATTCAAAGATGTGGAGCCCAACCTGGAAGAAAAAATCAGAAAATACCTGAACACCGGGCAAAAAATTTTCGACGGAACGGTGGACCTGGTGGTGCGCCGGAACTACAATTCGCTGATGCACTATTTTGTCACGCTCATGAAGGCTCCGCCCACCCTGATGCCGGTACTTTTCCGAAGTTTCTGGCAACAGGTTTCCAAATATTTCGATTCAGAAGAAGTACGGCAAATCCTTTCGCTGGTGGCGTTTTTTGTGGGAAGAACACCGTTCGACACCCCGGCGGTTTACTCGCTCCTCTCCTACACCGAGTTTGTACACAACGGTTATTTCAATGTGGAAGGCGGCATGTACAACATTGTGGAAGGCTTGTGCAACGAACTAAAAAAACAGAACATCACCGTTCATTACAATACCGAAATTACCGGGTTCACCGAAAAAAACGGAAAATTGGATTCACTTACCGATTCCAACGGAAAAGAATGGAACGCCGATATTTTCCTCATCAATGCCGATGCAGCCTGGTTCAGGGGCAAAATTTTCAACCGGCCTGAATTTTCGGAAGAAAAACTGGACAAACTGAAATGGACCATGGGAACGCTAACATTTTACCTTGGGGTGAGCGAAAAAATTCCCAACGTGCATCACCACAACTACTATTTAGGCAGCAATTTTAAGGAATACGCCAACAAAATTTTCACCAATCCGGATTCATTTGAAAAGCCGTATTACTATGTAAATGTGTTGTCTCGCTCCAATCCCGGTTGTGCGCCGGAAGGGTGCGAAAGCCTCTTTTTTGTTTGTCCGGTGCCCGATTTACGCTACAAAGCCAACTGGGACGACCGCGAAGAAATTGTGAACAGCATTATTGCCGATTTCAGCAAGCGCGTGGGTATGGATGTTCAGCAAAAAATTGTATCCAAAACCATTTACACGCCGGTGGAGTGGCGCGACCAGTTTAACCTGCACAAAGGCAGCGCGCTAGGACTGGCGCACGACATGAACCAGATTGGCGGTTTCAGGCCCAAAAACTTCGACGAGAAATACAAAAATGTATTTTATGCCGGAGCTTCTACTGTGCCCGGAACCGGGTTACCCATGGTCATTATAAGTTCGAAATTAGCCGTTGAACGAATTGAAAAATATGGATAAACTTTACAATAAAAATGCTTTCGATTGCAGCCGGATAACGGCCAACAACTACAGCACGTCGTTTTCGTTTGGCATAAAACTGTTTAAACGGAAATACCGGCCGGCCATTTACGCCATTTATGGTTTTGTGCGCTTTGCCGACGAAATTGTGGATACATTTCACGACCAGAATAAAAAGGAGCTACTGAACAATCTGCGCGAAGACACCTGGAAAGCCATTGAAACAGGCTTCAGCAGCAATCCCATTTTGCACAGTTTTCAAAATGTGGTTAACGAATTCGGCATCAACCGCGAATACATTGAAGCGTTTTTGCACAGTATGGAGATGGACCTCGAATACAAAACGTATAATTCGGAAGAAATCAAGGAATACATTTACGGTTCTGCCGAAGTGGTGGGACTGATGTGCCTCCGGGTTTTTTACAAAGGCAGGAAAAACGAATTCGATGAACTGGTTTATCCGGCACGAAAACTGGGCGAGGCCTTTCAGAAAGTGAATTTCCTGCGCGACATCAGCGCCGATTACATCGACAAAGGCAGAATCTATTTTCCCGGCGTTCAGTTTGAACAATTCAAAGAAGAACAAAAAAAAGCCATTGAAGATGACATCGCTTTTGATTTTGCAGAAGCAAAAAAAGGCATTGCAAAACTAAATCCCGACGTACGTCTTGGCGTATTTTTGGCTTACACCTATTACCTGGAACTGCTGGATAAAATACGAAAAACCACACCGCAGAAAATTCTGCAGAAACGTTACCGGGTGTCGGATTTCACGAAAATTGTATTGCTGGTAAATGCCTGGGGGAGGTATGTTTTGGGGAAGATATAACTCAATTAAACCATCTCAAAAATTATATTCTAATTAATAACAGCTTGGCAAATACGGACCATTTCAATATATTTGTACGTATTAATACTTTTTAATCATGGATGCAAAACTGACATTAAAACTGGATAAATATGTGATTGACAAAGCAAAAGAATATGCTCAATCTCATAAAAAAAGCCTCTCACGATTGATTGAGTCATATCTTAAGACTTTAGTTGATAATGAAAAAACACCATCCGACACTGATTCTGAAATTTCTCCCTTTGTAAAAAGTATGCAAACCGGTGTAAAAATTCCGGCTGACTATGACTACAAAAAAGATTACAGCGATTATTTAGCAGAGAAGTACAAATGAAGGACAGATTGTTTCTGGATACGAATGTTGTGATAGATTTGCTTGGCGAAAGAGAACCATTTTATCATCATGCTGCACAGATTGCAACCCTTGCAGATAAAGGGAAAATACAATTGGTTGTTTCTGCTTTGACCTATTCAACAGCATATTACGTGCTTTCAAAATTTGAGAAACAGGAAGCAGTTATGGAAAAACTACGAAAATTCAAAGTCGTTGCTGAAACATCAGATTTAACAGACAAAATGATTGATAAAGCTCTTACTTCAGGCTTTTCTGATTTTGAGGATGCATTACAATATTTTTGTGCTACACAAGCGAATTGCAATATATTATTAACCAGAAACGAAAAAGATTTTAAAATAGCTGAAATCCCGGTTCTATCTCCCTCTGAATACCTGAAAGGCCGAAAAAGCCGGTAAAGAATATTTTTACTTCAAAAAAACAAATCAATGAAAAAAATACGGATAATTATCTGGTTAACCCTTATCATTTCAATTCATATTCAGGCACAATCTGTTCAAAAAGAAAATCCTGTCGTTCGCATACTCACCTTCAACATACTGCATGGCGCCACAACGCAAGGCGATTTCGATTTGGATAAAATCGCCGCTGTCATTCAGCAAACCAATCCCGATTTGGTAGCGCTGCAGGAGGTGGATTTTAAAACGAACCGGGCAAAAAATTACGATTTGGCCACTGAATTGGGCTGGCGCACCAAAATGGCCCCGCTTTTTGGAAAAGCCATGGATTACGACGGTGGCGGCTATGGTGAAGGGATTTTGACCAAAATGCCCATCATTGCCAGCCGGAATGTGCCTCTGCCCCACTCACCCGGAAATGAGCCGCGTGCTGCGCTTGAGGTTACGGTTGAACTGGAATCTGGCGATACCATTTGCTTTATCGGCACCCACCTGGAGCATCAGCGAGGCAGCACCGACCGCATCGACCAGGTGAAAGAAATCAACCGGATTTTTCTGCAAAACAAATATCCCACAATACTCGCCGGCGATCTAAACGACACGCCCGAAAGCGAGGCCATTTCCATTTTGAAAAGACATTGGAAAGATTCCGAAGAAGAGAATCACAATCCCACTTATCCTTCCAACAACCCGCAACGAAAAATTGATTACATTTTGTACCACCCAGCAAACCAATGGAAGGTAATTAAACATCAGGTTATTTGCGACTCCATAGCATCGGATCATTGTGCGGTATTTTCGGTTTTGGAGCTCACTCAGTAACAGGAAAAGTTATAAACAGCCATAACGCTAAATCAGATAGAATCCCTCAATTATAACTAACTTTGTCGGAAAAGTATTAAAAAGTGAGGACAACACATAAAATAGTTAACGGTGACAGCCGGCAAATGAATCTCATCCCTGAAAAATCGGTTCATCTGGTAATAACATCACCACCCTATTGGCAATTAAAAGATTACGGCTCGGAAAACCAAATTGGCTTTCACGAAGATTACGAAACCTACATCAACAATTTAAACCTGGTTTGGAAAGAATGTTACCGGGTTCTCGATAACGGGTGCAGACTTTGCATTAATATTGGCGACCAGTTTGCACGGGCTGTTTATTACGGACGTTATAAAGTAATCCCCATCCGAACTGAAATCATCAAATTCTGCGAAAGCATTGGTTTTGATTATATGGGGGCTATCATCTGGCAAAAACAAACCACTACAAACACCACAGGAGGAGCATCGTTAATGGGAAGTTTTCCTACACCCAGAAACGGCATCATTTCAATTGATTATGAATTTATTCTGATATTTAAAAAGCTGGGGACACCAACAAACAAAATCAGCAAAGAGATTAAAGAGCAATCAAAACTCACCACCGAAGAATGGAAAGAGTATTTTAACGGACACTGGAATTTTGGCGGAGCCAGGCAAGACGGCCACATTGCCATGTTTCCCGAAGAATTGCCCAAACGCTTAATTAAAATGTTTGCTTTTAAAGGCGAAACCGTTTTGGACCCTTTTCTGGGAAGCGGAACAACATCACTTGCAGCAAGAAATCTGGAACGGAATTCAGTCGGCTATGAAATTAATCCTGAGTTCATAGAAATTGCCAAACAAAAGCTGAATATTCATCAAACAGACATTTCAGGGACAACTTATGAATTTCTGAAAGATAAAATTGATATTGATATTCACGAAGAATTTGAAAATCTTCCATACCGGTTTGTCGATTTTCAAAATTTCGATAAAAAAATTGACCCGAAAAAATTGCAGTTTGGCTCAAAAATCGACAAAAACAGTGGACAGAGAGAGGAGTATTATTCAGTTAAAGAAATCATCAGCCCGGAATTAATAAAGCTTAATAACAATCTTATAGTCAGGCTAATTGGGATAAAAGAGAAAAAAAGCACCAATGGCTCGGCCAGGCAGTTTTTATACGACAAAACCAAAGGACAGAAAGTCTTTTTAAAATTCGACAATCAAAAATACGATGCACAAAACAACCTGATGTGTTATTTGTATTTAAAAAACAAAACCTTTTTAAATGCGCATCTTATCAAAGAAGGATTAGCCGAACCAGATTTGTCGATGGATTTCAAATACAAAGAAAAATTTTCAAAGCTTAAAACCGAATGGCAAAAGAATGGATTCTAAACAGTGCAATGAACAGGTTTCAACTGAATTTCAAAAGAAATGTTGGAGCTACTTCGGAAAGCATCAGACAGTGTGAACCAAAAACAGTAGATGAATGGCAGGAATACTACTTTTCGAAGGTCCGGCCAAAAGAACACATCATTGAACTTGGCAAAAAACTTTACATCAAAATTACAGAAGTAATCGCGGCTGAAGTAGAAAACATTACTGAGCAGGATTGTATCGACTATATGCTTCAGCTCGTTATTGACAGGACTTTTGACGGTTACATGACCGAAATCAAAACCATTTACGGTCAGCTTGAACGCGAACTTGGCTGCAAAATTGAACCAGCCCCCGATAAATGGGACCGGCTGTTCAATGTTGACTTTTTTATAAAAATACCTGATTCGGTAACGGAAGAAAATAAATTCATCGGATTACAAATCAAACCTGTGAACCAGGGGATTCAACTTTCTCAAATTTTCAAAGAAAAAGGACTTCAACTAAAAACACATAAAAAGTTTGAACAGGAATTTGGAGGAAAAGTATTTTTTATCTTCTCTTCAAAAGCAAATGGAAAAAAGGTGATAATGAACCCCGAAGTTATTGATGAAATCAGGGAAGAAATATCACGGTTGGAACAACAATGACATTTTTTCTATTCTTCCGGTTTTTCTTCCTCCAACTTCTCCAAAAATCCAATTCCCTGCTGCTCCAGTTCAGCAAGTACCGGTTCATAAATCAGCCGGTCGGTGGGAATGTGCATGCCGGTGAGGTTGATTTTTCCAGTCAAAAACAGTTTTACTGCGACCGCCAGCGGCAAGCCCACCGTTTTGGCCATGGCGGTGTGGATGTCGTTTTCACCGGTGACCACCAGCGAGCTGGTCAGTTGCATCGGGTTGCCCGTATTTTTCTCCCGATAGGTAAATTTGTGCCACATCACCACCATATCCTTCTCGCCGGGTAGCAACTGCCATTTATGTTTCAGAATGTGTTCCATTATCTGCGCCGGCGTTGCCTTTTTTAACCCAATTTTTGTTTTGCTGAAAATCCCCAGCCATTTCAGTTTTTGGATGATGTCCGAATCCTGGTCGATGTGCATATAATGATACAGTTTCAGCTCCACCGAATCGGTTGGATGGTAATACAAAAACGAATTGATAAACTCGCGGTGCGTCATGTTTTCAGTGTTTTCCATCTCATAGGAATCGTCGGTGGCGCCCAGTTGCACGAACACGTTCCACGCCCGGCAAAAACCGGGACGGCGCAACGTTCCGCGGTAAATGGTGGGAATTCCCTGCAGGTTGTATTTTTCGATGTATTTCAGCGAGTCGCGGTTGGCGTACCCTTCAAACAGTCCGTAGTTTTCAATGTCGATGAGCTCCGTGCGACGGAAAAGCCGGTTGTAGGGAATGTATTTGTATTTACCGTTCTGGATGAATTTTGCCGGTCCGTCCTGCCCGGCCAGCACCACATTGCGCGGGTTCCAGCTAAATTTGTAGTGCCACGGGTTGCTGTCCGATTCGGGCGCCACCAGCCCGCCGGTAAACGATTCGAAACTTTGCAGGTCGTGTCCTTCAAATTTTATGCGGTCAATCAGTTTCATGGCCGACATGTGGTCGAGACCGGGGTCCAGTCCACATTCATTCAGAAAAAACAATCCTTTTTGGTTCACCTCATCCTCGAAAGCTTTCAACTCTTTGGATTCGTACGAAGCGGTGAACAGGTTTTTGGAAAACTTTACACACGACAGTGCAACCAGCGGATGAAACCGGGCGGGAAGCATGGAAATCACCAAATCAGCCTCACTGACTTCCATGTCCCGCGCCGGTTCGTCGGTTACATCTACCTTACGGTAATCAACCGCTGCATTCTCTCCTTTATATTTTTCTCCGGAATCAGCCACAATTATTTTCCATCTAAACTGCCGGGCATGCTCCGTCAGATACTGAATGAGCATGTGGCTGGACCGGCCAGCACCAAAAATCAATATGCTTTTCATAAAATCTTATCTCTCCTAATAAAACAGTGTGAACGACTTGTTAAATGCTGAAGCCTGTTTTTGAGATTATTTTTATCATTATCCACCGGGCTGAAGCCACGGTGCAAAAACGACAAACATAACCTGCGAACCAATCAACTCACCTGAAATCTTGAACTTTGAACTTTAAACTTTAAATTTTAAACTTTAAACTCTAAACTCTAAACTCTATCCCCTGCGCCAGCGGCAGTTCCGTGCCAAAATTGATGGTGTTGGTTTGCCGCCGCATGTAGGCTTTCCAGGCATCGGAGCCCGACTCGCGACCGCCGCCGGTTTCCTTTTCGCCGCCAAACGCTCCGCCAATTTCGGCGCCCGATGTGCCAATATTGATGTTGGCAATGCCGCAATCGGACCCCTCATGCGACAGGAACTTCTCGGTTTCCAGCATGTTGGTTGAAAACATGGCCGACGACAATCCCTGCGGCACATCGTTGTGCAGCCGGATGGCTTCGTCCAGATCGCTGAAGCGAATCATATACAAAATAGGCGCAAAGGTTTCTTCCTGAACAATTTCAAAACGATTTTCCACTTCGGCAATGCAGGGCGAAACATACGTTCCGGTTTTGTATTTTTCACCTTCCAGTACTTTGCCGCCGGTAATGATTTTCCCGCCTTCGGCTTTCACTTTTTCAATGGCGTTTACAAAATCCTGCACCGCCCATTTGTCCACCAGTGGGCCAACCAGCGTTTTCGGGTCGAGGGCATGGCCGATGGGAAGTTGTTCATACACCGACAGCAGTTTTTGTTTGAACTGGTCATACACCGAATCGTGCACAATAATCCGGCGCGTGGAGGTGCAGCGCTGCCCGCAGGTTCCCACCGCTCCAAAAACCACGGCCCTAAGCGCCATCTCCAAATCGGCATTTGGCGTGATGATAATGGCATTGTTTCCGCCCAGTTCGAGAATGGATTTTCCCAATCGCTCTCCCACCAAACGGCCCACTTTTTTACCAATCCGGGTTGAACCGGTGAACGAAACCAGCGGAATGTTTTTGTCGCTGAACAGCTCGTCGCCCAGCATATTGGAGTCGGCAGCCACCAAATTCAGCACACCTTCGGGAACATCGTTTTCCTTTAAAACCTTCGCAACAATTTGATGCACCGCCACAGCGCAGAGATACACTTTCGAAGACGGTTTCCACACCACCACATCGCCGCAAACCAGCGCCAGCATGGCATTCCACGACCACACCGCCACAGGAAAGTTAAACGCTGAAACCACGCCCACAATTCCCAATGGATGGTACTGGTCGTACATACGGTGTTTCGGGCGCTCGGAGTGCATGGTGAACCCGTACAACTGGCGCGACTGCCCCACAGCAAAATCGCAGATGTCAATCATCTCCTGCACCTCACCCAGGCCTTCCTGGTAAATTTTTCCCATTTCATACGACACCAGTTTACCGAGCGGTTCCTTGTATTTCCTCAGTTCCAGCCCAATTTGCCGAACGATTTCACCCCGTTTGGGCGCCGGCCAAATCCGCCAGCTTTTAAAAGCCTCTTTGGCGGTTTCAATCACCTCGCGGTAATTTTCCAGTCCGGCCTGCTGCACGGCTGCAATCTTCTCTCCATCGGATGGCGAAAAGGATTCGATAACTTTTCCTGAAGTTTCTTTCCAGACGGTACCGGTACAAACGCCGGAGTTCAGTTCTTTTATACCAATTTCTTTTAGTTCTTTTGAAATATCAATCTTCATATTCTTTCGTTTAAAACATTAATTCATCTTAACAGGGATTTGCAGACAGAGGTTAAACCTTTTCCAGAATCATGGAAAGCCCTTGCCCAACACCAACGCACATGGTACACAAAACAAATTTTGCATCACTGTTTATCAACTTATAATAAGCAGTAGTCACCAATCTTGCTCCCGACATTCCCAGCGGATGTCCCAGTGCAATTGCACCGCCGAGCGGGTTTATTCTGGAGTCATTGTCTTCCAGCCCGAATTCCCGGATACAAGCCAGCGACTGTGCTGCAAATGCTTCATTCAGCTCAATAATATCCATTTGGTCAAGGGTCATTCCCAGTCGCTGCAACAGCTTATGGGTAGCCGGAACCGGTCCGATGCCCATTATTCGCGGAGGAACACCGGCAGACTGAACTCCCAAAATTCTGACTTTGGGTGTCAGGTTGTGTTTTTTTACTGCGGCAGGGGAAGCGACAATTACCGCTGCCGCACCGTCGTTAATTCCTGATGCATTTCCGGCAGTCACCGTTCCGTTTTCGTTTAAAACAGGTTTTAAGGATGCTAATTTTTCGGGCGAAGTTAACCGGGGGTGTTCATCGTTTTTTACAACATGGGGTTCCCCTTTTTTCTGAGGAATAACAACCGGAACTATCTCAGGTAAAAACTTTCCGTTTTTTTGCGCGGCAGCAGTTTTTAACTGGCTGTTGTGTGCAAATGCATCCTGTCCGTGCCGGCTGATTTTATACTCAACTGCCAGATTTTCTGCTGTTTTGATTAAAGCATCTGTTCCGAATTTTTTATGAAATTCACTGTTGACAAACCGCCAGCCAATGGTTGAATCGTACACTTCAGGAGTTCTTGAAAATGCCTGAGTTGCCTTTGCCATCACAATGGGTGCGCGCGACATACTTTCCGCACCACCGGCTATCACCATATCTACCTCGCCCGACTTAATCGCCCGCGCTGCCATTCCGATAGCTTCCATACCGGAAGCACACAAACGGTTTACCGTAACACCCGGCACCTCTTCTGGAAACCCGGCCAGCAAAAGGGCCATTCGGGCAATGTTCCGGTTATCCTCTCCGGCCTGATTGGAACAGCCCAGAATAACATCGTCAATGACCTGGTTTTTTAGCTGTGGATTTCGGTCGAGCAGGGTTTTTAGCGGTATGGCTGCCAAATCGTCTGCCCTGACCGACGACAGAGCGCCCGCATATTTTCCAACGGGTGTTCGAATGGCATCGCATATAAAAACTTCGGTACTCATATTACGTTATATTTAGTTTTTCCAATTTCGGTTTTAATTTTCTGAATGCACGTTCAAGGCCATCTGTCAGCCGGTCGATCTCTTTTTTCCCCGTAACTGTTGAAAGCATGCAACTTAGGGATTGTTACGAAATAACTTGTTTATTTAAAATTAATATTGTACCTTTCGCAGATGAAAGATACAGATTTAATATCAAAACGTCATAAAATCCTATCTCCCCTATTAGATGAAAAGTCGCGTA
>JAHYIT010000126.1 GCA_019429205.1 Mariniphaga sp. | reverse complement strand
CAGTTTGAATTTGTATTCAGTTCCTTCAATATTTAGATCAACTTTTTTATCATAAGTAGGGCCGGTTTTTCGTTGATAAATAATGGCAGAAAAAGTGATTAAAACAGCCAGGGTCCAGAATAATATTTTTCTCATTTTAGCAAGAATCGTATTGGTTAATAGATGTTTATATTTTTATCATTACATTTAGTGCGAAATGTAAGAATTTTTTAGAGACTTTTGTGTTTTTTAATTCCGAAAAAAATTTATAGATTTGACCTTTCAATTATGAACTACTTTCACGATACGTTTTGTTTAAATGTATTTTTATGTAAAAACTGAAAAGCTAAAAAAACTTATGCTTATGGAAAATTCACCTTTCTTTTTTCTTATTCAATTGAGCGTACAACTCTGTACCTGAATATCTCTTTTTAAATATTAATTATTAAAAATTAAAATCTATGGAAAAAAAACATCTGAAAGGGTTTTTGCCCTTGTTTATGTTTGCTGTCATTATGGCTTTCTCAACAGGAGCCTGGGCACAGCAAAAAACTATCAACGGAACGGTGACTGACGACACTGGTTCTCCGCTACCCGGAGTAACTATAGTAGTCCAGGGAACCACAACGGGAACCGTAACCAATGTTGATGGTGTTTATCAGTTAGAGGTGCCTGAAAGTGCCAATGTGCTGGTTTTCTCATACATTGGTATGTTAAGGCAAGTGGTTGAAATCGGCAGCCAAACAACCATTAACGTATCCATGCGCCCTGATGTGATTGGGGTTGACGAGGTTGTGGTAGTTGGTTACGGTACCCGTTTGAAAGAAGAACTTACCGGTGCTGTTTCTTCCATTTCGGAGGAAGCACTGCAGATTTCAAATGCTCCGAGTGTAATGAGCCGCCTTCAGGGCCAGGTTTCGGGTGTAACCATTACATCGGCCAACCGCCCGGGTGGTGACGCTACTATCCGCATCCGGGGTATTGGAACCATCAACGACCCGAACCCCTTATACATTATCGATGGTGTTCCGTCAGGTCCGGGGAATAACATTAACCCGAATGACATTGAATCCATCTCTATTTTGAAAGATGCTTCCTCTGCTGCTATTTATGGTACCAGGGGTGCAAACGGTGTAGTTATTATCACTACCAAACGAGGACGGGCCAATATGCAACCGGCCATTAATTTTTCTGTAAAAACAGGGGTTACACAGGCAACCAACCAGTATGACATGTTGAATACAAAAGAATATGCTGACGCCGTTTGGTTATCTCTGAAAAACAGAAATATGGAACTGTCTCATGCACAGTACGGAACTGGACAGCAACCGGTGATACCGGATTATATTTTACCTGCCGGAGCCAAAATGGGCGAAGTTGATGAAAACAACTACAGTTTTTACGACAACCTGATTTTTAGGGCCAACAAGGAAGGTACCGACTGGTACGATGAGATTTACCGGAACGGAATGATCAAAGAGTACGATCTTTCAGTCAGAGGAGGTGGTCAAAATTCCACTTATTCCTTCTCTGGAAATTATTTGGATGAAGATGGGTTTATTATCCACACCAATTTTAAAAGGTACTCGTTCAGAATGAACTCCGAAGCCAAATTCAACGACTGGTTTAAAGCAGGTGAGTCGCTTCAGGTGGTTTACATCGATGAATACGGTAACCTGGGAGATAACAGCGAAGGTACTGTTATTTCTCAAGCCTACCGTGCACAACCCATTATTCCGGTTTATGATATTGCCGGTAATTTTGCCGGTTCAAGAGCGCCTACTATGGGAAATGCTGCAAATCCAGTATCTGTTGCTTACAGGGCAAGGAACAACAATGGAAAATATGTTCGGATTCTGGGTAATGCATTTGCTGAAATTACCTTTATGGAGGGGCTTACTTTAAGGAGTTTATTTGGTTACAACTGGGGACAATGGAATTACAAAGGGTACAGTATTCCTAATCCTGAATTTTCTGAACCTCAATTGGTTAACGGCATGAATGCAAGTTCCAATTATTCCCTTCAATGGAACTGGTCGAATACTTTAAATTACAATGCAACTTTCGACGGGATTCACCGGCTGAATGTGGTTTTGGGTACTGAAGCCATTGAAAACACATACCAGTCTTTGAATGCAAGCCGCAGGAGTTACTTCTCGGAAGACCCGCTTTATATGCAGTTGGATTCAGGAGAATCGAACAGGGATAACAGCGGAAACGGTTCCTCATGGTCTTTGTTTTCTGTATTTGGCCGTGTAAATTACGACCTGATGGGAAAATACTTCCTTGAGGTAACTGCCCGCAGGGATGGTTCATCCCGTTTCAGTGCAGCCAACCGGTACGGTACATTTCCTGCAGCATCTGCTGCCTGGGCCATTTCAGAAGAAGATTTTATGGCCGGTACAGGAAACTGGCTCGATTTAATGAAAGTAAGAGTAGGCTGGGGGATGTCAGGAAACGACCGGATCGGGAACTATAACTCATTTTCAACTTTCCGTTCCGATGCATACCGTTCTTCTTATGCACTTGATGGATCCAATACCGGTACAATTTCCGGATTTATGCCATCAACCTTGGGTAACGAAGATGTAACCTGGGAAACTACCCAAACCTTTAACCTTGGGTTGGATGGAACATTTTTAGACCGCAGGCTAAGCGCATCAATCGATTTGTGGCAGCGTAACACTTCTGATATGCTCTATCGCCTGCCATTGCCACAGGTAATGGGCGATGCTACTCCTCCGTTTGTAAACATCGCAGAAATGGTTAACAAAGGGTTTGATTTTGAGCTGGGTTATACCAACACTGCAATGGATGGAGATTTCAGGTACAGTGTGAAAGCCACTGTTTCGCGTTATAAAAATGAGGTAACCAAACTGGGCGGCGAAGCAGATGATTATTTTACCGGACAGTTTGAACGTCAGAAAGAATATACCCGTGTGGCTGTGGGCCATGCTTTTCCCGAATTTTTCGGATACGAAACAGTTGGTATTTTTCAAACAGAAGCAGAAGCTGCTGGTTGGCCAACTGCCATTGGCGCCGATGGAACATATAATCAACCCGGCCACTTTAAATTTGTCGATCAGTTAACAGTGGATACCGACGGTGACGGAATCCCGGATGCCACTGATGGTGTTATTACGTCAGCCGACAGAACATTTATTGGAAGTCCGCATCCTGATTTTACAGGTGGTTTGAACATTGATTTGGGATATGGCAATTTCGACCTGAATATGTTTTTCTACGGAAGTTATGGAAATGACATGATAAATTATGTGACCCGCTGGATCGACTATGGTCAGTTTAACGGCGGTTTAAGCAAAGATGCCCTTTACAATAGCTGGGGAAGCCCGCATCTGAGCAACAATGCTGATGCTAAACTTCCAATGCTCGACTACAGCGATATTTCGCAGGAGGCATCAAGTGCTTTTATTGAAGATGGTTCTTACCTGAGATTGAAAACTTTGCGGTTAGGTTACTCCGTTCCACAAAGCCTGCTAAACAGGGCTCAGATTAAAAACCTGGGGCTTTATGTTCAGGTTTCCAACTTGTTTACGCTTACCAAATACGGCGGTCTCGATCCTGAAGTTAATTCATCGGGTGTATCTATGGGACTGGACAGGGGTGCCTGGCCAACTCCCCGTCAGGTAATGTTTGGTGTAAACCTGGGATTGTAATAATTCATGTTAATAATTTAAATAACAATAAGATATGAAAAAACTATCAATGATAATGGCCGTTACGGTTTTACTGGCCTTATTTAATTCATGTTCAGAAGAATTTCTGACAAAAACCCCCATGGGGTCCACTTCAGAAAACGTCTTCTACGATCAAAAAGGAATTGATGCACTGCTGGTGGGCACTTATGCTATGGTAACCGGCAGTTCGCTTTGGCAAGTTTCCTGGGGAGCATCTGTTCAAAACTGGACTTATGGTTCCGTAGCATCAGACGATGCTTACAAAGGTTCTGAAATTACCGACCAGGTGCCGGTAAATGAAATTGAACGCTGGGAGGTTATGACCACCAATAATTACCCGGCAGATAAATGGAGGTTGAATATTGGTATGGGTATCGACCGCGCCAATAAAACAATGAAGGTAATTAATGCCACGGAAGAACAAGGTACCATTGATGCAGCCACAGCCAATAGATTTAGGGCCGAGATACGTTTTCTCAGAGGCTTTTTTAACTTTGAATCCTGGCTGGTTTTTGGCAATTACATTCCGATTCTTACGGAAGAAACAGAAGATCCTACACAGGTTTCCAATGATAACCCTGAAGGAGCTGTTTTAAATCATATTATCAGCGATATGCAGTTTGCATGGGAAAACCTTCCCGAATCGCAGGCACAACCAGGCCGTGCAACCAAATATGCTGCTATGGCGGTTGCTGCACGTGCTTACCTGCAGGAACTGGATTATGCCAAGGCAAAACCATTACTCGATAATATCATCAGTAGTGGTAAATTCTCATTAATGCCTAATTTTATTGATAATTTCAATATTGAAACCAATAACAATGCGGAATCCATCTTTGAAATTCAGGCAAACGTAAATGATATTAACGAATCACTGAATGCTGAAATGGGAATTGGTTTGAACTGGCCACATGGTTCGGATATCGGGATGTGCTGCGGTTTTCATCAACCATCGCAAACTTTGGTTAATGCATTTAAGGTGGATAATAACGGTTTCCCGCTTTTTGATACATATAACAATGTTGATTTGAAAAATGACCAGGGAGTACCCTCCGATGCAACATTCGTACCTGATGAACATGCTGTTGACCCACGACTTGACTGGACAGTAAGCCGCCGCGGAATCCCTTACAAAGACTGGGGTATCAACCGCGGCCGCGACTGGGTACGTAACCAACCTGATGGCGGTCCTTATATGCCTGCTGCAAAACCATTCTTTAACAAGGCAGAACGTTACAGCCTTTCCACAACTACAGGATGGCAAACTGGTATTAACGCCAATAATTACCGCTACCTCCGTTACAGTCATGTACTTTTGTGGCGGGCTGAAATTGCTGCATTTGACGGAGACCTGGAACTGGCCCGTACTTACATTAATATGATTCGCGATCGGGCAGACAATCAGGTTGTTATGGGTAAAGTTCTTATTTATGAACTTCCTCCGGAAGTTTATCCGTGGGGTGAGGAAGGTGATGTGGACTGGGATCAACCGGCAGCCAATTATAAAATTGGTTTATATACTTCTTTTGCAAACAAAGAAGAAGCCATGAGAGCTGCCCAATGGGAACAACGACTGGAGTTTGCTACCGAAGGCCGTCGTTTCTTCGACCTTCGCAGATGGGATGAACTGCCCGGAGGTATGCGCGTTGATATGACCGCTACCTTGCATGCTTTCCGTGATGCTGACGCGAGAATCCGCCAATTTATGGTTTCTCCTGGTGCGGCTGTTTTTTCCGAAGGGGATAAATTTATGCCAATTCCGCAAGTACAACTCGACCTGCAACCTGGTGTTCTGGTGCAACGTCCTGGTTATTAAAAAAATGAGAGAATTGTGAAAAAGAGGGGCTTTCTGGTCCCTCTTTTTTTGTTATCTTGGAGCCAATTTTCAAATAATAAATGGCACTAAACTACATCTGGATTTTCTTTTTTCTGATAGCTTTTGTTATTGGGCTGGTGCGACTGCTGTTTTTTGGTGATGTGGAAGTTTTTCCCAACATGGTCAACGAAACCTTCGACATGGCCAAAACCGGTTTCGAGATTTCGCTTGGGTTAACAGGGGTTTTGACTCTTTGGATGGGTATCATGAAAATAGGTGAGAAGGGTGGAATTGTAAATGTGTTTTCCCGGGTTATTGGGCCGTTTTTCAACAAACTTTTTCCCGAACTGGGGAAATCACATCCGGCTTACGGTTCCATTATGATGAACATTGCCGCCAACATGCTCAACCTCGACAATGCCGCCACACCCACCGGTTTGCAGGCCATGAAGGAGATGCAGGAAACCAATCCGGATAAAAACACAGCCTCCAACGCGCAAATTATGTTTCTGGTCCTGAACACATCCGGATTAACACTTTTGCCCATCAGCATTATGGTTTACCGTGCGCAACTGGGTGCCGTAAATCCATCGGATATTTTTATTCCCATTTTGCTGGCTACTTATTTTTCCACGCTGGCAGGGTTAATTTCCGTTGCTATTTACCAGAAAATCAATTTGCTTGACAAGGTGGTGCTTTCCTATCTTGGCGGGCTCACCCTGGTTATTGTGGGCATCATCTGGTATTTTTCCACGCTCGATAAAGAAGCTGTCACGCAGGTTTCAAACCTGGCCAGTAACTTTATCCTTTTTACAGTAATCATCGTTTTTATTGTGATGGCCCTTCTGAAAAAGGTGAATGTTTACGAGGCGTTTATCGACGGCGCCAAAGACGGGTTTAAAACGGCAGTGAAAATAATTCCGTACCTGGTGGCCATTCTGGTTGCCATCGGCGTTTTTCGTGCATCGGGTGCTATGGAGTGGCTGATTTCTGGCTTCACCTGGGTTTTCGAGCACTTCGGAATCAATACCGATTTTACACCTGCATTGCCCACTGCTTTGATGAAACCGCTTAGCGGCAGCGGCGCCCGCGGCATGATGGTGGACGCAATGACCACTTACGGTGCCGATTCATTTGTAGGCCGCGTTGCCAGTACGGTACAGGGAGCAACCGATACCACTTTTTACATTATTGCCGTTTACTTTGGTTCGGTAGGAATCAAAAATACCCGTTATGCCGTGGTTTGCGGCTTAATTGCCGACTTTACCGGAATTATTGCAGCCATACTGATGGCGTATTTGTTTTTTCACTGAATCATTTGTCCGGTTTGTGAAATAACCTCGCTTAATGAAACCACGTCAATTTCTTTTTTCATCGGCCAGCCCTTTTCAACCGGTGCAACAATAAAGGTTTTTAATGGACTAATGTCGTTTATAGCATTGTAATTTCCTTTCGACAATTTTGGTGCTTTCGATGCTTTACATTCAAAAGCAATCGTTTTCTTACCATATTTCAAAATGAAGTCCAACTCAGCACCATTTTGTGTTCTGTAAAACGATAAATCCACTTGTGGAAAGTGAGCCTTTAAATTCGAAAATACCAGAGATTCCCAAATATATCCAAAGGCAGGATGTCCTGTCATTTGTTCGAAATCCCTGATTTTCAGAAGGGAGTTTATAATGCCTGTGTCGTTTAGGTATATTTTGGGATTTTTTATGATCCTTTTTCCTGTATTTTTAAGAAATGGGGGCAGCATGGTAAGCATAAAAGTCGATTCAAGCAACTCAATATAATTTTTTACAGTTACATTACTCACATCCAGCGACCGTCCCAACATGGAATAATTTACAACTTGTCCGTTCAGGTGTGCCAGCATTTGCCATAAATTTCGCATTGTTTTTGTTGAAAAGCCAGCCCATTGAAGCAAGTCCCGTTCAAGAAAAGTTGTTGTAAAGTCCTGCCTCCATTCAAACGAATTGTTTATGTCATCGTTTAGAAGGCTTCTCGGAAAGCCTCCCTTTACAAGGTATTCTTCAAGCGGGAATTCTGTTTCTATTTCATCCAGGGTAAAAGGATTCAGGGTTTTGTAACTGATTCTGCCTGCCAGGCTTTCAGAGCTTTGTCTGAGCAAATCCCGTGAAGCAGAGCCCAAAATCAGAAACGAACCATTGCGACCCCATTCGTCAGACAGGCTTCTGATAAGTGGAAAAAGTTCTGGTTTGCGTTGTACTTCATCCAGACAAATCAATTTGCTCTTTTGAGAGGTGAAAAACCATTCAGGGTCTTCAAGTTTTTGCAAATCGGAAGGTCTTTCCAGGTCGAGATAAAGGCTGTCGAAATCTTTTAAAAGGTGTTTGGCAAGAGTTGATTTCCCACACTGCCGTGGACCGATAATGGCAGTAACCGGATTCTGCTTCAGGCTGTTTCTAATATCTTCTTCAAGAAACCTTTTATAATACATTTTAAAAAGAATTTTACCATGCAAATTTAAATAATTATTTTAAATTTACTTGGTAAAATTTTTAAAATAGAAAACTAAAATTCGTTTTGCCGGATGTAAAACTTTATCGAAAATTCTTTTTAAACATCTACCGAATCGTAAACGATTACTTTCTCCCATAAATGAGAGTTTTCTTCCACAAACTTTACATGCAGCGGATGAACCTGGTAAATATCCTGTCCGGCCTGGTCATCGAACATGGTCATGTACGAAACCGTGTAGGAGTGATCCACCACATCGCGGCTTTCGGTGCCTGCCGGGAATCCAATGTGACTCAGTTTAATGGTTTCCACTTTCAACAGGTCGTTGAGCGCTTTTACCAGTTGTTTTTTGTGCGCTTCGTTGTTAGGCTCTTTCAGCCAGAAAAATACATGGTGAATTAACGCACCTTTGAGCTGTACTTCGCCTGCTGAGGCTTTATTGGAAAGCGGTAACAATCCGGCAACTGCTGCTCCGGCAGCTAATTTCTTTAGGAATGATCTTCTTCTATTTTTCATTGTATTTATAACTTTTGCACAAATTTATACAATTCCGACAGTTTCTCCAACAGCGATTCCAGCAGGTCGAGTTTCAGCATATTTGCGCCGTCTGATTTTGCCTCTGCCGGATTGGGATGCGTTTCAATAAAAATACCGTCAACGCCCACGGCAATTCCCGCACGGGCAATGGTTTCAATCAGTTCGGGCTGTCCGCCGGTTACGCCACTGGCCTGGTTGGGTTGCTGCAACGAATGTGTGATGTCCAGCACAACCGGCACTTCCATTTTTCGCATTTCGGGAATTCCCCGGTAATCGACAATCAAATCCTGGTAGCCAAAAGTGGTTCCCCGTTCGGTTAAAATGATGTTTTGATTACCGCTTTCCCTTACTTTATTCACTGCAAACTGCATAGCAGACGCGGATAAAAATTGTCCTTTTTTGATGTTCACCACTTTCCCTGTTTTGGCTGCCGCCACCAGAATATCGGTTTGACGGCACAGAAAAGCCGGGATTTGCAGAACATCGACGTAATTAGCTGTCATAGCTGCTTCTTCCGCCGAATGAATATCGGTAACCGTAGGAATTTGAAGCGTTCGCCCCACTTTTTGCAAAATTGCCAGAGCTTTTTCATCTCCAATCCCGGTAAACGAATCCAGTCGCGACCGGTTGGCCTTCCGGTACGAACCTTTAAAAATATATGGGATTTTCAGGCGATCGGTGATGGTCATAATTTTTTCTGCAATTTCCAGAGCCATTCTTTCGTCCTCAATGGCACACGGACCTGCCATCAGGAAAAAATTTCCCGATTGGGTGTAATTCAGTTTTTCAATTTTCGGAACCATATTTTTTCAATAAATAAACAAAAGTAATTCGTAAGTGGATTAATTCAAAAAATAGAGAAAAAATAAATATACGGACTGGTGAAATAACCAACCTTATTAAAAATGAGGTTTCAATTTTCTGGTTCAACTAAAAA
Source organism: Mariniphaga sp. (assembly GCA_019429205.1). Taxonomy (GTDB): domain Bacteria; phylum Bacteroidota; class Bacteroidia; order Bacteroidales; family Prolixibacteraceae; genus Mariniphaga. Next base: position 3,068 of record JAHYIT010000126.1, on the reverse strand, counting down.
GTTAGTTTTAAAACTAACTGAATTGTAGTCAGTTGAATAATAAATTAAAAAATAACTAATAATTTAGTTTGAAAACTATAAACTTAGTTATATATTTGAACCGAAAACTAAAACCGGCTCAATTATTGTGCAAAAGGGCAGGAGGTTTATGAAAAACAGTGAGTTGTCAATTTTGTAACCAATAAAAACTTTAGAAACATGGAACAGAAAAAAACATCGAAAGCCAATCTCGAAAACAAAAAAAGTATGTTTTTTATGTTTGGATTGCTCATTGTATTAGGTGCGATTTTATTAGCATTTGAATGGTCAACAGCACCAAAAAAAGCGTATTCGCTGGGCTCGGTTCAAATTCAGGCAATTGAGGAAGAAATTATTCCGATTACCCGTGAACCCGAGGCTATCCCGCCGCAGCCGCCACCACAGGTTGTTGAGGTATTGAACATTGTTGCTGATGATATGGAAATTGAAGTAGAGCTTGAAATTGAAACCAGCGATGTGGATGATGGCATGACTATCGATTTCAATTCATTAATAATAACAGGTAAGGAAGAACCGGAACCAGAAGATCAAATATTTTATATAGTGGAAGAACCGGCTGAATTTCCCGGTGGTGAAAGGGCTTTGTACAAATATATCAGCGATCAGGTGAAGTATCCTGTAATTGCACAGGAAAATGGAATTCAGGGGAAAGTGTATGTGAAATTTGTTGTTAATGAAGAAGGTGTGGCAAGCGGGGCCGAGATTTTAAGAGGTGTTGATCCATCTCTTAACCAGGAAGCCCTGCGCGTTATTAACAGTTTGCCTAATTTTAAGCCTGGAAAACAGCGCGGACGGCCTGTAAAAGTTTATTACAACGCATTAATTAATTTTCAGCTTCAATAAAATTATTTAGAAATGAAAGAATTAACCAAAGCGGAAGAACAGGTGATGCAACTTCTCTGGAAACTGGAGAAAGCATTTGTAAAAGATCTGATTGATGAAATGCCCGAGCCAAAACCAGCATACAACACGGTTTCCACAATCATCAGAATTCTTGAAAAGAAAGGTTTTGTAGGACACCATGCTTACGGAAAAACGCATGAGTATTTTCCGCTGGTTGCACGGGATGTTTACACCCGCTCTTTTATGAAAAACTTTATGCGTAACTATTTCAGCGGTTCGTTTAAAGAAATGGTATCATTTTTTGCCAAAGAAGATAACATGAGCCTTTCTGATTTTGACGTACTGGTGGATGATGTAAAACGCGATTTGGAAAACGAAAATCCGGAAGAAAATGAATAGCACAGTTAATTTTATACTGGAGTCGGGAGTCAGCCTTTCGCTATTGGCAACCATTTATGTTGTTTTTTTGCGCAGGGAAACCTTTTTCCGTCTGAACAGGTTTTTTCTGCTGGGATCGTTGTTTTTTTCCGTGTTATTGCCATTTCTGAAATTCAGAATTTACGAGCCACAACCGGTTTTGCTATCAGAAGTAACCGTAACTCCATATCGTAACATGCTGGAAGCGGTAACTGTTTATGGACAGGATTTTTCTGTAACTGTTGAGCAAACCATTCTTTCTGCCACTTTACTGATTTGGATTTATTTGGGTGGACTGTTATTGTTTTTGGCTATATTTTTTTACCGGGTTTTGCAAATCATTTTCGTTGTTCGGAAAAATGAAGTGCGGAAAACAGATAACATAAAGTTTGTATTTCTTGAAAATGAGTGCAGTCCGTTTTCGTTTCTGAATTTTGTATTTGTGAGCCAGCCACTGCAAAACAATGATGGGTACGACCGAATGATTGCACATGAAATAGAACATATTAAACAAGGTCATTCTTTTGATGTGCTTATTTTAGAAGTGCTCACTGCATTTCAGTGGTTTAATCCGTTTATGTGGATGCTGCGACGAGCCATCCGCGAAAACCATGAGTTTTTAGCCGACCATGCCGTGTTGACGTCTGGTGTAAACCGTGGGTATTATAAAAAATTATTAATCAACCAGTTTGCCGGTGGGCAATTGGTACTTACCAACAATTTCAATTATTCACTAATTAAAAACCGTATTAAAATGATGTCAAAAATAAAGTCACCAAAAATTGCCCATGTAAAAATTATATTGGGCGTGTTAACAGCCGTAGTATTAATTATCATGTTTGCATGCGAACAGAAGGAAATGAGTGAGGTTCAGCCTGTACCTGAATCAGATGAACTGAAAGTTACTTTTTTAGACGATAAACTGAAAATTTCAGGTGAGGCAGACGATTTGGAACGAATAAAAAATCTGATGGCCGGAAGCACGGAATTTAGTCTTGAAACTGATAGTATTGGAAATTTGTTATTGGTAAAAAAAGAAGTTGTTACACCAAAAACACTTGATACCGAAGAACAAATCTTTTTCATTGTGGAAGATATGCCGGAGTTTCCCGGTGGCGAACTGGAACTGCGAAAATTTATTGCCAATAATATTGAATATCCGAAAGCAGCCCAGGAAAATGGCATTCAGGGAAAAGTTTACGTAACATTTGTTGTGGACAAAAACGGCGAAGTGGCAAATGCCCGCATTGCACGGGGTGTTGATCCTGCGCTCGATCAGGAAGCGTTAAGGGTGGTCAACAGCCTGCCAAAATGGATGCCCGGCAAACAACGCGGCCAGAATGTAAACGTAAGTTACACGGTGCCCATTAATTTTGCCTTGCAATAAAGATGTTTTATTTCATTCCTGTTTTTTCTCTCACGAGGTTGGCCAGTTGAATCCGGTTTTTTACCTGTGTTTTGGTATAAATATGGTGGGAGTGGTCTTTAACCGTTTGTAAGGTAATAAAAAGTTCTTCGGCAATGGTTTTATTGGTTTTGCCCGAGCAAATTTCAAGAATAATTTCGGCTTCACGCTTCGAAATTTCATAATCTGCACAAAAGGATTCGAAATCTTTTTTTGATTCTGTTACTTTTTTTGAAGGAAAATCAATCAAGTAATAGTATAAAGGCCGTTTTGAATATTATTCAGCGCGGCCTTTTCTTTTTGTCTGTCCTGTTTGTTTCTTTTCAGGATTGTTTATTTTTGGAAAATGAAGAAACTGGTACTT
>JAHYIT010000125.1 GCA_019429205.1 Mariniphaga sp. | reverse complement strand
CATCTTCGTGAGGCGCCAGGCGATAGCAGGTAATCAGATCGGTATGATGTGCCAGCCGTTCAGTAACGTTTCCATGTAAATCCATGGAGGTGGAAATTATCGTCTTATTTCCCACAACTTCGCGAATTCTGGCAATTAAATCGCCCTCAGGATCATCCAGTCCAACTACGCTCATAGCACCGTGAATATCGAAAAAGATTCCGTCGTATGGCAGGTTTTCTTTCAGCCGGGTAAGGGTTTCGTTCACCAGCGAATCGTAAGCCGCACGGGTCACAATTCCGCCGGGAATGGCATGGCCGCGCAAAGTGGGGAACCACTCAGCACGTTTCCGGTTTTCCGAATTTTCATCCAGAAACGGATAGTAGGAAAAAATTTCGTCTCCCCGCCTGATGCGGAAAGCCCCGGTATGGGTTACTGCCGGCGAAAAAGTACTCGACTCAATGGCCAGTCCGCAAATGGCCACCCGCGGCAAATCAGAACTTCCTTTTTTTGTTCCCGGAGAACAAGCCATTCCCAAAATCACAAGGATAAAAACCAAAGCAAACGCTAACTTTTTCATATCCATTCTTTTAATTATGCAACTTTTAGCCACCGTAGCAAAGATACAAAGGATTTACGGGAAGGCGGAGCATTAAGATCAATCGGAAACCACAAACCTGCCCTGCGCTGATTTCCCGGCCGAATTGATTAACCGGAAAATATATATCCCGTTTTCAAGCCCATTCCGCTTAATTTCAACCTGATGATTACCGGCAGCGTAAAATCCCAGTTCTCTTTTTAGCAGCTTTTGTCCGCTTAAATCAAACACTTCCATTGAATAGTCTGCACTTTCTTCAGAAACAAACCTGATTTGGGCCGACTGTGAAAAAGGATTGGGAAATACCGTCATCGTTGAAAACATCTCCCGCAAAACCGGGTTTTCTGTTGCAGAATTAACCGAAGACAAACGCAAATCAACCGTGTTTATTGAGCGGGGCGGGAGCACGAGTACCGTATCGGAAAGGTAATTTGTTGATACAAAATCATTCTCCTCAGTGGTGGAATAAGCCGTTGCTTCTTCCAGGGTAAAACCGGGAAGCTGAATCCGGACTTTCATTGAGTCAGTTGCCGAACGATTGATGGCAATAAACGTTGCCGAATCTCCGGTTGAACTAAAAAATGCTGTGGTTTTCAGCAGTTCATTTCCGCCTGTTGTGCCAACCCTTTTCCAGCCCGGGTGAATAAAAGCGGAATAATGTTTAAACACGTAAAAATCTTTAGTGCGGTTATAGCCTTTGGGAGTTGTCCAGCGGTTTCGGTCCCACGGGTTATCCAGGTTAACCAGTCCATTACCATTTGTCCATATCAGGTCCCAGTATAACCATGCAGTAACATTTTCTTCAACCAGCGACTGAAACATCATGGCAGCCAGTGAATACCAGTCGGCCCGTGAATATTCGGTTTGAAAGTGTGGTACTTCGGGATGAAAATTGCCCACTTTTTTATAGTTGGTTGAAGTGAAAGGATCTCCTGCTACAGTACCATCTTCAGCGCCGTGGTACAGATGGTGCGCGATTCCGTAAAGTTTGGATAAATCGAGGGCATTGATGTAATTTTCCACATTGTTGTACCCGATGCCCACACATTCAGGTCCCAGGAACAACGGGGGATTTTCGCGCTTTTGCACGGTATCGTAAACTACATTCAATGCTTTGTTGTAACCGGCGATGGTATCGTTTGAGTTTACCACTTCCGAAGGCCGTAGCAGGCAGCTTTCCCAATCTGCCTTAAAATCCGGCTCATTCTGAATGCTGATGTACTTCGGGTAAATCCCGTTTGCATTGTAGTTGTTCAGCGAAGCGTTCCACCAATTGGCAAAACCGGCATAATCAAACTCTACTTTCCCATTGGTTACTGAGTATTTTAAAGTTCCGCCGTTGCTTTTGTCGTTGTTGCTTTTCAGGGAAGCAGGAGGTCCCCATGAAGTAACCAGAATGTCGATGGGATGCCCCAGGGAATTTTCTGCGGCTGATGCGAACTGTTTTACATGGCCAATCATATTATTATCGTATCCGTAGGCATTTCTCACCCGCAGGATATCGAGACTCAGTTCTTTAAAAATCACATCGTAAATTTCCGCCCGGTTGGGATGGGCAGTCAGCCAGTTTTCGTAATAGGCAAGGGATGCGCCAAACCCGGTGATGGTCTGGTGTTCCTCCTCCACATTTATCTGAATAGTTTGGGTGGTCCCGGTTTGGGCCACAACGTTCTGAAGGCTTGCAACTACGGCCAGAAAAAGAAAAATAATTTTAGTAAGTGTATTGCGTTTCATATTATGGTTTCGTTTTATTTCCTGTTTAAAAAGCCATAAATATAAATAAGTTGACAAAATAAATTGGCGGGTTATTGTTTTTATACAGAATTATATGCAGTTTTAGGGATTCCACCTTTAACCCGATTAATCGAAACCACGGAATTCCCACCAAGAGTTAAAATATGAGGAATGATTAATTTTGGCGGGAAAATATGCAGCCGGGAGTTTCTTTTGGATTCTTAACCAATAACCTATCTTTGAGAAAAAATCAAATACTGAACCTGATAAAAGTAAAATTTCTCAACCTCTGGAAAAAATATTTTGGCAATGCTGAACTCCACATTACTTTTTATTATTCCGATGGCGATGGCGGGGCATAATGTGCCAAAATACCCAAAAGCCATAGCTATATCATCTGCGAACTGGCCAAAGTACTCAAACAAAAATCGCTGGTTTACAATGCCGAACAGGTAGCATGTGGCGGCGCCAAACGCTACCTGGGCTACACGGAAAAAATGCGGCCGGGGTTTGAATATTACCTTTCATGCGGTTACGAAAAAATTCAAGGTGAACGCTACCTGCAAACACCGGAACAGATAAATAAGTTTATGTAAGGATTCCCAAAACTGCCGGGCTCAGGCCGGAATATTGTGTTTAAACGATGGGGCAAACTCATGGATGAGGATAAGCCCGAGGTGGCCATTTTTTTTGCCACTCCCGATGTGTTGTCTGGATTGTTTACCCTGGCTGCTTTTGACCAGAACAACCCGCACGGAACTATTGCTCCGTTTGGTTCGGGATGCAGTTCCTTGGTGTATTATCCCTATCGCGAAAGTTTACAGGAAAGGCAGCGGGCTGTTATCGGGATGTTCGACATTTCGGCCCGTCCGTGTGTGGGCGAAAACATCCTCACCTTTGCAGTACCTGTAAAACGACTGAAAACAATGATTGACTACATGGAAGAAAGTTTTCTGATTACCGAAAGCTGGCGGAAGGTGCAGAAACGGATTGACGCCGGGAATTGAGGGATGAAAAAGAGTTCAACCCGTTTGATGCGTGTATTTATTTCAAAAACAGCACGGTGCAAATCACTTGAATTATTGATTTGAATAAGCCTTATCCATATTTTTCAAGTATATTTTTATTACATTGCATGAAATTCCGGCAGGTGTGAAAAGGTCAGAAAAAGAGATAAAACTACCACGGCTTGGATTAGGATTGAATTCCTTTTTATTGGCAATCATTAAAAAAACGATAAAAATTAAAACTTACTCTTCTAAAATTGTACATAATGGAACCAAAGAAAAAAATTACCAAAGTAGGAGATGCACAGTCTCCTTCTGCCCAAAGTGGTGGAAAAGTGTTTGAAGCCAGCGCGGAAAGCAAGGCAAAAGCCAAACAACTCCGTCTTTTTGCATTTCTGGCCTGGATTCTGGCCATGGCAGGACAAATTTTTGCCATTCTGAAATTGTTAAGCGATGAGTACCTGGTTTGGTTAATTGTTGTTATTGTCGTCATTCTGGCGCTGGCCATAACCGGTTCGTACCTATGGAAAAAAGCCAACCGGCTCGACCCGGCATCCGAAAAGCAAAAGGTGAAGTTTTTTATTCAAAATCAGTTGGGGGCTATTATGGGGGTTTTGGCCTTTTTGCCTCTGGTGATTCTGATTTTCACGAATAAAAACCTGAGCAAACAAACCAAAGGAATTGCAGGCACCATTGCGGTGGTAGCCCTTTTGGTTGCAGGTATTACAGGGGTTGATTTTAACCCTGCTTCCATCGAACAATATACCGAACAAACCAAAGAAATTGAGTTGCTGAACAACGGCTTCAATAATGTTTACTGGTCTCCCTCGGGAACAAGGTACCATATTTACCCCGATTGTTCCTACATTAACACCGAAAGGACTTCTGAGATTTTTGAAGGAACGGTTGCCAGCGCCCGCGAGCTGAAAAACATCACTGAGTTGTGTAGCCGTTGCCGCGAACGGTCAATGAGAGACAAAGGCATTACCGAAGAAGATTTACAGTCGAAGTTAACGGAAGAACTTTCCAATATACTGGAGTAGCTATGGGGAAATGGATCGAAAAAGCGGAAGAATTTATTGACGACGCGGCAGAAAAAATCCACAGCAGTGAAGCTTACAAAAAAGCTGACCAGGCAGCGGAAAAAGCAACTAAAAAACTTTTCAGGCAGGCCGGGAAACTGTGGGGAAAATCGGAACGATATTTCAGGAAGAAGTCCGAAGACGGAAGACGGGAGACCGAAGGCGGAAAACGGAGGACAGATGATCAGTGACCGATGACCGATGGCCGGGCAACAGGATGGCATCGCTCCCAGCGATGCTATCCGTCAACTCCTGTGAAGCTTTTCAATAAATCCTGCCACTTTTACAACAAACGGATAGCATCTGGCCTCCTGCGTCGGCAACGGATTCCATCCTGGAAACAAAAAGTTCCCTACTTCAACACCGCCTTCTTCAACACAAGCCGAAACTTTTCTGCCTTTTTATTTCCAATTAAAAACGCAAGTTCCACCATTGATTTTCCTGAATAGTTGGGAAGATTCAGTGTTCTGCCCCGAAACGACGGGTACATTTCTGTGAGTGGAATTTTTATGGTTTCCCATTCCCCCGACGTTTGAAAGGTGTAAATAAACGCATAGTAATCGCTGCTGTTCTCACGAATTCTGACCTGGTATTTTTTCCCGTCGCCTTTCAGGTGCAACTCCAGAATGGAATAACCTTCCACATCAATTTTGCCGGTTTTGCATTGAACCGACGAAAAACCACCGTTGTTCTCCAGCGAAACGGTTCCCGAAAAAACCGCTTTTCCGTTTTCGTCAGCAACAAAGTCACCTTTAGAAAGGCCACCCATTACGCCATCGTTTACTACCAGCCAGTTACCGGTATCCCTGGTTTTCGAAAAATCAAAAAGCACTTTACTGTTCAAAGTTGTAACCATTATAAGAAGGATTAAAATTGTCATCGTTTTTTGTATTTGTTACCATCCGGTTTGCTTAATTATCAATTTGCCCCGGTAAACGGTCTCTCCGGCATTTTTAATCCGGTAAAAATAGATGCCGGGTCCCCAGCCTGAAACATTTATGCTAAAATCATTCGAAAAGCCCGTTTCAGCATGAAAAACTTTAATACCCGAACTGTCATAGACCGCTATTTCTGTTGCGCCGTTGGGAATGTGAAAATGTGCAAGGTTTGTTGCGGGGTTCGGGTAAACAGTCACCTCATCGTTTTCGCCGACCCCGGAAACAGAGGTTGTACTGATTTTTATGCCGTTGCTGCTGAACATCAAATCCACCCACCGGGCATACATTTCGCCGCTGGGATGCAACTGGTCGGAGGCCAGGTATTCCGGTTTCGATATAGCTTCGCGGCTGATGGGGGTAATGTCGAAATATGCCACACCCAATTCATTGGCAATTTCGCGGTTTATGCGGTTGTATTCGTTTATTTCGGCACTTATGGTTGCCCGGTTTGAAGCGCCAAAAGGAGTGTACCCGTAATCGGGAATAGAGAGCACAAAAACACCCGTTTTATTACCGCCGTAAAGTTCAATGGCTTTGTAAAGCAACTGCCTGAACTCCAACGAATAAACGGCAATGTCTTTGACCCCTGTTTTCACGCAGTTCCCAGTTGCTTCAGCATCCGGGCATGTTGCCATAACGCACCCATAAAAGTACGGTTCACATGGTAAGGCAGCCCGAATTCCTTTGCTTTTTGCTGCACGATGCCGGCAATTTTGGGATAATGAATGTGGCTGATATTGGGAAACAAATGATGTTCAACCTGGTAATTCAGCCCGCCAATCGCCCATGAAAATATCCTGCTTTTTGGAGCAAAATTGCAGGTGGTGTATAACTGATGGGCCGCCCAGTTGTAATTGAGTTCGCCGTTTTCGTCGGGTATTGGATATTCTGAAGTAGGCACCACATGTGCCGTTTGAAAAATACTGGCCAAAACCAGTCCGGCAGTAAAATGCATCAGCAGGAAACCTGTAACTACCCAATACCAGGCAACCGGCACAGTTAACAAAGGCACCACAAGAAACAAAATATAATAAACAATTTTTGAAATGATTAATTCAGTCAACAGACTACGGTAAGTACGTTTGCCGCTCAGCTTAACGCCGGCTTTCCTGTATTTTTGAAACCTGCTGAAATCTTTCGAAATAATCCACGAAATGGTCATTAAACTATAAAGAAACCAGGCATACAAATGCTGGTACCGGTTTATTTTTTTTAATGGCCGGTGGGGCGACAAACGCAGAATTCCCGGAGGGGCAATGTCTTCATCGTGCCCTTCCACATTGGTGTAGCCGTGGTGAAGCGTATTGTGCTGGTAGCGCCAGTTGGCAGGGAAACCTCCCAGCAGGTACATGGAGTTGCCAAACAGTTTGTTTACTTGTTGTTTTTTCGAAAAAGAGCCGTGGTTGGCGTCGTGCATGGTAGCCATTCCCACGCCAGACTTGCCCAGTCCCATTAAAAACCAGCAGCCCAGCACCGCCCAAACCGAAGTGAACACCCCGAAAATCATCAGCACCAGCGGGGCAAGGTAAAGGAGACCCATAAATACGGTTTTTACCACAAGCCGTTTGTCTCCGTAGGGTTCTATATTGTTGGTTTTAAAATAGTCGTTTACTGAAGTTCTTAACTCGGTTAAAAAATCTATTTTGTTTTTTGAATACCTTATCATTCTTTTTTTATTATACGATTGTTTAAAATAATTCTGGTTACAAATAATTTGCGGTTAATTAAAGCAGTTGACTTTTACCCGGAAATACGGTTACCTAAACATTCATTCTGCCGGAAGGTTTAATCCTCCCCGGTTTATTCTGAAACCGCGGGCAGCCCGCCTGCAGGTAAACAAACTTAAAACATAAAACCGGCAGAATAAAAAGAAAGGGACAATTTGGTCTGTTTTTGGGTTGAACCACATGCCAAAAGGACAAATAACTCCTGTCAGTGATGAATGCCGTTCATCACAATATTCAAGCAGAATAAATTTGAATTTTACTGCAAAATATGCAATGAGCACGAATTTCTCCTCCTGGTCAATTTCTTACCTGTTGACCAGGAGGAGTACCCCGGCTTGTCGGGGGGTGGTGGTTCTTTATATTTTTTTGTTTGACTGAACAATCAAAACCCCGGTTAAAACCAAGCGCGAGCAGAGTAATCACACGCCGGAAACAGCATAAACCATCAACGCATCGCCATGCCTGATGTAGAGCCTCTTATCCTTTATCACCGGGTGAGCCCAGTGCTGGTCGGTTCCCAGAAGTACTTCAAACCTGCCTTTTATTTCAAACGTATTCCAATCCATTTTCACAAGAGCTACCTCTCCGGCTTCGCTGTACAAATAAAACAGGCCATCAGCGTAAACAACTACACCGCCGCCAAAATTTTCTGATAGTATTTTTTCTTCTCCGGTTGAAGCGTCAATGGCCGACCATTCGTTTTTCCGGTAGGTGGAACCATAAATCACATCATCAATCAGTACAATTCCACCCATTAAATTTTTAAAGGATTCATTTCTCCATTTTTGCTTTACACTTTTCCCGTCTTCACTCAACTGAAGCGCAACAATTCCACTGCTTTGGGGTGCCGAACTGCTCGAACAATAAATAACTCCACCGGAATAAACCGGAGAATTTGCATGAATTTTATTTCCCTGCATTTGCTCCACCCGCCAGTACATTTCGCCGGTTTCGGCATCCAGGCCGATTATTGAAGTGGCCGTCATATTAACAACCAGCCTGGTAGTGTTGTGCTCCACCAAAACAGGCGAACAATAGGCAGCAGGTTCTCCAAATCCGGCCGAGGTCCAGATGGTCTCTCCTGTAAAACGGTTTAATGCAACCACATTGTGTTTTTCTCCGCCGGGTGTGCAAATGATGTTTTCGCCGTCAATCAGCAGGGTTTCGGTTAATCCCCACTGAATGTTTTCAGCGTTGAATTTTTCCAGCAAATCCACCTCCCAAACCATATCGCCCGAAAAAGCATCAAAACAATACACCACACCCATTCCGCTTTCGAGGTACACCAGATTGCCGGCAATAACCGGAGTAGAGCGCGAGCCGGTATAATTTTTATGCCACTCTGTGCCATACACTTTTTTCCACAAGAGATTTCCATCCATATCGAACGAATACAGCACGCCGAGCGTATCGGGCATCCCGTTCACAAAAATCCGGTTGTGCCCAATGCCCACACTGCTGTGCCCGGCGCCCAGACCTTCAACACTCCAAAGCAGTTCGGGCCCGGTTTCGGGCCACGAGTTTAACAACCCGGTTTCGTAATAAATTCCCTGGCGGTTTGGCCCACGCCATTCCGAAAAATCATTTTCCGGCCTGGAACAACCGCTTGCAAGAATATAAAACACAAGAAATAAAAAGTAAATCCGCTTCATAATTTGAATTATTTTTTTTGTAAAAATATAATTCTGTTTGAAATACCCATTAAAACAACATAAATAAACAGACCCCAGCCGGCGCACATTTGTTGCGAAATGATGCTAATGGCGTAATATGTGTCTTGGCCTTAACAGTTAAACCACCCCCGTAACGCAAAAACGGGATTTCCCCTCTTCCACAGGAATTTTCCGCAGGAGTCTGCCATAGGCATTCCTCCGTGGCTTCGGTCCTTCGGAGCTTGACAAAAAGGCGGGGAAAATTCGTAGCCGGGATTTTTCTATCTGTTTCAAAATAAATGAAACAATTATCCATTCAGGGAGTTAGAATGAGTAGAAACCAAAAATTATTTGCATGAAGTATTTCGTAAAAATAAACGATGTAAAAACGACCGACGAGCTGGAAGGTGCCTGGAGTAACGACGATTTTAAAGAGTTGCTGAAAAGATTTGAGTTTCCCGATGCGGAACAGGTAAAAACCGCAGAACTGAAGGAATACCTTTTTATGGCCATTTCCGACTTTGAACCCAGCGAGGCGGCGGCTGTTCTGCTCGACTACAAGCTCTCTGATGTTTTAAACGAAGGACAGATTGATAACCTTTCGCACGAAATGCTGCGGACAAAAGTCGCTGAAACTTATACCGACATTTACCTGCACCACGAATTGTTCAACATTAACCGGTTGCTTTATCAGGCTTACAACGGAAAGTTTCCACATTTGAGTGTAAACATCGTGGAATTTGAAATAACCGACGAACACAAAAACACGGTGGAGCTAACAAAGGAAAATGCGTTAAAAGCGCTAAGCCAGGGCCTTTCAGAAAACAATTTACTTAACCGGTTACTGGGCGACCAACTGGAAGGCCGGGAGCCCTTTCCCGAGGCTGAAGGTATTGTGTGGAACCTGCAAAGCAAGGGCAACAACCTTTATTCAATGACGATTTCAGAAAAATGGCTGACCAAAACCGAAATTACAAAACCGGAGTATGAATGTACGGTGCAGCCGTTTGTAGGCTCCGATGAAGAAGAATAAACGTCCGGCAGTCGCTTTTTTCTTCATCGCTGAGTAACACATTCAGTTGGAATTCGTTGAGAGGTATTTTTTTCAGACGTTTCATTTTTGACGGTTTATGCTTTAAAAATAAACTGTATTCCGATGATTAATTCATCTCATCTGTGGGATCATATAGTTGCAGCTTAAATTTAAACCCAGCGTACGGTGCCAGTAATTCAATGAAATCTTCAACAGTAATTTGTTTACCGTCTATTTCAAAAACAGTTTTAAAATAAGAATCTAAAAAACCGTCAGACCATCCGAGGCTGCCTCTTAAAACATCGTCAATGATTTCAAATTTTCCATGTTTAACTTTTAAATGCCTGCGATTAATCCATCGTTGTATTTTTGCTTTCAGCAATAATTCAGCCTGTTCAATATCGGTGGCGGCATCGGTTAACACCTGAAATGTATTTACTGCCTGGTCTTCTGATTCGACAACCTCAATGGCTTCAGACAATTGTTTTATTCCAAGTGAAAATGTGGAAATTTTATACTGATGCTTTTTATTCCATTTGTCGGTAATGAAAAAATCATATCCATCGTCAAGGGTACTGTGTGAAATTTTACTGTTCATACAAATTCGTTTTACAGAACAAAAATAGGAGAATATAATGAACCAGTTCCAACGATAAATCATTTGGATTTGCAAAAATCCTGAAACCCGAAAGTTTTATAATTCCCGGAATCGCGATACAAATAATAAAAACGGATGTTTTGTGCCATTTTTTCGTTCAAAGGAAGACGAAAAATGGAGAGTTGTCAACGGATTATGAGTAATCTTCATCACTGTCAAATAATTCTATAGTTCTTTTAGCATCCTCAATAGTGCTATTACATTCGAAATTCTGGATAGTAATATTGTAGTTATAATCAGCTTGCTTCCTCTTTTTAAAAAGTCTTTGTAAGTTTTTGCCTGCTATTTGCTTGTTTCTGGAAGGAGACCTTAATAAATTCTCATAAACTTCTCTATGGACACTTGCACCATCTGAGTATATATTAAGCTTGACTTTAATGTAGCCAAATGCACCGTAATAGGCTCTATTAATAAAAGATCGTAAATGTGCTTCACTGTTACCCATTATCTTAATTTCTTCGGCTATTTTAATAAAAGTTTGAGGACTAAAACTCATTTGGAATAATAGAAATGTTTAATTTAGTAAAGATATCATTGCCTAATGATTGTAGCTTTTTTAAAAAATCTTCGGAAAAAGAATTACTATATTCCCAATCTTGCTTTGAGTAAACATTTATAAACAAACTTCTCCACCCTTCTCCTTCATCAAATAAATCCAATTCAAGCCTGGAATTCTTATCAAAATATGTTTTAATATATTGTCCTAATTGAGGCAATAATTCTAGTAATTCAGGATTGTTAATAATGAAATCAATTTCTTTATCAATTGATTTTAGAATATAATACTTCATCAAGGTTTCTTTTATACCTAAACGCATTAAGACTATGGAATAGTCATACCCATATAGGTTATCATACTGCTCATGTTGCTCAATATAATCCTGGCAACTGGTTTCAGATTGAGGTTCTAAAACCATTGAGCTATCGTAATAATGTTCAGAACTTATGGAAGATGTTTTATTCATCGAATTTCTCCTTGCTTAAACTTGTTAAACTTTTATCAAAAGTATTCCGAATCAATCCATGAGCTTTTGAAGCCCACTCTAAAATGTCCTCAGGAATATTAGCAATCCTTAGCACATAATATTGAAATAAAACCGGTGCTTCATAGCCTGGTTCTTTTTTAATTGTTTGTAATCGCAGTGCTAATATTTCCTCATTTTCCTGAATCGGTGTTTCAACCACCATTTCTATTGAACTTGTATTTTCACCAACATTCTTAGGCAATGTTGGATAATAATTAAAATATTTTTTTACTTCATCCAGATGGTGCTTTTCGATGTCAATTTTATTTATTGTCTTAAGTCCGATTTTTTCAATATTTACTTCTGGCAGTACCTCGCGAAAGACATTATAAGCTTGTTGAATAATATCAAAATATGATTCCCATCCTGTATATATGGGCAATTTGTTTACTGTAAAAAGCCGGTTTGATAGTTGTACAATAGTATCATTATCTTTGTTTTTAAACTGAGTTATGTTATCTGGCCCTCCCTGAAGCTTGAAAGACTGTTTACTCAATTCAAATCCAAATCCAGTATTTTGACCAACAACAGGAAGTAAGTCTTTGATTTTTTCATAAAACAGCATTGGAACAATTGGTCCCCAATTTTTTGTATTATAAATAATTTCAAATACAACTTCAATAAGTGGTGGATTTTTGAACTGTTTCCCGGGTTCCATTACAAATCTTTTTTATTATAGCTATAAAATTATGCAATTTTACCAAAAATAGTAAAACAAAATATAACTACAGCCAAGATTAATTGTTAATTGGTTTGTTTCAACGATAAATCATTTGAATTTGAAAAATCCTGAAATCCGAATGTTTTATAATTCCCGGAATCGCGGTACAAATAATGAAAACGGATGTTTGGTGCCATTTTTTCGTTCAAAGAAAGTTACCTGAAATCAATAAAAGCCAAACCGTGTTCGGTGTTCCTGAAGACAGCTGTGCGAAGGATAGGATCTTTTATCACGGGGTAAATTCAGTTTTTTTTTTCGAACTGACGTATTCCCGTTTCCGGATTATAATCTTTAAGGTTTGGATGAATCAGAATCCGGTAATCATCCGAAACAGCAAGAAACCCCCTGTGGAAAAGACAGTGAAAAATGGGCGACAATGCCAATCCGTTGTGGATCGAATTATTATAATTTCGTTTGGGT
>JAHYIT010000124.1 GCA_019429205.1 Mariniphaga sp. | reverse complement strand
ATAGAAAATGAAATTAGAAGCAACCTGCTAAAAGCGGGCGGGACAGCTTTTGTTCCCGAAGACCCAAAAGCATTTCTTTCGCTGGATGAGGTTATTGAGCTTATTATTGATGCCGGCGGAATTCCCTGTTACCCGGTTCTGCTTGACGATGCCCAGGGAAATTTCACCGACTATGAGGGGAATAAAGAAAAGTTGCTTGAGGAACTCCTAAAAAACGATGTGTATTCCATTGAACTGATTCCAGGCCGCAACGATTATGAAATTCTGAAAGATTTTGTTTCTTTTTTCAACCAAAACGGATTTGTAATTACATTCGGCACAGAACACAACACACCACAACTCGACCCGCTGAAAGTCTCTTGCCGGGGAGGTGTGCCGCTGGATAAAGAATTGATGGAAATTAATTACGAAGGCACTGCAGTAATCGCCGCCCACCAATATCTCCTCAGTAAAGGTATGGTGGGGTACCTGGATGGCAGGAAAGCTAAAAGCGTTGAAAAAGAGAAATTTGTGGAACTGGGAAAAGCAGTTATTGCGTATTTCCAGAAACCTTGAAGGTTCAAATCGAATAAAAACTAAAATCATGAATCCAGAAATAAAAGATTTAATCGAAGTTTCGAGATATTACGGGCAGGACAAAGCATACGTAATAGCTGGTGGTGGAAATACTTCCTTCAAAAATGAAAAACACCTTTGGATAAAAGCCAGTGGTATTAACTTAGGAAATATTGATAAAAATGGATTTTGCGTGCTCGACCGTGCAAAACTGAACGACATACCAAACCAGCAGTTTTCATCTGATCCTGTTCAACGTGAAGAAGAAGTTAAAAATTCCCTGATGAACAGCCGCGTAGATCCGGATTCCGGGTTGCGGCCATCGGTGGAAACATCGCTGCACAATTTGTTCAGCTCCCGGTACGTGGTGCACACCCACTCCACACTGGTTAACGGACTGATGTGCAGCAACCAGGCCGAACAAAAAACTCGGGAAATTTTCGGAGAGGAAGTTTTGTTTGTTCCTTATTCCGATCCCGGTTACATTCTTTTCAAAATTATTGCCGAAAAAATTGCTGAATACAACCAGAAGTTCGGACACGATCCGCAAATTGTGCTCATTCAAAACCACGGAATATTTGTGGCTGCCGACACAACAGACGAAATTAAAGGCATTTATGCCGGTGTTGAAACCAAACTGAAAAGCACGTTTGAAACTTTTCCGGAATCAGAAGAGTTGTCCGTTTCAGAAAAAATGGCGGAAGTTTTACCTGCTGTCCGCATGTTGCTTTCCGATGAAAAACTAAAAGTCGCCACCGCATTCAACAGTTCGTGGATTTCAGGTTTTATTACGAATAAGCAAAAATTTGACGAATGGCTGGCCCGCCCCTACAATCCCGACCAGATGGTTTACTGCCTGTCGGAATACCTGTTTATAGAAAATGAGGGGACTTCAAAGGAAATAATTGCAGAAGCTCAAACCAAAATCGAAGCATTCAGGAACCGGCGTGGTTTTATGCCAAAAATTATTTTCATTCAAAATGAAGGAGTGATTGCCGCAGAAGATTCTGCCGTTTCGGTTGGGTACCTGAAAGACATGGTAAATGATTTCTGCCGGATTGCCAAACTAACGGAAAACTTTGGAGGCCCGCACCCGCTCACACCTTCTCAGGTCGAATTTATAGAAAACTGGGAGGTGGAAAACTACCGTAAAAAAGTTTCGCTGGGCGGAAAAGCACTGGGCCGGCTCGAAAATAAAACAGTAATTGTTACCGGCGCTGCCCAGGGGTTTGGGGCCGGAATTGCCGAAATCCTGTTCAGCGAGGGCGCAAACATTGTGGTGGCCGACCTGAACGAAGAGAAAGGAAAAGAATTTGCCGGAAAACTTAATGAGAAAGGAACAAAAAACAGGGCATATTTTTTACCGGTGAATGTGGCTGAAGCAGCTTCGGTTGAAAGTATGGTGCAACAAACAGTTCTTCATTTTGGCGGACTGGACGTGATGATTTCCAACGCCGGAATTTTACATGCCGGCAGCCTCGACGAAATGGACCCGAAAACGTTCGAACTAATAACCAAAGTGAACTACACCGGTTATTTCCTATGTGCCAAATACGCACAAAAAGTGATGAAAGTTCAGCACCGTTACAAACCGGGATATTATATGGACATCATTCAAATCAATTCCAAATCGGGATTAAAAGGAAGCAACAAAAACTTTGCTTATGCAGGTGGAAAATTTGGCGGAATTGGCCTTACCCAGTCGTTTGCGCTGGAGCTTATTCCATTTCATATTAAGGTAAATTCCATTTGCCCTGGCAACTTTTTCGATGGTCCGTTATGGGGCGACCCCGAACGAGGCCTGTTTGTGCAGTACCTTGAGGCAGGAAAAGTGCCGGGCGCCAAAACCATTTCCGATGTTAAAGCGTTTTATGAAGGACAAGTACCGGCAGGACGCGGCTGCACACCGGAAGATGTAACTAAAGCCATTTTCTACGTCATCGACCAGCAGTACGAAACCGGGCAGGCGGTGCCTGTAACAGGTGGGCAAAATATGCTAAGATAGATTCTGGCCGCTGGCGGCTGGCAACTGGCGACTGACTGAACAGCAAATTGGGTAAAATTATTGTGGATTTAGAAATCGTTAAACTTACTGGCAACAAGCATGAAGCAAGCCGCTGGAAGCCAGAAGCAAATTTAAATGCATGTCTTACAAAAATCTTGAAATATGGCAGTTGGCGAGAGAGATTGCTCTTGAAGTCCATAAAATGACATTGGAAGATTTGCCACAGTTTGAAATGTTTGAAACCGGCAAACAAATCAGGCGCTCTTCAAAAAGCTGTCGTTCTGCCATTGTAGAAGGTTATGGAAGAAAACGTTACCAACAGGAATATTATAAATTTCTGATCTATTCATTAGGTTCAAATGATGAAACAATTGACCATTTGGAAGAATTATGGGAAACAGGCTCATTAAAAAATAAATTACGATATGATTTTATTCACTCAAAATGTGAATTACTTGGGAAAAAATTGACAAACTTTATTAAAAAATTCGATCGTTAAAAATTTCTGACGACCAGCCAGAAGCAAGTCGCCAGAAGCAAGCAGCAAGAATTATGCAGACAAAAGCAGTTCGTTTATACGGAAAGGAAGATTTAAGGCTCGAGGAGTTTGAACTTCCGCAGATTAAAGAAGATGAAATTTTAGCCAAAGTGGTATCCGACAGTATATGCATGTCGAGTTACAAGGCAGCCACACAGGGCCCCGACCACAAGCGGGTTCCCAATAACGTGCATGAAAATCCGGTTATTATCGGGCACGAGTTTGCAGGTGAAATAGTACAAGTGGGGTCCAAATGGCAACACAAGTTCAGGGCTGGTCAGAAGTATTCCATTCAGCCGGCCATTTATTACCAAAACGGACCGATGGGAATTTTAAGCGCTCCTGGTTACTCCTATCCTCACATCGGCGGTGATGCTACATACGTTATTATCCCGAAAGATGTGCTGGAGCAGGATTGTTTGCTGGTTTATGATGGTCCGGGATATTACCCGGCATCGCTGGCGGAGCCGTTAAGCTGCGTTATCGGTGCCATGCATGCCAATTACCACACCAAACCGGGTTCTTACGTTCATCAGATGGAAATTGTGGACGGCGGTAAAATGGCCATTCTTGCAGGCGTTGGCCCTATGGGACTGGCGGCCATCAACTACGTGGTGAACCGCAAAGACCGTAAACCGTCACTGCTGGTAATTACCGACATTGACCAAAGCCGCCTCGACCGCGCTGCAGAAATTTTCCCGGTGGAATGGGCCAAAGAAAACGGAATTGAGTTGGTTTACCTGAACACCGGGAACGTAGAAAATCCAGTGGAAAAACTAAAGGAAATCTCAGGCGGTGGCTACGACGATGTGTTTGTTTTTGCGCCGGTTGCCCCGGTGGTAGAGCAGGCTGACGCCATTCTGGCACACGACGGCTGCCTTAACTTTTTTGCCGGCCCTTCCAATCCCGAATTTTCAGCTAAACTGAATTTTTACAATGTGCATTACGCCTACACGCACATTGTGGGAACTTCGGGCGGAAACAATGACGACATGGTGGAGGCGCTGGAGATTATGAGTGAAGGACTCGACCCGGCAGGGTTGATTACCCATATTGGCGGACTGAATGCGGTTGCAGAAACTACGCTGAACCTGCCCAACATTCCCGGAGGGAAAAAACTGATTTACACCCACAAAAACCTACCGCTGACAGCCATCTCCGATTTTGAAGAAAAAGGAAAAACAGAACCGTTTTACGCCGAACTGGCCAAACTGGTTGCCAAAACCAAAGGCTTGTGGAACGTGGAAGCTGAAGCGTATTTGCTGGAAAATGCACCGGAGATATAAATTCCCGAAATTATGAACAACCTTCATCCTGAATTAACCATTGCGCTTGAAGCGGCTCGCGCCGGAGCTGAAGTTATCCGTCATCGGTTTGGCGATTCGTCAAACGCGCGGGTGAAAGGCGAAGCTCAGGGTTTGGTAACCGATACCGATTTGGCTGCAGAACGGGCGATTTTTGAGGTTTTGAAAAAACATTCATCGTATAACATTTTAAGCGAGGAAAGCGGCTTGCTTCGAAACGAACCGGGAAAAAAATGGGTAGTCGATCCGCTGGACGGTACCTCCAACTTTGCACGGGGAATCCCGCTTTTTGCCGTTTCCATTGGGTTGATGGAAGGCAGTGAATTTCTGGCAGGAGTGATTGTCGATCCAATTTTGCGAAACGAATATTACGCGGAAAAAGGTAGCGGCGCTTTTTATAACGGAGAAAAAATCGTCCTTCCCGCTTTTCAGCCCGGTTTTACTCCGTGCATTTTTCTGAACCACAGTTACGGGGAAACCGACAGGAATCACTTTATTCAATTGGCTAAACAGCTTGCAGTTTCTTACGACACACTAAAATTTGGAACTACGGCACTCGAACTCTGTTATCTGGCAACCGGTTCAGCCGATGCGTTTATCTGTTCCGGCGATTCGCTGTGGGATTTTGCAGCGGGCGTTGTTATTGCAACAGAAGCGGGCGCTGTTTTTTCCGACTGGCAGGGAATACCAAGGGATGGAAAAGGCGACAAACTTTTAATCTCCCGACCGGAAATTCATAACGATTTGGTTCAAAAAATTCAGGATTTAATTTAAAGTCCGAAACAGATACCCGTATTTACGCCCACCGACCAACCATACATTTTTATCGGAGTTTGAGTCATTGAAGTTAAGATGCGTCTATATTCAGGTTGTAATCTGAAAGTAAACCTGTTTGAAATGGAATATTCCATTCCAATTCCACCTGAAAACCCCAGATTCATTTTTGAGTAAATAGTATTATCATCTGTAAACGTTTCCTTTTCAGTGCGATCATCAAATTCATGAATATTTTTAAAGGAGGCCTCCAAAAACAAGTGACTTGACAATCCTGCTGAAAGAAAGAACCTTGTTTTTTTATTCAGAAAAAACCAGTTTGCTTTTAGCGGAACATCCAAATAACGGTACCTGTATATCACCGTTGCCTTCTTCGGTATATAAGGATCATCGGACTCAAAAGCATAAAAATCATCTGATGCATACCTGAAACCTTTATCAGAAAAAAACAATCCTGATTCCAGTTCAAAATTGGTACTCACCTGATACAAAACTGAAAAACCAGTTGTAATTCCAAATTTTGGAGACTCCCAATCGTTTCTAATTGCAACAATCTCTTCTCCTAAAAGATCGGTTCCATATAAACTCCGGTAAGCATAATCAGGGGAAAAAACAAATCCTGCAAACCATTTATTTTCTGCTTTTTGTACTGGCTGGGCAAGCGATAAAACCTGAAAATTCAGGTTAATTATAACGATCAGAAAAATTATTTTTATCGGCTTTTCCTTTTGTAGCAGAATCCCTCCTTTTGGTTGGAGCATATTTGTTTTTTTTATTGTAGTTCTTAACTGATTTTTAATTTAAAAGAATTTTTTTTGGTTTGGTTATTCCTGCCAAAACGCAACGGTTTCAGTCTCCTCCGGCTGAGACGTAAGAATTAAATCGCCGGGAGAAAGCCCTGATTCAATGACCACCTCCTCTTCATTTTCCAAACCCGGAGTTACACTTTTTTTCCAGGTTTGTCCACCGTCATTCAGATAAACAAAACTATCTCCATTCTGCCTGAACAGGCAATTGCGCGGGATTTTAACCACATCGGGAAGTTTTGCCAAAATGATTTTATTATTGGATGTCATAGCCGGTTTTATGGGTTTTCCTTCCACCTGCAGGTCAATCATAATTTTAAAAACTTTCATGTCGAATCCGGACAACTCCTGTCCAACATTGGCAATATTCGACACAACTCCTTTTAATTTATCCCCGGGCAGGGCATCAATCGTAATTTCAACGCTGTCGCCCAGTGCAATTTTAGTGATATCGATTTCGGGAATGTAGGCTTCTGATACCGGTTGCGATAAATCGGGCAGGGTGGCAATGGTAGGCATCCAAATGCTGATATCATCTCCAACACGCAGTTTCCTTCCATTCCAAAGTCTGGCATACATAACCATGCCGTCTTTTGGCGCAGTAACACGGGCAGCGCCCATCGCTCTTTTTAAAAGCGAGTCTCTTTTGTAATGATAGTCGTACCGGTCTTCAATCCGGTTGGTTTTCATCTTCAGTTCCAACTGTTTCAACTTGTAATCTCGCCGCTTTTTTTCCATCTGCCTGACGGTCTGGTCATATTCCATCTGTTTTTTCCGCTGGTAGGCCGGTGACTCATACTGCGACTGCTCCAGTTCCAGTTTCTTGTATTCCAGGTCATATTTAAACTCGCCCAATTCCTCTCTCAATGCGGTAAGCTGAATGGAAGAGTCGATTTTTGCGTCGTTCAGTTCGGCCAGCCGTCTGTCCAGGTCCTGCTGATTGTTTTGCATTTGCTGGGTTATCTCGGCAGCATCGAGTGTGGCAACCCAATCGCCGGCTTTTACAGCGGTGCCTTCCTCCACCATGTCTTTTATTTTCACCTGATAAATACGCAAATCTCTCTGGCTTAACTCATCGGGCAAACTGATTACAATCGCATTTTTTCCCTGTATTTCACCTTTCACTTCGAGAGAAAGTTCGAATGGCCCCGATTTTACTTTATGCAGATTTTCCCCCGGACCGGATGAAAGGGTAATTGCAGTAACAACCACCGCTAAGGCAACTGCCGCAATGATTCCTGTTAAATGTTTTCGTTTCAGCTTCATTGCAATTTTTTAATAGTTGGTTACAATCTCGTCGAAATCTTCCGAAAGGGTAATTCCCTTTTCAAAATCAAAAAGGGTTAGCCTCCGAATGGTGAAATAATAGTTCCAGTAGGTTCGCAACGCACGAATATATGCCCGGCGCGCCTGCTCCTGGTCGTTGCGGGCAAGGTTCAGTTTGGTAACATCCACCTTACCGATAAGAAAACGCTGCTGGGTAACATCGTATCCCAATTGGGCAATGGTGTCGGCTTTTGCAGTGTTCAGCACCTGGTTAGCCTGCAGGTTAAATTCCATTACGTTCATAATCACGTTCTGCTCGAAATCCATTTTTTCCTGGTTCACACTGATACGCACCACCTCACGGTTCGACTGTGCCATAGCCAGTTGCCCCTTTCTCCGGCCCCAGTCTAAAATCGGAATATCGATACCCACCCGGAAGCGCTGGCGGTCGAGGGGATCCTGATAAACCTGGTTAAAATCGGTGGCATTCTGGTTCAATCCGTAAAGCGCAAATAAGTCGCCGGTTAAACCGTTTTCGCTTTTGGCCTGATTCATTTTTCGGTCCTCTTCAATCAGCCGCTGCTGCTGGTCGAGCATTTCGGGGTTGTTGGCCAGCGCCAGTTCAACGGCATCTGCGGCAGGTATTTGCAAGCCGGGTAATTCGTCGGGTACAATACATTCAATTTTGGTATTTTTATCGAAACCCAAAAAAGAGTTCAATTCAGCCAAAGACCGCTCGAGGCCAAGATTTGACTGGGTAAGCGCCAGGTTGGCATTCATAAAACTGAGCTCCAGATTAAGCAGTTCGTCCTGGGTAACGGTTCCCACCTGGTAGCGTCCCTGGCCTATTTTGAACAGGGTATCGGCATTGGCCAGGTTGGTTTCGGCAATATTTACCTCAATCTGGGCATCTACCAAATCGAAAAACAGACGCGAAGCTTTTATCGCCAGTTCCTCCTTCGACTGGATAAAATTCTTTTTGGCCTTTTCAAACTTTACCGGTTCAATTTTGGCTGTCCATTTCAGCCGGTTGTAACCACTAAGTGGCTGAATATAACCTACACTGAAAGGTGTGGAAGACCAGGAAGAAATTTTATCGGCTCCCAGTTTTTGCGACAGGTTCAGTTCCGACCGGGCAAAAATCTGGCCACCGGTTAAACCTACGTTCTGGTTCAGATAAAGTGATAATTCGGAACTTAAATCTTCACGCGGTTTGTATTCATCGCGGTTTTCGTCGTAATTATACACCTTCTGCATAGAGCGGTTATAATCGATCGGCGTGGCCTGCAGCGACAAACTGGGCAGCCGGTCGGCCTTAAAATACCTGTATTCCCAGTAACTGGACAAATACATATTCTCGTTTCTGAAAGCGTCGAGCGACTGTTCTCCAGCAATTTCTATCACATTTTGCAGAGAGAGGTACTTTTTCTCCTGTCCGGAAATCGTTGTTATAAAAAAACAAGATACAAGTGCAAAAATAATAAGTCGTTTCATTTTTATTGAGGTTGAATTAATAGCGTAATGAATTGACCGGGTCGTGTTCGGATGCTCTTTTGGCCGGCAGATACCCAAAGGTGATTCCCACAATAACCGACACACCAAACGAAATAATGATGGAAAAGGCGGAAATTATGGTTTGAATATCGAAAACCACCGTAATGATTTTGGAAAGCGCCACCCCCAGTATAATACCGATTATTCCGCCTGAAACACTGATGATAGTGGATTCGGAAAGAAACTGCACAATGATATCGATGCGTGAAGCGCCAATGGCCTGTCTGACACCAATTTCACGAATCCGCTCCAGCACGGAGGCCAGCATAATGTTCATAATTCCGATTCCGCCCACCAGCAGCGAAATTCCGGCAATAACACCCAACACAATATTAAAAATATTTTTGGTACGTTGCTGTTGTTTTAGCAGCAGTTCGGGAATGGTTACCTCAAAATCGTACAGGTTATTGTGCCGGCGCAGCAACATTCTGCGGATTACCTCGGCAGTGGAACTCAGGTATTCGGTTTCGGCTACCTGAACAATAATTTTATCTAATTGGTTGATGTTTTCCAGATTGTTATTTCCGCCCTCCCCGCCAGAGGCAGCCAGCGCTTCCACTTCGTCGGCACGGATGAGCGCCCTGTTGCGAAACCGCATGTTTACTGTTTTAGCCGGAACAAATATTTTATTGTCAGTACTGCTGATGCCCAATTCATCGGAGGCAGAGGCAGTAAAATCGCGACGTTCAACCACCCCGACCACCTGCAGCCAAACTTCGCCACATTTTATGTATTTGCCAATCGGATCTTGCTGGTTGAAAAACACCTGCCTGATGTTATCGCCAATCACACAAACCGGAAAGGCTTTTTCCATTTGCTCGTCGGTAAATTCTTTCCCGGCCGTTAAATTGATGTTAAACAAGCGAAAATAGTTGTTATTGATTCCTTCCAGCACAACCGGTTTGCTTTTCCCGTCGAGAATAGCTGAATAGTTAAATGAAATAACCGGACTTACCTGCTCCACGGTTGGGATAATTTTCCCGATGGCTTCTGCATCGAGAAGGGTAAGACCTTTCGAAAACTTTTTGGTGCTGACCTGCGGCCCTTCCTCATTGCCTGATGTTTCATTTTCATTTCCTGAATGTGAGACGGGAGAAATAACGATGTTGTTAACTCCAACCATTTTAATCTGCTCGAGAATTTCCTGCTGGGCCCCGTTTCCAATGGCCAGCATACTGATTACGGCTGCCACGCCGAAAATAATTCCAAGTGCCGTTAATAACGATTTAACCTTGTTGGCAAAAATTGATTCGATACCGGTTAAAATATCGTGGCCGTAGCGCTGAATAATTGCCTTCATCCGATAATGATTATATTACTTGAGTTTTCGCCTGATTTTTTCTGTAGTTTGAAAGGTTGTTTCTTCTCTTCTTCCAATGCCTTTCGGGCTTCCTCCTCTTCCCGCAGTTTCCGTTCTTTAATTTCCCGGAAAATATCCATTCCTTCGATTAAAAGATCTTCATGATGAGGCGGTTCGGTTAGCAGAACCAAATCTCCGGCATTTAATCCTTTGCGAACAAGGAAATGGTTTTCGTTCTGGTCGCCTAAATCAACCACCTGTTTCACAACATTGCTGTTTTCGAGATAAACAAACTGCATGGAATCATTGGAAAAAACAGCTTCAGCCGGAATAAAAAGGGTATCAGTGAAGAATCCCGTTTGAATCCGGTTGCTGGTGGTCATGGCTGGTTTTAAATCCGACACATCGCCAAAAACCCTGATTTTTACTTCGAAAACCTTGGCATCGCTTTTGGGCATAGGTTGCCCGATATTGGCCACCGAAACCACTTCGCCTTCCAGTTCCTTTTCGGGCAGGGCATCAATTCCCAAAATTACTTTTTGCCCCGCTTTTACTTTTGAAATATCAATTTCGTTTACAAATGTGGTGGAAAGCATGGAAGAAAGATCGGGAAGCGTTGCAATTACAGGCATCCAGGGGCTAACGGTGGAACCGACTTTAATTTTTTCGCGGGTGCGGTCTTTGCCGTAAATAACCATTCCGGCTTTGGGTGCTGCAATTACCAGCGAATGATACACTTCGTTAAGTTTGTTTACCCGGCTCTCCAGTTGACGGAGCTCAATTTTTTTTCGTTCAACCCTTGAAACGGCCTGACGTTTTTTTAACTCGTAACCCTGTATTTCCTGCTCCAGCTTCCGTTTGGCTTTGTCCAAATCCATTTCGGCCTTTCGGATTACCGCCGGAGATTCATACACCGATTCATCAAGAACAATCTTTTTTTCTTCCACCTCTTCGCGCGCATTAATAATCTGGTCGCGCACATTACTTAAGGTGAGGTTGGAATCCAGTTTGGCATCTTCAAGCTCATTGTAAGCCTGTTCCAGTTCTTCCCGTGCAGTGGTCAGTGCCTCTTCAACGGCTTTCTGATCAAGAGTTGCCACATATTCGCCGGAATCCACAACCGTGCCTTCTTCCACCAAATCGGTAATTTTAATCTCGTAAATCCGGATATCGCGATCGCGCAGGTTATCGGGAACTACAATATCTTCAGAGTTCTGGGCTTCCAATTGCCCGCTGGAATAAACCACCATTTCGAAGGGCCCGCGGGTGACTTCCGTGGTAATTTTTACGGTTTCGCTTTTCGACTGCGTGAGGAGTAAAAATGCAGCCAGCAATATAATTACGGCAAAACCGATGGTTAACAATACTTTTTTATTCATGGCTTTCGATTTTCAGGTTTCCTTTTAATAAAATAATTTTTTGTTTAACAAAAATTATGCCTCGATTAACAAAATTATTTCGGGCAAATGTGACTGTTTCAAACAGATTCAGTTCAAATTTTCCATTCAAATTCAATAAGACTTCATTTTGTTGAAAATGTAACAGTTTTTATTTCGCAATAAGAGTGTTAATTTTGAATGTTGGGATAAAAACGCTGAAATTGATGACTAACAGTTCATAAACTTTTACAGTAAAACCTTTTCCACGCATTCGTAAAGCCACCATTGGTGTTTTGCGGGCGGCGCGCAAAAAAAATATGATTCACACCCTGGTGGAAATGGACATTTCTAAAGTGCGAAAAGCTATTCGTCAATTGCGCAGGGAAACAAAAAACTACTATTCGCTTACCGGATATATTATTTATTGTGTGGCACGTGCTGTGGAACAAAACAAACACATCCATGCCTGCCGGAACCGGAAAACCGGGAACATATCTGCCTCACGCTCAGTTTCGACCACGACATAGTGGACGGCGCACCGGCAGCCCGGTTTATCCGGCACCTGAAAAGGCAGATTGAAAGTGCAGAAATGTAAATTAAAATTACGAGAATCGATTTTAAAAAAGGAATCATTTTCACCCCGTTTACCGATGCCGAAGCAGACACACCTGTTTTGGACATCAAACCTTACCATCCCATGGAGCGGGTGCAACATTGCGAAGTGCCGGAACACCGCCGCCACTGGCCCCAATGGCAGGATGAGGCTGCATTTTTTAACTGGAAGGATGAGATTATGGGGTTTGAATAAAAAACATATTTTTAATTCCCCTCTTTTCCCAATATTTTCTAAATTGCCCTTTCATTTTTTTTGAACCTTTTCCATTGTTATGAAGCTGAATCCAGTAAAACCCAGAAAAGCGCTCAACAAGGCCTGGCTGAAAACCAAGCCCAGCCGATGTGAGATTGAAGCATTCAAGCAAAACCTGAAGCAATTGCTCGGGCACATCAGTGAAACCGAATCGGAAGAATTTCACAAAAACCTGGTGAGCCATTTCCTGAAAAATACATATTACCACGACCGGTTTTTCATTAATACCAAAGAGCGGGAAGATATGGCCATTTACACCGGTAAAAATGCCGAAAGTCAGGTTGGCGTTATCATCGAAGCCAAAAAACCATCGAACAAAGCCGAAATGCTTTCGGTAGAGAATATAAACACCAAGGCGCTGCACGAACTGATTTTGTATTACCTGCGAGAGCGTGTTTCCGGAAAAAACCTCGAACTGAAATACCTGGTAGCTACCAATATTTACGAGTGGTTTATTTTTGATGCAACCGATT
>JAHYIT010000123.1 GCA_019429205.1 Mariniphaga sp. | reverse complement strand
AAAGGAGAAGTACAATAATTAAAATGATAATTATTTCCTGTGGTCCGATAAATCCTGCTACTACAAATAAATTCATGACTTAAAGTTAAAATGGTTTGATGCAAAAATAGAATTTTTTTACTTAAAATGTTCCGTTAATCATTTTTATTATATCATTGGCGTTTGCATAAAGCACGAGGGCCAGCAGCAGCACCATTCCGGCAACCTGTGCATATTCCATAAATTTTTCTCCGGGTTTTCGTCCGCTAATCATTTCAAACGCAAGAAACATAACATGTCCGCCGTCGAGTGCCGGTATGGGCAGCAAGTTCATTATGGCGAGAATGATGGAAATAAATGCGGTCATAGTCCAGAATGATTCCCAGTCCCAGGTAGCCGGGAAAATATTTCCGATGGTGGCAAATCCGCCCAATGATTCGTAAGCCTTGGTTTCGGGACGGAAAAAAAGCTTAAACTGTTTCAGGTAATCTTTGGTGATTTGAACCCCGCGGTTTATTCCGGCAGGAATTGAGGCTAACAAACCGTAATTTATGGTTTTTAATTCGAAAATTTCATTAAATAACTGGTTTATCTGGATACCAATCATGCCGTCTTCTGAAAGATTCATTGCAATCTCCATGGGTTTTCCCTCTCTTTCAATTAGCAGAGAAATGGGTTTGCCTTTGTGTTTCTGAAGTTCTTTAGTCCATTCATCGTTAAACTGAAAAACTTCACCGTTCAGACCTTTAATTTCATCGCCAACCTGCAGCCCGGCTTCTTTACCCGGCGAGTCGGATAAAAATCCTGCAACCTCCATTCTAAACGGAATACGCGGTGCCATTACCGATTTGCTTTTCAATAATAAAGCGAGGTCTGCATCACTGATTTCAACATCAGTAACCTGACCGTTCCGTTCAACCTGTATGCTGCTGGCATGATCGAGTACAACAGTTGGAATTATTTTATTGAAGTTTTCAATGGGGTTGTTATCAACGGCAAGTATTTTATCGCCTGTATTCAGACCAATTTTTTCACCCACTTCATTTACCACAATTCCGTACTTTACATTTTCGGTGGGTAAATAGGTTTCGCCCCAGGCATATAGTACGCCAATATATATTATCATGGCAAACAGGAAGTTCATCATTACTCCGCCCAGCATAATCAGCAAGCGTTGCCATGCAGGTTTTGAGCGGAATTCCCACGGTTTGGGCGGTTGTTTCATGGCTTCCTTGTCCATCGACTCGTCAATCATTCCTGAAATTTTGACATAACCACCCAAAGGCAGCCAGCCAACGCCATATTCAGTATCGCCTTTTTTTACCTTAAACAGCGAAAACCACGGATCGAAAAACAGAAAAAATTTTTCTACACGGGTTTTAAAAAGGCGGGCAAACATAAAATGCCCGAACTCGTGTAAAACTACCAGAATTGAAAGGCTTAAAATGAGCTGGGCAGCTTTAATTAATATTGTTTCCATTTAAAATTATTCCTCTTTTCTTAAAATTTGTCTTCTGTTAACAACTGTGCTATACGTCTTGTTTCTGTGTTGGTTTGAATCAGGTCGTCGATATCGGGATTTTTTATAAAATTAACTTTCTCCATCGTTTTTTCGATGATTTCCGGCATTTTCAGAAACTCAATTTTTTCATCCAAAAATGCCTGTACCACCACTTCATTTGCGGCATTGAGCACGCAGGGTACATTTCCTCCGGCATCCAAAGCCTCAAAAGCGAGTGCAAGGTTACGAAAAATTTTTGTATTCGGCTTCTCAAATTGAAGCGTGGGGTAATCGAGAAAACTGAACCGCGGAAAGTTGTTTTTTATCCGGTACGGAAATCCAAGTGCATACTGAATGGGAAGGCGCATATCAGGCAGGCCCAGCTGCGCTTTAATGGAGCCATCTTCAAATTGTATCATGGAATGGATTATCGATTGCGGATGAATAACCACTTCAATTTTAGATGAAGGCAAACCAAATAACCAATGCGCTTCAATAGCTTCAAAGCCTTTATTCATGAGGGTTGCCGAGTCTATAGTTATTTTTGCGCCCATATCCCAGTTGGGGTGTGCCAGCGCATCTTTTACCGTAACTTTTTCCAAATCTTCTTTACTTTTCTCCCTGAACGGGCCACCGGAACAAGTGAGAAAAATTTTTTCCACCGGGTTGTAAACTTCTCCAATCAGGCATTGAAAAATAGCCGAATGTTCTGAGTCAACCGGCAAAATGTCCACCTGATTTTTTTTGGCCAGGCTGGTAATAATTTCCCCTGCCACCACTAAGGTTTCCTTGTTGGCCAGGGCAATATTTTTGCCCGCTTTTACCGCGTGCCAGGTAGGAATTAATCCCGCATATCCGACCATCGCCGTAATGACCAAGTCAATGGTTTCCATTTGCACCACCTGATTTAATGCATCGGCTCCGGCAAATATTTTTACGGGTTCGTTTTGCAGGGCTTCGGAAACAATGCCGTAGTTTTTTTCGTTGGCAATGACCACGGCATTTGGCTGAAATTTTTTGGCTTGCGAAATAAGTAATTCAACGTTATTGTTGGCTGTTAAAACTTCTATTTCAAACAATTCAGGATTTTTATCAATCACCTCAAGCGACTGGGTTCCGATTGAACCTGTTGAACCAAGAATGGCAATTCTTTTCTTCATATTTTAAAAATCAATGTATTGTTCCGGGTTAAGGGCTGTGCCATTGTGCCAAAGTTCAAAATGAAGGTGAGGACCGGTGGTGAGTTCACCTGTGTTCCCGATAATGGCAATAGCCTCTCCTGCCTTTACAATGTCTCCTTTATTTTTCAGTAATTCTGAATTGTGCATATATGCCGATATCAATTCTGCATCGTGCTGAACATAGATAACATACCCGGTTTCGATGGTCCATCCTGAAAAAATTACGGTACCATCCATAATGGCAGAAATGCGGGCGTTGGGTTCACTTACCAAATCAACACCAAGGTGATCGGGCATTGATTTGAATTTATTAGTTATCACACCTTTAACAGGTACAAAAAAATGAATCTGGCTTAAACTCAATCTCCGGCTGTTTGTATTCCCCTGTGGCGTTAAATTTATTTGTTCTGCAAGTAATTTGTCCTGAAAAACCGAATCGTAATTAAATGGTTCAAATTCAACCTGGTTTGAATAAAAGGAAGTGTCAATAACCAGGTTATCTTCAGGAACCTCGCCATCCATAATGGCTTGAATTCCCATGAAAAACTGGTCGCGTTTATACAGTTCGCTTTCAAGGGAATCAATTTTAAGTGCTGTGAGAACCAGTAATTGCCGGTATTCGGCTTTAGGATAGCCGGGAATGTATTCGCGTAAACCGGTTGTGGCAATAAGCAAAATTACAAGGATTACAATAATTCCCGACAAGAGACTGGTTACAGTAAATACCTTCAGGCGGGAGAGTTTCATACTCCAGACCGATTGAAAGGTGGTATCGTTATAAATAATTAAGCGGTATCTGTCGTTTAATTTTTTTAATAGCTTCTTTTTCACTTTCTCCCTGCTTTTTTTTGAGAGCTACAAAATTAGCAAGAATTGACAAACCACAGTAGTGATTATGCTTTTTTAACCAATACTTACCGTAAACCAAACATAAATCACTTAGCTATGAAAAGTGAAATATTATATTTGCATTTTCAAATTTTAAAAATTTATTGCATACAATGAGAAGATTGAGTTTTTTGCTGCTCCTGACAGTTATTTTATTGGGAAGGGCAGTGGCCGATGAAGGGATGTGGCTGCCCTCGCTGATTCATAAGTTGAATGTTTCTGAAATGCAGCAAATGGGAATGGAGCTGGCAGCAGAAGATATTTACAGCATCAATAATTCCAGTTTGAAAGATGCTGTTGTAGCCCTTGACAGGGGGTCTTGCACAGCCGAGTTAATTTCGAATGAAGGACTTTTACTTACAAACCACCATTGCGGATTCGATGAAATACAAACACATTCGAGTGTGGACCATGATTACCTGCAGGATGGTTTTTGGGCCATGACGCGTGAAGCAGAACTACCCAACCCCGGAAAATCAGTAACATTTCTGGTAAGTATTGAAGATGTGACCGGCAAAGTAATGGCTGAACTACCCGGCGACTTAGCTCAGGAAGACCGCGGCAGAAAAATTTACGAAATTACCCGTGAACTGGAGCGGGAAGCCAAAGGCGACACACATTACGAGGTGTATGTGAGGAGTTTTTTCAATTCAAACCAATACCACCTGTTTGTTACAGAAACATTTAATGATGTTCGTTTGGTTGGAGCACCCCCGCAAGCACTCGGAAAATTTGGCGGCGATACCGACAACTGGATGTGGCCCCGCCACACCGCCGATTTCTCCCTTTTCCGTGTTTATTCCGGCCCCGACGGAAAACCTGCCAGATTTTCTGAAGACAATATTCCCTATTCTCCAAAGCATTTTCTTCCAGTTTCAATAAATGGTATTGAAGAAGGAGATTTTGCCATGGTTATGGGTTACCCCGGAAGAACCAACAGGTACGAAACTTCCTTTGGCGTTCAATATATCATGGATGTTACCAATCCGGTGCGGGTGGAAGTGCGCGAGGAAAAGCTGAATATTATTAACCATTACATGAGCAGCAGTCAGAAAGCACGAATTCAGTATGCATCAAAATATGCCAGGAGTTCTAACTATTACAAATACAGTATCGGACAGAACCGCGGCCTGGAAAACCTTAACGTTATCGAAAAAAAACAGGAACTTGAAAGTGAATTCACACGTTGGGTAAATGCAGACAATTCAAGAAAAGAAAAATACGGAACCGTACTGGATAATATTAAAGAAGCCTATAGCAATACTGAAGTAAAAAAAGCACAGGAATACATGGCAGAATCGATGGTGCGGGGATCTGAAATCTTTATGTTTGCCTACCGTGCGTTGCCGGTTTACAGAATTTTAAGCGAAGGGGAAACACGGCCGGAGTTTCAGGAAATGATTAAAAGTCGCATAACCAGTGGCATGGATTCACATTTTAAAGATTACGATGCCGAAACTGACAAAAAAGTGGCAGCCGCCCTTCTGAAACTGTATTCTGACAACATCGACCCAAAATACCATCCGGCTTTTTTTGCCGAAGTTCAGAAAAAATACAAGGGAGATTTTGAAAAATATACCGAAAGAATGTTTAAACGTACCGTTTTTGCTGATGAAAACAAACTGAATGCCTTCATTGACAACATGAAACTGAAAACCCTCGAAAAAGACATGGCTTTTCAGGCAGCACGGGATGTTTTCGACAAGTACAGGGAATTGAATGAATTGGCCGGAGCCAACAAAAACCTTCTCGACGAAGGAAACAGGCTTTTTGTTGAAGGTTTGATGGAAATGAACCAGGATAGAAATTTCTACCCCGATGCCAATTCTACCATGCGCCTCACTTACGGGCAGGCGTTTGACTATGAACCACGAGACGGGGTTATTTACAAATATTATACTACTGTTGATGGTTACCTGGAAAAAGAAATTCCAGGTGATGATGAATTTCATGTGCCCAAGCGAATGAAAGATTTGCTGCTTGCTCGCGATTTTGGCCGCTATGCCAATGATAACAACGAACTGGTAGCATGTTTTATTACCAACAACGATATAACCGGAGGCAACTCGGGCAGTCCGGTAATTAACGCCAATGGCGAACTTATCGGTGTTGCCTTCGATGGCAATTGGGAAGCCATGAGCGGCGACATAGCTTTTGAACCGGAACTGCAACGCTGCATTAATGTTGATATCCGTTTTGTGTTGTGGGTTATTGATAAATATGCCGGTGCTACCCACCTCATTGATGAAATGATGATTGTTGAATAATGCACATATCTCACAAAAAAAACAGGCTTCACAAAAATAAAAGTGAAGCCTGTTTTTTATGATTACCTGTTACAACGATAACCGCTCAATCGACCAGGTATTCGGATCACGGTAATCGGCTGCCGGCTGTTCCTGGAGAACCCAAATTTCATTATCCGAAACGGCTGGAAATATGTTCATTATTTTCGACCACCAGGTATTTCCGGGTGGATATCCAAAGGGTGGATTTGGGCTCAATTCCCAGCTTTTTTGCTCAACCAGGGTGTTGTAATCCAGCATTTTTATGTAGGAAGTACTTCGGTACCAACCTTCATCGCAGGCAATAAAAATTTTCCCCGTTTCACTGTGATGTTTAATAGAATTGATCCGCAGGTCGTTGGAAAGATCAAATTCGCCCAGTACAGGCGGGGTTTCCATGCTCCACAACTGGCCTGGAATATACACCGGCACTTGATAAATCCGCCGGGTGCCGGCAAAAATCCGATGTCCGTCTTCCGACAGCCAGAAACCGTTCAGTGCCATCCAGTATTCGTTTAGCGAATCGGTTACCAACCCGTTCGAAATGTCATACAAAAACAAACCGTCGGGGCTCCAGCCCGCCCTTGTAGAGAGCAGCAGCTCTTTTCCAGGAACTTTTTTGAGTGCCGAAAGCCCGCCTTCGCTCTCTATCGATTTGTATCGATATCCCGTTTCGAGGTCAAGTCCTGTAAGAAAGAAGTTGTAGTCTGAATTTCCCAGGAAGAACACCCGGTTTTCGCCTCCGAATTCAATCCGGGAAGGCACCAGTCCGGCCGGATATGTTGACAACATTACCTGCGAATCAGCCGAATAAGTTGAAATTTCGGCGTTTGAAAACCCAACCGCAAGGGTAATTCCGTCTTCCGACAAAGCAATACATTGCGGTATGCGGTTGAGCTTCAGTGTATCTGCATTTGGTGAACCGGCATGGAAAAAGAGCAGGTTGTTCGGGTTCTTGGTTAATACCACCACCTGATTCAGTTTCTTTTATTCTGAACTGAAACTTCACTTCCGATCCTGGCATTACAGTTCCTTCCTTTGGATTAACTTCAAGCCATCGCGGAAACTGGAAAAGTTTCCAGGAAGCAGGTTCGGAGTTTTGCATGTCGATTTCTAACTCAAAACGCTCCACATCACTCATTACAAATATTGTATCTCCGGCTACATATTCTGTCGGATATTGTGTGTCGAGAAAATCGTTGCTACACGAAGCCAGCAGCCCGGCAATTACAACCAAAAAGAAAACAAATTTTGATTGGAGGATGTCATTTAATTGAGTTGCCTTCATATTCATCGCTTCAAGGTTAAAACATTATAAATAAAACCGCAGACCTATTCCCAAATCAACCCTCGAAAGTCCTTCCATCTGCTCTTTTTCCAGTTTTATTTCCTGGGTAGTAACCCCGTTATTGACTTTTATCTTCGAAATGGTTGACTGAAAAAAACCGGCACCCAAAGCAGCTGAAATTCTTTTTCCTATAAAATACTCCACACCAAATTCCGTATTCCCTCCGTAGGCCTTTCCGGTAATAAGCATTGGAGTATAAATAATAATGGATTCCTCCCTGAACATGGACAGCCCACTGGAAACCTGTCCGTAAAACTTAAATTTCGGATTTATCCATTGCTGAAAATATAATCTGAATATTTCAAAAAGATTATGATATGAATTGTTCGTTTTGGTTGGAATATTAAAAAAATACTTTCTCCTTTGTACTGATTTTCTTTAAATAATGGCACAACCCAAAATAACGATATATACCGACGGCGCAGCCCGCGGAAATCCAGGTCCGGGAGGTTACGGCGTTGTCTTGCTTTCGGGACAGCACCGGAAGGAACTTTCCGATGGTTACCTGCGCACCACCAACAACCGGATGGAACTGCTCGCGGTTATAGTTGCTCTCGAAACACTCAAAATTCCGGGCAGTGAAGTCACTATTTACACCGATTCGAAATACGTGGCAGATGCCGTGGAAAAAGGCTGGGTCTTTAACTGGGTAGCCAAACGGTTCAAAAACAAAAAAAATCCCGACCTGTGGTTAAGGTTTCTCGAAATTTATAAAAAACACCATGTGAAATTTATTTGGGTAAAAGGGCATTCCAACAATCCGCTGAACGAACGCTGCGACCGTTTGGCGGTGGAGGCTTCATTTGGTAATGATTTACAGGAAGATGAAGGTTATTTGGAAGTATAATTCAGATAGAACCGGTTTTGCGAGATTTAATTTGGATTATTTGGTTTTCTGAAAACCGGAGTTGAATTATTTGAGCATTTTTGTTACTTTCGGGAACAAAATTTATTTGTTTTTCAATTGATATGCGGAAGGAATTTTGAAATCTGAACCAATGGAAGAAATACTTAGCCGAAAAAATATTTATGCTGAATTGGTTGAATGTATTCGTAAAAAGCAGCTTTGTGTATTGGCCACCGTTACCCAAACCTGGGGATCAGCTCCGCAGGTTCCCGGCAGTTCGGCTATATTCGGCGAAAATGGACTGATTACCGGAACCGTTGGCGGAGGCTTTGTGGAATACAACATTCAAAAAGAGGCTGTTCAGTCCGTTCAAATCAAAAAATCGGGGTATTTCAAGTTCAACCTCAACGACGATATTTCAGACGAAAACGCTGCAATTTGCGGTGGTGGAATGAGCATTTTTATCGATGCATCACCTGAAAAGCATCTTTCCGTGTTTGAGTCTTTAGCCGAATCGAATTCCAAAAGAGTGCCGGGTGTTCTGGTTTCTCTTTTAAAATCAGGCGCCTCTGGCAGTATGGATGTGGAAAGGTTTTGGGTAACCGCTGAAAATTCCGGTAAGGTTTCAGAAAAACTGCACATTGAAGTTGCAAAAAAAATAAAGGAGATACTTAGGGAACCAAAGGCAGGCAATTTCAGTGTAGTTGTTGAGCACACCTCGCCAGAGTTTGAAGATAATTATTTTTTAATGGAAAGTGTGGTTCCGCTGCCCCGGTTAATCATTGCCGGTGCCGGGCACGTGGGAAAAGCTTTGACGCACATGGGGAAACTGCTCGACTTTGAGGTAACCGTTTGGGACGATCGCCCGGAATTCGCCAATAAGAAGAATCTCCCCGTTGCCGACAAAATACTTTGCGGAGAAATGGAAGAAGCGCTGGGTGATATTATTCCCGGCTGCGATACATTTATCGTTATTGTAACCCGCGGACACAAAAACGACAGTAAAGTGTTGAAACATTTTATTCATTCTAAAGCCGGCTATATTGGAATGATGGGGAGCCGAAAAAAGGTGATTCAACTTCGCGACCATTTTATTGAACAGAAATGGGCAACACCTGAACAATGGGACAGGGTGCATACACCAATTGGTTTGCCAATTCAATCAAAAACCGTTCAGGAAATTGCGTTAAGCATTGCAGCCGAACTGATTCAAAAACGTGCTCAGTTAAACAAAACGAATGGATAATGTTTGGGCCATAGTACTGGCAGCAGGGGCATCCACGCGGATGAAAAAACAAAAGCTGCTTTTGCCGTTCAACGGGAAAACCATAATTGAAACGGTTATTCAAAATATCATGCCGGTTTTAGGGAAAAATATTTTGGTTGTGCTGGGTTCGCATCGTGATGAAATAAATGAACAAATAAGTAAATTGCCCGTAAAAACCTGTGTGAACAAAAATTTCCCGGATGGAATGCTTTCGTCTGTGGTATGCGGATTCAGGGCTTTACCTGAAAATGCAGAGGCTGCCCTGGTGTTTTTGGGCGACCAGCCGCAGATTCCCGCCGAAGTTACCAGGCTGGTTCTGGAAAAATGGCAGCAATCAGGAAAGGGAATAATTATTCCAACGACCGTTGGGAAAAGAGGGCATCCGGTATTGATTGAAACAAAATATAAAACCGAAATAGAACGCCTCGAACCTGAAAAAGGTCTCAGGCAACTGATGGGGAAATTTATAGACGATGTATTGGAAGCCGAATCCAGCAACACGGAAATTCTCAGGGACATTGATACGCCCGAAGATTATATCAGCGAAATCAATAAAAATTAAATTAATATGGAAAAAAAAGTGCAGTTTGAACTAAACGATGAAAAAGTGGAAGTGGCGTTTGAAGAAAACCAGACTCTACTCTGGGCATTGCGCACCCACTTTAAATTAACAGGCACAAAATACGGTTGCGGTCTGGGTTACTGCGGTTCCTGCACCGTACTTTGGGATGGCGATCCGGTGAGATCATGCGGCATTTTCCTGGAAGATATCCAGGATGCCCGTATTACAACCATCGAAGGTCTGGCCAAAAACGGCGAATTGCACCCGGTGCAACAGGCCTTTGTGGATAACGATGCCCTGCAGTGCGGTTACTGCACGCCGGGCATGATCATGAATGCGGTGGGACTGCTCAATCAGAATCAGGAACCCACGCGCGCAGATATTATTGCAGGAATGGAAGATAACCTTTGCCGTTGCGGGGCACACACGCGAATTATCGACGCGGTTGCATCGGCATCTAAAACAATGAAAGGAGAACCGAAGTTATGAAAGCAGATGAAATTAATAAACTCTATTTCGATACTGTCGATTCCCCTCCGGTTCAGTTCGACCGGCGCGAGTTTATCAAAAAACTTGGCGGTGGAATCATCATTGTTTTTTCGCTGAGCCAACTGGCGTTTACCAAAGCTTTCAGGGGAAAGGATGACGAGGATTATCCTGAATTTAACGCCTGGCTGCGGGTGCGTGAAGATGGTTTTGTGGATTGTTTTTCCGGGAAAATTGAAATGGGACAGGGCATTAACACCTCGCTTGCCCAGGTGCTGGCCGACGAGCTGGAAGTGAGCATAGACCGCGTGAACATGATTATGGGCGATACAGATTTGGTGCCTTACGACGCTGGAACCTGGGGTTCTATGACCACCCGTTTCCACGATCCGCTGATTCGTGCTGCCGCTGCCGAGGCGCGGCTGGTTTTAATCGAGCTGGCTTCGGAAAAACTGGATGTGCCAGTTGATCAGCTTGAGGCCATTCAAGGTAAAGTGGTGGTCAAGTCTGATAAATCGAAATTTGTTACCTACGAAGAATTAACGGAAGGCAAAAAAATAGTACGGGGGCTTAGTGAAAAGCCACCCATTAAAAAACCGGGTGAGTTTGACATCATTGGGAAATCGTATCTGCGCAGGGATTCTTTGGAGAAAGTGACTGGCAAGGCTTTGTATTCTGCTGATAAGCAGCTTCCGGGAATGCTTTATGCCCGCATTTTAAGACCGCCGGCTCATCGCTCAAAACTTATTTCAGTTGACACCTCGAAGGCTGAAGCCATGACAGGTGTTAAGCTGCTCAGGGAGAATGATTTTATCGTTGTGCTTCATGAACATCCTGAAATGGCCGAAAAAGCAGTGAATGCCATTGAAGCCAAATGGGAGATTCCCCCGTCGAAAGCAGATGATGAAACTATTTTTGCACATATTCTGAAAACCGCCACCGAAGGCCGGGTGCGGCACAGTGGGGGTGATCCGGAACAAGGAAAAAAGGAAGCTGATCTTCTTTTTGAAGAAGAATACCACGACGGCTACAAAGCACATGCTCCTATTGAAACACATGCAGCCACTGCTGTGTTTGAAGATGGAAAAATTACCATGTGGGCTTCGTCGCAAACGCCGTTTGGCACCCGCAAGGAAATTTCTGAAGATTTGAAACTCCCGCTGGAAAAGGTGCATCTGAAACAGATTTTCCTGGGTGGCGGATTTGGCGGGAAAATATACAACCAGCAGGCTGTGGAGGCGGCCCGCATTGCAAAAATGGTGGAAGGAACGCCAGTTCAACTCATGTGGACCCGAAAGGAAGAATTTATGTACGACAGGTTTAGTCCGGCTGCCGTGGTAAAAATCAGTTCGGGCGTCACAAATGACGGAACCATCACCTTCATGAATTTCGATGCTTATTGTTCGGGCGCGCGTGGCACCGATCCGTTTTACAACATTCCCCACCACAAAACAACCACTTACGAAGGTTCGGAAGTACATCCCTTCTTTACCGGTGCCTGGCGCGCTCCCGGAAACCCGACAAACACCTTTGCGCGTGAAGTGCATTTCGACATAATGGCACACAAAATCGGGATGGATCCGCTGAAATTCAGAATGAAAAACATAGGAGATAACCGTGCCAGGCGTTCGATGGAAGTAGCAGCTAAAAAATTTGGCTGGGATACGATTAAACCGCCGGAAGGACACGGCAAGGGCATGGCGCTCGGAATTGATGCCGGAACGTATGTGACCATTATGGCAGAGGTAAAAGTGGATATAACTACAGGCGAAGTGAAAGTACTGCGCGTTATTGTCGGGCAGGATATGGGCCAGGTGATCAATCCGCAGGGAACCGATATCCAGGCCGAAGGTTGCGTGAACATGGGGCTCGGCTATACCCTTTCCGAAGAAGTCAAATTTGATTGGGGTACCGTAAAGAACCAGAATTTTGCCGACTTCCAGCTTCCACTCTTTTCCACAATTCCTGAAATAATAGAATCGGTTACGGTGGATGCTATGGACGAGCCGCCACAGGGCGGGGGAGAACCAGCCATCGTTTCGGTTGGTGGGGCCATAGCCAACGCTGTGTTCGATGCTTGTGGCGCACGGGTTCACCGAATGCCACTCACTCCGGCAAGGATTTTGGAAGCATTGAAAAAAGCCTGAGGGATATAATCCGGTGGTCCGGCAAAGTTTACTTTCACTTTAAAAAGTAGATTAATCTGTTTTGCCTTATTTTTACACCTTTTTGAAATGTTAAACAAAATTACTTGAAGAGGAAGTTCCCTTTAATTATACCCAACGTTAATAACTTTTCGGGAAATTTGTCAAA
Organism: Mariniphaga sp.; assembly: GCA_019429205.1. Classification (GTDB taxonomy): domain Bacteria; phylum Bacteroidota; class Bacteroidia; order Bacteroidales; family Prolixibacteraceae; genus Mariniphaga. The sequence continues at coordinate 199 of JAHYIT010000123.1, read as the reverse complement.
CTGCCCTATATATTGAGTAATTAACAATCAGATTGTTAATTACTTGTATCATTTTGCTGTTTTTTAACGGAGATTCTTAATATCTTTAACGCATTGTAATTTAGCATGATGATTTTAAGATTAACACAGGAACAAAAGGAAGAAATTAGGCATTTGCACCAAAAATGCCCCAAAAGGAGGTTTGCCGATAAATTAAAAG
>JAHYIT010000298.1 GCA_019429205.1 Mariniphaga sp. | reverse complement strand
AGAAAAAAACAAGGGAGATTTTTTTAAGCGAATGCTTGATAAGGTGGAAGTAATTGGGAATAAGCTGCCTCAACCGGTAACACTGTTCGCCATGTTAATGTTAATTACCTTGTTGCTTTCATGGGTTTTTGGAGGAATATCCGTCGAGCATCCCGGAAAAGAAGCTGGGTTAATCGGGCCTGACGGAAATCCGGTTGAAACCATTGAAGTAATAAATTTGTTGTCGCGCGAAGGAGTGCAAATGATTTTTACCCGCATGGTTTCCACATTTGCCAATTTCCCTCCTTTGGGGCTTGTGCTTGTAGTGATGCTGGGCATTGGTGTGGCCGAATACACAGGTCTGATATCTGTTGCATTGCGCCTGTTTGTTTCCAAAGTACCCAAATCCATAATAACTTTTTCCATTGTGGTTGCGGGCATGTTGAGTTCTGTTGCTGCCGACGCCGGTTATGTGGTTTTAATACCATTGGGAGGCGCTATTTTTATGGGAATGGGCCGGCACCCGCTGGCCGGAATCGGGGCGGCATTTGCAGGTGTTTCCGGTGGTTTTGGCGCCAACCTTTTACCTACCGGCTTAGATCCTATGATTGCTGCTTTTACCGAACCCGCAGCCCAAATCATCGATCCGGAATACACGGTGAACCCGCTTTCCAATTACTATCTGATGGCTGCTTCGGTGCCGTTAATCGGCCTGATTGGTACCTGGGTAACCGAAAAAATTCTGGTTCCAAGATTAGGAAAATATACCCCGTCGTCTGATATTGAAATAGAAAAAGACAAACTCATTTCGCGCCGTGAAGTGAGAGCACTGGGTTGGTCGTTTGTGGCTACAATTGCTGTTTTGGCGCTGTTTATGCTTACCATTATTCCTGCCGACGGAGTGCTGCGGGGCGAAATCGATCCAAATACAGGTAACCGCAGTTTTAAACCGTTTTATGATTCACTGGTGCCCGTTATGTTTATCGTGTTTTTTGTGGCCGGCCTGGTTTACGGTATTGCGGCCAAAACCATAAAAACCGACAAGGATGTAACCGATATGACCGCCAAAAGCATGTCAACTATGGGTATGTACATTGTAATTGCCTTTGTGGCTGCACAGTTTGTGGCCTATTTCAACTGGTCGAACCTGGGTAGCATACTGGCTGTAAAAGGCTCCGATGCGTTGAATGCCATCGGTTTTACCGGAGGCCCGCTGCTGGTGGCGTTTATCATTGTTTCATCAATGGTGAACCTGGTTATGGGAAGCGCATCGGCCAAGTGGGCACTGCTGGCGCCCATTTTTGTACCCATGCTCATGCTCATGGGTTATTCGCCCGAAACCACACAAGCGGCCTACCGCATAGGCGATTCCTATTCCAATATTTTAACACCTCTGTTGCCTTATTTCCCGCTGGTCATTGTTTTTGCACAGAAGTATGTGAAAGAAGTGGGGATTGGCACGCTCATTTCTATGATGATTCCCTATTCCATTGCTTTTGCATTGGTCAGAATTCCCATGTTGTTGGCCTGGATTTGGGCCGGGCTGCCTTTGGGCATTGAGGGGCCGATTTATTATCATCCCTGACCGGGTGGCGCGGTTTCTCGCAAAGCGATCACTTCGTGGCAAACCGCGCATTTTAAATATATAACCCTTGTTTTTCTGGATATAGATTTCAGAGGGCGATTTTAGCCATTTTAACGCCAAAGTTACGAACGTTTCAATCCTTATTTTTTTGGAAGTAGATTTCAGAGCCCGTTTCCCAAGAATTTAATAATAGCATACTCATCAGTTTCAATCCTTATTTTTCTGGAAGTAGATTTCAGAG
>JAHYIT010000122.1 GCA_019429205.1 Mariniphaga sp. | reverse complement strand
CCATTAAGAGATTTAAATGCTAAAGCCGGAAAAGACTCCGAAAAGGTTAATCACCGGGCTAAAGCGCCGGTGTAAAAAATGATTGTTTGTTTTGTGATTTAAAACGTGGAATTTGTCTTACACCCGAAGAAAGATTCTGAAAATGATTCACACTATCTTTTACTATCTTTGCGGAAATTTTTTTGAAGGGATAAAAATGAATCATCTGGAATTAAGCGAACAGGAAGTTATACGGAGGGAATCGTTAAAAAAGCTGCGCGAGCTGGGAATCGACCCATATCCGGCAGCTGAATACAGAATAAACACCACTTCCCGCGAAATTAAGGAGAAGTTTAATGAAGAGGAAAAGAACTTTCAGGAGGTTTGTCTGGCCGGGCGTATTATGAGCCGCCGGATTATGGGCAAGGCTTCTTTTGCAGAAATTCAGGACCACGAAGGCCGGATTCAGATTTATGTAAATCGCGACGAAATTTGCCCGGATGAAGACAAAACCATGTATAACGAGGTGTTCAAAAAACTGCTCGACCGGGGCGACATCATAGGGGTGGAAGGCTTTGTGTTTAAAACCCAGATGGGCGAAATTACCGTGCACGTGAAAAATTTTACTGTGCTCAATAAATCTCTTCGCCCGCTGCCTGCCGTAAAGGAAAAAGACGGCAAAACCTACGATGCTTTTACTGATCCGGAACAGCGCTATCGCCAGCGTTATGTCGATTTGATTGTGAACCCGCAGGTAAAGGATGTGTTTGTAAAACGCACCAAAATGGTGGATACTATGCGGCAAATGTTCAACGAATACGGTTACCTGGAAGTGGAAACGCCTATTTTGCAATCCATTCCAGGGGGCGCTGCTGCAAGGCCGTTTGTTACACATCACAATTCGCTGAATATTCCGCTTTACCTGCGTATTGCCAACGAACTTTATCTGAAACGCCTTATTGTGGGTGGTTTTGAAGGGGTTTACGAATTTGCCAAAGATTTCCGTAACGAAGGCATGGACCGTACACATAATCCGGAATTCACCGCCATGGAAATTTACGTGGCCTACAAAGATTACAAGTGGATGATGAACTTCACCGAGCAGATTGTGGAACGCGTTGCACTGGCCTTGCACGGAACAACAAAAGTGCAGGTAGGGGAGAACCTCATCGATTTTAAAACACCCTATCCAAGAGTTACTATGGCCGATGCCATAAAGGAACACACCGGTTACGATATTCTGGGAAAAAACGAAGAACAGTTGCGCGATATTTGTGACAACCTGGGCATTGAAACCGAACCAAGTATGGGTAAAGGAAAACTGATTGACGAGCTTTTCGGAGAAAAATGCGAGCACCACTACATTCAGCCTACTTTTATTACCGATTACCCGGTGGAAATGTCGCCGCTGACCAAACGTCACCGCGAAAACCCGGAACTGACCGAACGTTTCGAACTGATGGTGAACGGAAAAGAAATTGCCAACGCCTATACAGAATTGAACGATCCCATCGACCAGCGCGAACGTTTTGAGGAGCAGGTGAAACTGCTGGAAAAAGGCGACGACGAAGCCATGTTCATAGACCAGGATTTCCTGCGGGCGCTGGAATACGGCATGCCACCCACTTCGGGAATGGGAATGGGAATCGACCGTCTCACCATGTTTATGACCAACAGCCCTTCCATTCAGGATGTGCTCTTCTTCCCGCAAATGAAGCCCGAAAAGAAAAAAGTGGAACTGAATGAAGACGAAAAAGCGGTAATGGAGCTATTAAAAGCTGCATCTCCTGTGGATTTGAATCAACTCAAAGAACAGGCCGGACTGAGCAACAAAAAATGGGATAAAGCCATAAAAGGCCTCACCAAAAACAACCTGGCCAAAGTAAACAACACCGACACCGGACTTTTTGTGGAGTTGGTGAATTAGTATAGAGTACAAAGTAGTAAGTTTACTAAATTTACACCTCCAAAGCTTTTAAGCCAAAAAGTTTTCTGGTTTTATGTCATTACAAAGCCCTTGAAAAGTTTTTTTACATACATTGCAGTATTCAATTATTCCAATTATGAGTCTGCATCCAAAATCCTGGTTTTTGAAAAATTCCGCATTCATTTTTAATGTTTTGTTATTTAGCCTCTGTTTCATCAATGTGCCAATGGCGCAGGATGCTCCGCAATGGGGAGAAAAACAATCGCGCAACTTGGTTTCAACTGCCAAAGGCCTTCCAGACCGCTTCAATCCGGGAACAGGAATGAATATTAAATGGGTGGCTGATATTGGAAGTCATGGCTATGCCACACCTGTTGTTGCAAACGGGAAAGTGCTGATTGGAGCAAATAATGCAGCTCAGTACGATGAGCGCCACGAAGGCGACCGCGGCACACTTCTTTGTTTCAGTGAGAAAGAAGGCAGTCTTTTATGGCAACTGACTGTGCCACGCATTGAAGGCGACCGGCATCACGACTGGCCGATGATTGGTATCTGTTCGCCTCCAACTGTGGAAGGTGATCGGGTTTATATTTTGACTAACCGTTCGGAGGTGCTTTGCCTCGATTTGAACGGACAAGCCGATGGGAATGATGGCCCTTTTCTGGGCGAAAGCTGGTACATGGCTCCATCCGGTGAATTTCCGATGGAGGTAACACAAAAAGATGCAGATATTATCTGGATGTATGATTTGCGGCTGCAACTCGGCATCCGGCCGCACGACTCGCCTCATGCCTCTATTTTAATCGACGGCGATTTTCTTTACCTGAATACCTGCAATGGTGTTGATCACCGGCACCTTAAAACTACTGCCTTGAAAGCGCCTTCGCTTATTGCTTTGAATAAAAACACAGGCCGGCTGGCAGCGCGCGATAATGAAAATTTTGGTCCCCGTATTTTTCATTCATCGTGGTCTTCTCCTGCATTAGGCGAAGTAAACGGACAGAAACTGATATTTTTTGCCGGACCCGATGGAATATTGTATGCATTTGAAGCACTTGATAAATCGACAGAGAATGAAAAGCCACAACATTTCAAAAAAGTATGGCAACGCGATTGCGATCCGAATGCGCCTAAAAAAAACATCCACGATTATCTGAAAAACAGGGAAGAAAGTCCAAGTAACTTTCTGGGGATGCCTGTTTTTTACAAAAACCGGATATATGTAACCTGTGGCGGTGATATTTGGTGGGGAAAACAGGAGTGCTGGCTCAAATGCTTTGATGCAACAAACGGAACGGAATTGTGGTCAACGGAACTGGAACAACATTCGGCAGCAACACCCGCTATTTCAGAAGGACTGGTTTATGTGACCGATTGTGGCAAAAATCTGCATTGTATCGACGCTGAAACCGGCATCCAATACTGGAAGCAACCCATGAAGCGAGATGCATGGGGCTCTGCACTCGCTGCCGACGGGAAAATTTTTGTGGGATCGCGGGGCAGTGACTTTTGGATAATTGAGCAAGGCAAAAAACGTAACGTAATGAACTCAGTTCAGCTCGACAGCCCTATTCACACTACACCTGTGGCTGCCAATGGTGTGTTGTATATTTCTACGATGAGTAAGTTGTATGCTGTTGAAGAAAGATAACGTGAGTACCAAATTCTGCCATAAACAAAAAAGACCCCTTGAAAATCAAGAGGTCTGTCGTGGGTTGAGGTTCCTGGCGGATTCGAACCGCCGTACACGGTTTTGCAGACCGCCGCCTAATCAATTAAAAATCAAAAACTTACTAATTTTTCGATTTTTGACATTTTGGCAAAAACCTGTCAAAATTTCCAATTTGACCCCCAAAAACAGGGGGGTGTGGTGATTTTTAGCCACCACGCTTCTCTGCTTGGTTACTAAATTTTGAACGTTTTACAAAGTTATTGATTGTTTGAAAATTAGGTCATGTTGGAAGGAGAATTATTATCCAAAATGAAGGGGGTCCCCTTTGTTTTTACAGGATTCGAACTTATACTGAAAATCAATAGCTTACAGAGTCCTCTTAAAAGGGTGTGGTGGCTGAAAAACACCACCAAGCGGAAGATTCTTCTGTTTTGGGTTAAAGTCCCGTTTTTTCAGCCAGCTTTTCACCTAAATTGATAATATCCTCCCTCCTTGCCAATGAAGCTAACCACTCTTCCGGGATTCCCTCAATCCCGTGATATATAACGGCTAAACCACCTGTGATTGTAGCCGTGGTATCGGTATCGTGCCCAAGGTTCACAGCAGAAAGTACTGCATCCCGAAAGGATTCGAACTTCATAAAACACCAGAGACTCGCCTCAAGTGAGTCAATAACGTAGCCACCTGAGCGAATCCGGCTTTTCGAAACATTGAAAATATTCCCAGCAATTACCCTTTTAAAATGCTTCCTCTCAGATGCCGGGAATTGAATTGCCTCCCAAAGCTTTCGAATATCATCTACGCTTTTCTTGTAAGCAATGAATTTATCCTCCCCCGCCAGAAGGAATTCAGCCAGTTTCAGGTAAATCATGCAACTCATGGCTGCACGGATATGCCTATGGGTAAGCGCCGAATTTTCCCAGACCATTTCAAACTGTTCGGTTATTTCTTTGCCTTGTATCTCAAAAAGCAGGGGTAAAATCCGCATCAGCGAACCATTGCCGTTTTCATATTCATCCTGTGTTTCTTTCAGTTTCTTCAACTCCCCTTCGCCTCCATTTTCCAGAATGTATTCAAGGCGGGAAATAGCAATGTTGGTTGTGGCTCCGATGTCGAAAACGCTATGGTGGGCTCCCCAATAGCCTTCGTTGCGCCAGCGGATGAATTTCCTGGCAGTACGTTCAAGACTGTAACCTTCAGCAATCGCTTCTGCAAGGCAAAATGTAAGGGAGCTGTCGTCCGACCACGTGCCGGGAGGTTGGTTATATGTTCCGTTTCCGGTCATTCCGGTTACCGGATGCTGCTCCAGGTATTCCCTCGTTTTAAATTCAACCGGAACACCAAGGGCATCGCCGACTGCTATTCCGAGCAGCGCGTTTTTTACTTTTTCCATGATGTTTTTTAACGTATCATTAAGTAATTATCGGTAAGGATTTTATCAGTCTCATAAGCTCTTCAACCGGTTCAATAAGTGGTATTACTTCCTCTTCTGATAAATCAAAGAAATCATTGTAATCCCCTTTTTGCCGCCAGTCAAATAAATCGGAATATAGCTGGCTGTATTTGATGTCAATTTTCCCGGGTTTGATATAATGTTGAAAAAGCTTCCCCTGTTTCCAATTCCAAAGGAATAAGGTGATGTCTGTATCGTTGTTCATCTTTCAATGTAACCGGATAGTTCGTTAAAATTAATAAATCCCAGTCGGAATCTTTCTTAAAATCACCTCTTGCTCTTGAACCGAATAGGTAAACTTCAGCGTCCGGGTCAATTTCACTAACCCGTCTTACTATCTTTTTCTTTATCATATCCGCCCTTGTGTCCATATAACAAAAATAGCAAAAAATATTTACACAATCACTTACAGACACTAACCTGAATTTTAGATTAGGTTACTCGATTTTTTTTGGAAAAGACAGATAATATTTCCCTCAAGTTTGCTTTTCAACATCCTTTAATTGCTGAATTTGAATTTTCCGGAATTTTCTTCGTTGCCTGATTATCACCCACAGCATAAGCACAAACACCAGAGGCTCAATTATTACAAAAATCCAGATATTGACTTCTTCATAGGTCATGCCAACCAAATCAGCCAGCCAGACCAAAAATTCCACGCACCAGTTAAAAAGTTCATTCATTATTCTTCAGTTTTTCAACACAAAATACAAGTTATTTTACGAAATGATGTAGAAAAGTCAGGGTAATTTGCAGTTGAATGTCACAGATTGGGGGTTATTTTTCGCAAATCTTGTAACAAAGTGAGGGTAGTTTTTGGAAAAAGTTGTAACAAAGTGAGGGATAATTCCGGTTAATCCTGTAATAAAACCAAAGAAACCCGAAGTTTTGGAGTTAGATACCAAAAAGGTATCTTAAAGTATACTAAAAAATATACTACAACGAAATTATAGAGAATGAGCGAATTTAAGCCCTGAAATTTTTCAGAAAAAATTTTTTTTCAGCCCCTGCCTGTGCGCCCACCACCTTATTCTGACCTCCCCCTACCGTGCCTTGCCCTGCGTTGGGGTGGGGGGTTATTAACTTTTAAATTTTTTGATATGTCAAGAAAAATGCAGTTGGACTGGAAAGATGTCCAAATTCTGAACATCGTGAAAGACGATGCCAGGATAACGTACAAAGAGCTGGCGGACAAAATCGACTTAACCGAGAGTCCGACCTACACGCGGTTCCAAAACCTGCTCAAAAACGGGATTATCAGGTTTGTGAGGGCGGTTATCGACCTGGAAGCAGTCGGGTACAAATTACCGCTGATTATGCTGTTTAAGGTACCTGAGGGTAAGGCAGAAGACTTGGTGAAGCTGGTGGACGAACACAAAACTGTGCTTTACTGGTACGAACTTAAACCCGAAAACAATCCATTCGTAAACTACCATTTGCTGCTGGCTGTTGGCGCATTCAGGTCAGGCAGGCAATTTGGCGATTTTCAGGTAGTCCTGAATTCAAAGCTGACATTCTTTATGGAAATGCAGAACTGGACCATAGCACGCGAGTGGACGGGAACGTTTGAAATTTGATGGATGGGAATGAAGGGAGGCTGAAACCAGCCTCCTCCCTTTTCATTTTCTTCAACCCTGAATTCAAGGATGAAGCCCACTGAAATGGCGAAACCTTTTGGAAAAAGACCGGTTGATTGGCTGAGAACTCAGCAAGCACAGGATTTCCTGAAAACTTTGACCGAAGTGAGTAAATGCACTTTGGCTGATTACTTTAAACCAAGCACTTACAAGGATGCTAAGGGAAGAATTTACGAAAAGTTCCTGATGAACCGTGAAGGATTCATGCTTCTGGCGATGGGATTTACTGGTAGGTGTAAGGACCAAGTGGGAGTATAGCTTCTTATAATTGCACTTAACGTGTTTTCTGCAAATAAGGGAAAATTTATTTGCAGATAATGAAAATCAAACGGGTTTGCAAAGCTCCTCTATCGGTTTCTTATACCCTTCCCAATTTTCGGAAGCCAGCTGATGATTTTACCTCGTCCAAAACTTCTCTTTTTTACTACCCCGCTTACTACCCACTTTCCTTTCTTGTCCTATTTGCCAAAATGCTATAAATCAAAACATTGAGCTTCAAACTTAAAATTAGTCCATTGTTCTTACCACCCACCTTTCCACCCATATAATCATTTTTTCTATAAAATTACCCATTTCCCTGTTTTATCACTGCCAGTTCTGCTGAGTAAATTCGATTCTTTCAATTTTCGAATATTGTTATCAATTGTAGTAGTTCCAACCTGCAATTTTGCACTCAGAATCTTTTTCGTAATTCCCGGATTCTCAGCAATCAAATCCATAATCTTCATTTGGTTTTCCGTAAGTCTGTTCAGGAATTTACTGCGTTTCTGAGACCAGTTTACCGGACGATGCAAGACGATAGAAAACATTCCGTCGAAAAGAAAAGCAGGTTCAGGCAGATCAACACTTCTCATCAGGTTTTTCATTCGCTGAATACCTGAGCCAACCTGTTCAACCAGGTTCATACGGCTGAAAAGACCAAAGACCAGTGGATTTCGCGAAAAACTTTTGGTGCCAAACTGCTCTGGTAAAATCGCGCTTACCAACCCACCCGGATTCGTTATCTCCACCCGATTTTCAAAAACTTCAATTAGGATAGTTGCTCCTTTCTCATAGTAATCGCGGTGTGAGAGGGCATTAACAATGGCTTCTTTGAATACGGTTTCTGGAATCTCCCAGACTTCCTTGCGCGGACCGGCACCTTGCCCCTCGATGTCGTAACCTACGTTTATCTTCCCTTTTATCCAGTTTAAGGTATTCCTATATTGGCTGTATAGCGGACCACCAAATCGCTTATCATCGGCAATAAAACGCTTATCTTCGCCATCGTAAGCCACACAACGGGTAATAGCTTTCTCAATGAACTTTTGAGGTTCAGAACCGAAGAAAAGCACCGTTGCGTTTTTGACCTTGCTTTCGGAATCGAAAAGCCGTAAATTTTCAAATACCTGCTGTTTTGGTGTTGTGGAAGTAATTCCGGATTCCAACAAGAAAAAATCAAAAATTTGCTGATCAATATCGTCGGGGAAATTGAATCCCGGACATGGAGCTTCGTCGAAGAAAATTTTATCCGATCTCTGAAAGAACTCCCGCATTTCCTCCGCCGTAGAAAGTTTTTGAGTATTGGGACCAATCCGCACATAGATGGCTCCTGACAGCACATAAGGTTTATTTTCACCTGAAGGCACTTCAATAATAAAAAGGCGGATTCCGTTAACTGTAACGTTCTCCATTCTGCAATATATGCGGGGATTGATGTTGTTTATTGCGTTCTGAACGTCAGACAAATTTTTGTTGGAGAGTTCGGTATGGATGGCATCTCCCTGGTCATTCATACCCACTACCAGAACACCTCCTGAAGCGTTTGCAAAAGCACAAACCTCTTCAGCAATCTGGCTGGCTTTTTTGGGTAGTTGTAGCTTAAACTCCGCCTGGTAGCCTTCGCCCATTGAAATGAAATTTTTAAGATGCTCTTCTGTCATAGAGTTATTCATTTAAAAAACAAAGTTTAGTTTTTTATTTTATTAATTGATAAATAGTTTAAACTTTATCAGTATCATTTTCGACAACTCGGTATCATTTTCAGCATCATGGGTATCTTTTTTGGTTTAATCAGTATCATTTTCCCTGACTTTTTGGTAATTCGCTCTGTAAGTCAATTTTACCTGTTCGCAAACCAAACCTGGTAATCGTCAATTAATTGGTAGTTAGGCGAATTTTTATCGGTTACTTTCAGATTGCAAAGCGGAAATCCATATACCTTTTTACCTAACATTACGCTTTTTGTATATCTGACTTCCCCATTATTCTATGTGCTTTAAAAACAGTTATTTGACCGTTTTACGATGAATATTTACCATCTGTTTCTATTCCCTCTGTAATATAAATCGTCCTTCCAATATTGCCAATACTCCTTTCCTTTAATATTAACATAACCACGTCGTTCCTGATAGCCATTAATAATAATGACATATTTTGCTAAACCTGAAATTTCTCTGTTTGACCCATCTCTTAGTTTTATAGTTATTGTCTCATCGAAATTATCACTTATCCATTTGTATTTTGGTTGAATAATAATATTATTCTTTAAATCTATATAACCAAAAAAGTCACTCAATTGTACTTTTAAAAGCCCAGTTTTATTGCGCGAAATTGACTGATAAATAGGAGAGATAACTTCTTCGAAATTGGTTGATATCGTGCCTAAACAACCATCTTTTTTCACTAGCAAAAATTCATCATTGAAATTATTTATTTCGTCATAAGTGTGAGGTACGATTTCTTTTCCATTATAATCCACTATTCCCCACAAAGATTTCTTCTTTGCCTTTAAAAACCCCTCCTCAGTAAGTGGTTTAATATCGTCATATCTAAAGTCAACGATTGAATTCAGTTCCATGTCAACTACTCCGCAAAATCCATTTTTATGCGCGATTGCTCGACCATTTTTAAAGCAGTTATAAGAATCAAATATATACTCCTCAGTTTCATCTTTATTATTAATGATACCTACGAAACCATCAGGGCAATCATAGATATGTAAGTATCCACTCATATCTGAAACACTGAAATGTCTAAGAACATTTTGTTTGTCCTTTATTTTTTCTTTTTCAAGAGTATGTTCAATGCCTAAGTATCTTGAGTCATCTGCGAGCCCTCTTAGAGCTATAACTCTGTTAAAAACAATAGGAATAAATGTTTCCCCAGCCTCGTTAATGTACCCCCATTTTTCATTGATATTAACTTTTGCAACCCCGTTCTTAAAACTTCCAAGGTAATTGTAAATAATGGGGATAACCTCTTCTCCTGTTTTAGAAACTATACCTGAAAGTCCGTTGAGTGTTACTTGAAAATTATCATTATGAACAGTTTTGTCATACCCATAAGTTCGAAGTGAAAAAATATTATCATAAATACAAGGGAAAATCCATTTCCCGTGTTCATCAATTCTTCCCCATTTTGAATTTAACCTAACATTAGCCTCTCCAATAAGATTTCCAACTTCATCAAACTGGCAATTAATGACTTCCACGCCTTTCTCGTTTATATACCCCCATTTACCTTCCTGCCGTACTTTTATTCGTTCACACACTAATTCTCCAATAAAATCATATTTTAGAGGAAGAATGGCAGGTGAATGGTGATATAAATGGTCATCTTTTTCTTTCCATGCAACCAGAGCATTGTTATTTGAAGCAGAAATCAACCAATATGAATTTGCCACTTTTTCTTCTCCCGACAAAGATAAAACACCACATTCTCTAAATCTCCCACTTCGATATTCTGTTAAGAGCAGTTTGTGTTCTGAATCAATGACTGATATTTTATCGACTGATTCATACTCTTTCAAAATATTATTCGAATTATCAATCTGAAGCCATTCTTTGCCTCTTCTTACAACGCATTTATTATCAAAATACTCGAAAACCTCAAGATACTGGCATGGAATTACCTCTTCTCCAAAAATATTTATAAACCCATATTTTTTGTTCCGCTTAACCTTTGCCAGTAAATTGGAATCAAAAGCATGGGCTTCAGTATATTTAGGTTCAACAACAATTTTTCCATCAAATGTATATCCCCATTTCCCCTTAATTTCAATTGGTTGAGGAGGGTCTCCACCATTATCTATACTATTTTGAATGGCTTTGTTGATTTCTTCTGTTTCTCGCGCTTTTAAAATATAATCTTCAATTCTTAATCGTTCCTGCTTTTCAAAAATTTGCCTGCGCGCTAACTGTTCAGGTTCATATTTCAAAAACAACGCATCAGCATCAACGTAATACGGTTTGTAATCTTTGGGGTCGAAATTTAGTTCGGAGAATTTAATGTATTTTTCTTTTCGAATACCTGAGTCAGCTATATAATTTCCATTCTTTATCAAAGGTTCAAACCAAACACAAAGTAAAACCAATTCCTTTTCTTGTTCCGACCTCCATTGCGCTTCTTCATCAAAAATAAATGCATTCCGTCTATTCGCATAATAAATATCTTTACACATTAAGTTGTTGAAATTTACAAATTGCTGATTAGCCTGAAAATTAAAAACCCAAATAATAAAGGTGTCGTTAAGCTGATAGAAAATGTCCCTTGCAACAATTACACTCAGAAATGTTGTAGAGAGCTGCAATTCAAAAACGACCTTTTTTCCATTAAACTCAGCATATACATCCGGTTGCCTCCAATTTAGCAAAGGATTTTTACTTACAAATCTCTTTTCTACTACAACATTTGTAATGCCTTTGCTAACACTTCCTTCATCTGTAAGTGCGCAATATATTTTATTTTTGAGGTTTATATGCCTCTCACTCTCTTTTAACAAGAGGAATTTTTCCCGTTCAATATCCTCTTTTGATAAGTTATTCGATGTTTTTATTTCACAGTCGTCACTGTCGTATAGATGAGCAAAGTAAGAAACCTGACCACGCTTTGTTGCTTTTCCTGATATTTTTACATTTTGCTGGCAATTGGAGCAAACAAACCTTGTTTTTTGATGGAACTGGATTGCTTCCTCCTGCAATCTCCGATAGTGCATAACTACACTTTCTGGTTGCTTGAAGAATTCTTTAGCGGAAACGTATTCGCCGGTCTCCATATCCAGCACTTCTTCAATTGTCCTTTTACTTTCGTACTCATCATTCATCGCTGTCATAAAATAGATATTTTGTCTGTTATTCGCATGAAAATATTTAACTGCTTATCTCCTTCAGGCAAGTTGATTAATTTTTAGAGATATTCTCATTTTGTTAAAGATACAAACGACTGATATACAAATAATTATAATCAAAAAATATTGCAGACTCAAATGGAAAAATCTTTACTTGCTTTAAGTGGATAAGCAGTAATATTTATTACTAACATATTAATAATGAAATGAATCACCGGAAATTTCCTCACTCTTGTTAGATAAGCTGAGTGAAAAAGTGAAAAACTAATTTCGGTAGGTTACACTTCAAATTATTCATCAATAGCAAACCGCTCCAAATATTTAAACCCGGTTGACAAGGTAACCTCGTTGTGCGGTACAAGCATGTACTTCCAGGGTTTGCCGCCATTGGCGACAGTAAACTCTGTGGCGTACTTGCAGTATTTCAGGGCGGCTGCTTTTTTGCTTTGCACGTCCGAAGCCTGCATCTGGTCTTCTGCCTTGGTTTCCACCAGGTAAAGGGTATCTTCGGTTTCCACCACAAAGTCTGGATAGTACTGGCGCGAGTTGTTTGCCCAGTATATCCGGAACTGGTTGGGTGCCGGACGAAGCCATTTTATCACGTGCTTATCGTTTTCCAGAATATACGCATGGTCCTTCTCGGTTTTTGAGTCGAATTTATACTCGAAATGGCAGGCTTTCTCAAAACCTCTGAACACATATTTCGGGATGGTATTCACCGGTGTGACGGTTTCGCGGTAGTCCTTGTAGCCGTAGCCTGAAACCACGGTAAAATTCCAGTCTTCAATTTTCACAAACGGAAGCACATTTGGCGTACCGTAGTCCGGTTCACTCACATGGAAGTGTTGCTTCATCTGGTCGTAAATCTTACCGGCAATCACCTTCCGGTACTGGCGGATTAAAAGCGGAAGCTCTTTGCTGTCATCCAGCGAGTTATTCAAATGATTTATGGCTTGTAAGGCAAGTTTATTCAACAGTTCGGCATTGTCATCGTAGTCAATCTCCGGGAAATTTATCAGCTCGCTTACCAGTTGATTGAGAGGGGTCTCCTTCGTAAATGCACCCTGACGCACGCCAATGGTGTCCACGAGAT
>JAHYIT010000121.1 GCA_019429205.1 Mariniphaga sp. | reverse complement strand
AGGATGGCTTTCAGGTTGTTGGTGAACCCCGCACCACCGGTGACGGATACTATGAAAGTGTTATTCTTGATCCCGACGGGAACCGGGTTGAAATTGTTGCATAAAATTTTCGATTTATGAAAACAACTCGTTGATATCGTTTTTATTCAGTTTTTTCAGGATGCTTTCGTCGGTTTGGATGATGTCTCCTGCGATTTTTTTCTTCTTATTCTGAAGATCAATGATTTTTTCCTCCACGGTATTTCTGCAAATCATGCGGTAGGCAAACACTTTTTTGTCTTGCCCGATTCGGTGGCAACGATCGATGGCCTGATTTTCAACTGCCGGGTTCCACCAGGGATCAACCAAATACACATAGTCTGCAGCGGTTAAATTCAGCCCTGTTCCGCCGGCTTTCAAACTGATGAGGAACACCCGCAGGTTTTCGTTTTCCTGGAAATTATTGACTGATTGCTCGCGTTGTTTGCTGCTGCTTTGCCCGTCGAGGTATTCGTATTCGATGTTCAGTTTGGCCAGTTCGTCCCGGATTAACCCCAGCATTTTCACAAACTGAGAGAAAACCAGAATTTTGTGTTTGCCTGTTTTGTGAAGAATGTGCTGCATCAGTTCCCTGATTTTTACCGACTGGGTTTCGGCTATTTCATCGGAATTCAAAAGTACAGGGGAGTCGCAAATCTGGCGTAGTCGTGTTAATGCTTCCAGTACCATCATTTTCGATTTTCCTATTCCTTCTGCATCAATTTTATTGAGCACCCGGTTGCGGTATTCATTGCGGTAGGCATCGTAAATGCGGCGTTGTTCGTTTTCCATTTCGCAATACAATATATTCTCAGTTTTTTCGGGCAATTCCGATTCCACCATTTCTTTGGTGCGCCGCAGCACAAAAGGATTGATTATTTTATTCAATTCGCCTGCAATTAGCTCGTTTTCATCTTTGTCGATGGGCGTTGAATAGTTCTCCCTGAATTTTTGCACGCCGCCCAGAAAACCGTGGTTGGCATAATTCATTTGTGCAAATATATCGAACGTACTGTTTTCGATTGGTGTGCCGGTAAGGGCAATTTTATTGCGCGCCTTAATCAGGCAGGCAGCCTTGTAGCGGTGCGAAGCCGGATTTTTTATGGCCTGCGATTCATCGAGCACGGCATAATTAAATTTGAACCGGCTCAGAATTTCAATGTCGCGCACCAGAATTCCGTAAGTGGTAAAAACCAGGTCGTAGTTGGCAAAATCGCCGGTATTTTTCTCCCGGTCGCTGCCGTAATAATAAAAGGCTTTTAATTTGGGGGCAAATTTTTTCAGCTCTTTTTCCCAGTTAAAAAGCAACGTGGTGGGCACAACTACTAAATTCACCCCCATCTTTTTTTGGGCCTGAAGTTGCAGAAATGCCAGTACCTGCAACGTTTTTCCAAGCCCCATGTCGTCGGCCAGGATGCCGCCCCACTGCATTTCATCCAGAAAATTCAACCAGTTCAACCCCTCTTTCTGGTAGTGCCGTAACGTAGCTTTTATCTGTTTGGGAACTTCGGTTTCGCTAATGTTGGTGAATTTTTTCAGGCGCTGTCTTTTCTCTGCAATTTCCTGCAAAATTTCGGAATCTTCGAGGTTGTCAAACAATTCGTCAATTACTGAAAACCGCAGTTTCGATATCTCCAGTTTGTCTTTTTTAATTTCGCCGTGCCTGAAATATTTTTCAAGTTTATGCAACCACTCCGATGGTAAAATACCTGCCGAACCGTCTTTTAACTGAATGTAGCGCTGTTTGTTAAGCACCGCTTTTTTGATGTCGTTCAGGGTAACCCGATTATCACCAAAACTTATGGATATATCCACTTCAAACCAATCCTGGCCCGATGCTACCGAGGTGTTTATTTTTCCTTTGTAGGGCGAATAACGGAATTTTTTCAATTCCTTGAGCCCAAACACTTCCACATTAAGCGCCTGCAATTGGTCGAAAAAACGGTAAAACCACAAATCTTTTGTAAAATCACTGTAATGCAGGTAGAATTGCTTTCGGCTTTTCTGGTCTTCAAACCTGGGGTGCAATTCGGAAAGCGAATTCAGAAAATCGTTTTCAAGTTCGAAATTTCTTTTGTATTCGGTAATTACTTCGCCATTATTTACCAGGATATTTCCTGTGGCGCTTAACACCGCCGAAACATTGTAATCGTATTCCACACGGGGCGTAAAAACCACATATTCATCCTGTTCTGACAGAAATAATTGTTTTTTCCGAAAATCCAGTTCAATGGTTTCGCTTTTAAAAGTTCCTGTTTTGAACTGAACTTCAAAATTTTCTGAGATTGGCCCTATTACCTGGTTAAAGAATTCGTTTTTAAAAGAAGCGACCATTTTAACTATTTCGGGGAATTCGGCAATCATTTGCGCCACTTTTTCGCTTCTTGCAAAATAATAAGTTGAACCTGATTTAAAAATATAGTTATCTTCGGGTTTGGAACGGAAAACTTTGCGTTTTTGCAATTCTTGCCCCAATTTAATTTTTAAATCCAGGGTTAAAAACTCCTTTTTTTTCGAAACTTCAAAAACCACATCAGCCGGTAACGGAGACAGGGTAATATCCAGCAAATCCTTTTTTCTGATTTTATCGGCATTATCATCCAACCCATACACCAGCTTTTCGTTTTGAAGGTAGGCAAAAGCCTTTTTCATTAACTGAAAATCGGTACCTAAACTATCTTCAATTTCATCGATTAAGCGTAAAAGTTTTTTTGCATTTTCGCTTTTGCCAATGATGAACCGGTCATCCATTTCCTCATCGTATTCTTTAATGTGGGTGGATAGTTCGAGTGGATTATTTTTTCGGGTTTTACCTGCAATGGGTATTATTTGGTACTGTTTATTCCGGTCATCATCATAAAAATCATTATACCCACCTTCGTAACTGCTGTAATATCGGAAGCCTTTTCTCAGCACAAAACCCAGTTCCCGGTCTTCCTTTTTTCCCGGAAGTTCGGTTAGAAACAACTCATCACTGTTCAATTTTTCCAGCAATTGGGTGACAGGATGGTTGCTGTCTTCGGTTACCGGGAGCAAACCCATCCCTTTTTTCGACGGATGAAACATCAACCCGTCCTGTTCTGTAAAAATGTAAGTAAAGTATTCGTTAAAGTCAGTATTTTCAGGCAAACCGAACCGGGCCAATTTTTCCTTTTCTTTTTCCAAAATTCTTCCGCTAAAGATTTCATCAAGTATATTGGGCATGGGCGAATTGGCAATGAGTTTGAGGCAATGCGCTTCATCAATTGTTAACTTCGATGAGTTTGCTGCCTGTGGCGCCGTTATATACACTTTCCCATCCACTTTGTAAAACTTCACGTTGAAATTGGCATTGCCGGAAATAAAGGATATTGATTCGTTGGTAATCTTAACGGAATTGTACAATTTTAAGTTGCTGTAATATATCAGTTGGTTCAGAACACGCGGAGAAGTATTTCTTCTTATAAAATCAATGTCGATATGCTGATAATCCGGAATTTCATAGCCAAATTTTTCCCCGGTTCTGTTGCTCAGTGGCAACAAAGCTGGCGGTTGCTTTTGGTATTGCAAAGTTTGCTGTTCGCCCAGGTTATCAGACACAAAATGCAACGCCGCCACGGTGTGTTTGCAAATACTTCCCCAGTCGAACGGGCAGGTGCAACTGGTTTGTATGTCCTTATTGTTTACCCCCTTAATTAAAACGTTGTATTTTTGGGAACCCTCTACCGTAAATTTCCAGGAGTCCGTTTTTTCAATATACTCATCAAAAAAAACCTTGTCGTTTTCATACAATTTCTGGCCCCTGCTTATGACTTCGGATGAGGTGTAAAAATTAATGTGCCGTTTTATAAGTTCTTTTAAATAATAGTTGTCAGTGCTCATTCAATCTTTGTTTCAAAATCTGCAAAACGAAAAATCAATTATAAGGTTTTTGGAGTGCCGGACAAAAAAAACAATCCATATTTTATAAGGTTTTTATTAACTTACAAGTTGTTTTTACAAATAGCTGCTTATTGTATGAATTTTAATGAATTGACAGAAAAATACCGCACACTTCAAGCTGAAAACAGGCAACTTAAAGAAAGAGTCCGGCTGCTTGAAAACCAAATCCACAACGGGCAAGAGACCGAACGGGAAGAAGTTGAGGAAATTACCAGGTACCCGTATAAAACTGAAAATCCTGATATTCTATCAGATGTAATAAAAACAAAACCCGTTGACAAACAATCATCTCCGGCAGAAAAAGTAAATTTATTCAAGTTACTATTCAGAGGCCGAAATGATGTTTTTGCAACCCGGTGGGAAAACAGCAAAAAAGGAACTTCGGGTTATTCTCCTGCCTGTGGCAATGAATGGATTCCGGGAATTTGCCAAAAGCCTAAGATTAAATGTTCAGCCTGCAAAAACAAAGATTTCCTGGAGCTAAACATTCAAGCCATTGAAGAGCATCTGCGAGGAAAAACAGTTGCCGGGATTTATCCGCTGCTGCCGGACGAAACCTGCTGGTTTCTGGCTATTGACTTCGATGGTAAAGAGTGGCAAAAAGATGTTGCAACAATTAGAAAAGTTTGCACTGAATTTACGATACCTATCGCAATAGAACGCTCCCGGTCAGGAATTGGCGGTCATGTGTGGTTTTTCTTTGAAGAGCCGGTTTCAGCCACAAAAGCACGGAAATTTGGAAGCGCTTTGCTCACCTATGCCATGAACCAGCGGCATGAAATTGCTTTTAAATCGTACGACAGGTTGTTCCCCAACCAGGACACCATGCCCAAAGGAGGGTTCGGAAATTTAATTGCGCTGCCGTTGCAAAAAGCGGCCCGCGAAAAAGATAACAGCGTTTTTATCGATGAAAACTTCCTGCCGTACAATGATCAGTGGGTGTTTTTATCTTCCGCAAAACGGCTGTCGCAGGAAAATATAGAATCCTTTATTGAACAGTTAAGCCAGGGGAATGAACTCGGTTTTCTGAAAAGGGATGATGAAGAAAAAGAACCACCAAAACCGTGGGAAAGGAATAAGGAAGTTCTTCAGGAAAAGGATTTCCATCAAACGGTTGAAATTGTAAAGGCCAATATGCTTTTCATCCTCAAACACGGATTCTCCTCAAAAGCTTTAACCCGGCTAAAAAGACTGGCTGCCTTTAAAAACCCTGAATTTTACAAAGCCCAGGCCATGCGGTTGTCAACTTTCAACAAACCACGGGTTATATCATGTGCCGATGAAACCAGCGATTACGTATGTTTACCGCGGGGCTGTGAGCAGGATTTGAAAAAATTACTGGACGAAATAAAGGTAAAATCAACCTGGGTTGATAAAACCAATCCGGGAGAAAAAATTGATGTCGTATTTAACGGTGAATTAAGGGAAGAACAACCCTTTGCTGTGGCAAATATGCTGGCAAACAACACAGGAGTCCTTTGCGGAACCACTGCCTTCGGTAAAACCGTTGCAGCCATCAAAATCATTGCCGAACGAAAAGTGAACACGCTTATTTTAGTCAATAAAGTCAGCCTCGTCAATCAGTGGAAAGAAAAACTCAGTGAATTCCTGACTGTGCATGAACAGATAAAAATTAATGGCAAACAGAACAAAAAGGCCGGGAATATTATTGGACAGATTGGCGGCGGAAAACAAACCCGAAATGGAATCATCGATATTGCCATCATGCAATCGCTATCGAGAATGGATGAAGTAAAGGATTTTGTTAAAGATTACGGATTGGTGATTGTGGATGAATGCCACCATGTTCCTGCATTCAGTTTTGAATCGATTCTTAAGAATGTTTCTGCAAAATATGTGTATGGCTTAACCGCCACTCCCGTGCGGAAAGACGGCCACCACCCCATCATTTTCATGTATTGCGGTCCCATTCGTTACCGCGACGATGCAAAAAAACAAGCTGAAAAAAGACCGTTTGATCATTACATTGTTCCCCGGTTTACTTCTTTCAGGATTCATTCTTTGGCTGAAAAGGAAGAAAAAGAGTGGACCATTCAGGAATTGTATGGCGAAATAATAAAAAATGAAATCAGAAATCAACTGATTATTGACGATGTGGTAAAATGCTACCAAAAAGGTAAAAACTGCATTGTCCTCACCGAAAGGGTAGAGCATGTAAAAATACTGTCTGAAATGGTAAAGGACAAAATTCCGGATTCCATTTCAGTTACTGGCGGAATGGGAAACAAAGACACCAGGGAAATAATGCAGAAAATATCGGAATCTCCCAAAGATAAACCGGTAACGATTATCGCAACCGGCCGGTTTATTGGCGAGGGCTTCGACGAACCCCGGCTCGACACGCTGTTTCTGGCGATGCCCATTTCGTGGAAAGGGACGCTCCAGCAATATGCTGGCCGATTGCACCGGCTGTTCAAAGGCAAAAAAGAGGCCCTTATCTTCGACTATATCGACATCCATGTGCGGATGTTTGAGCGGATGTACAACCGACGCCTTTCGGGATATGCTTCCATCGGTTATAAAATGAAAGGTGAACTTTTTCCCTCCTCCGCAGTGAAGGAAGAAAACGTGGACATCATTTTCGATAAAAGTAATTTCTATCCGGTTTTTTCAAACGATATCAACCATGTAAAACGAGACATTCTGATTGTAAGTCCGTTTGTGACTAAAAAAAGGACACAGCAAATCATGCGAAATTTGGAACCTGCCCTTGCAAAAAAAGTGAATGTTACTGTGGTAACCCGTCCTTCTGAAGATTTCCAAAACAAAGATTTAACAGCCTGGAAAGAAGCTACCGAACAAATGAAGACTGCCGGCATTCAATTGGTTTACAAACCGAACATTCATCAGAAATTTGCCGTCATCGACCAGAAAATTGTTTGGTACGGCAGCATAAATCTGTTCAGCTACGGCAGCGCCGAGGAGAGTATGATGCGGATTGATAGCAACAAAATCGCTTATGAGTTAATGGGGAGTTTGGAGAAAACTAAATGATTTCAAGATCATGGACATAAAAACATTGCAATTGTTTGTGTTTTTATGGTTACAACCCTAAAAAATGAGAACAAAATATATGTTCAGGTAGCCTACAAAATGGTTGAAAAATCGACAATTGATCGTGAATTTACTCCGCTACTCGAAATAAAAGACAATCATCCCAAATATGTAATTACAATGGATGAATTTTGGAAAGACAATATTGAAGGAATAAAACACATGCATATTGCTGATTTTTTATTGACGGAGAGGTGGGTGTGATTTTTTATGGATTGTTCAAATAAATTCAAATTATCAATGGAACTATTTTAAAACAAATCTATTCCGGCAGGAAAGAATCAACTAAAAATCTCAATTCTCCCCAATGGATACCACTGCGTTTTTTCCACAACAGCCGGAACAATTTCTTTATCCGACCCTAAATTCATAAAATCAATGATCCGGTCTTCTTCAGGGAAAAGACTGTGACAATACTGCGGGGAAACTGTATCGGGCACTATACCAATAAAATCTTCTCCTGTAAACATGCGAACAATTTCATCCGCATCACGCAGTTCAAACGGAATTTAACCGTCCACAGTAGTTTTCCGCCAAAATAGAAATACAAATTATCCTCGTATTTGGCTGTCTGAAATTTGTACCATTTTGTTTCCTCAGGGTAATAATCTTTCCAAAGTTGGTCAAAATCATTCCGGGTTTCAACCTCCCCGCTTTCATGAAATTCTTCAAAATTACCGAAAGCTTCTATTGGTCCTCTATCCACTTCCAGCCAGGTTTCCCTTAACTCATCGTCACTAATTGGTTTTATACAACTGAAAACAGCATAAACATTTTTCAGTTTTTGATAAATATCAGGGTTTATCGGAGCCGTTTCCCATTTAATGTTGTTGATGATATTATCGATATCGGGTGCAAAAAGTTGTGTTTTCATCACTTCGCAATTTTATTTTGATCATAACAAACCAGTTATCTGAATAGTGCAATAAAATCGACCGGACGATATACCGGTAAATCTGATTTGATAAAATCTGAAACATTATTGGTAAGGATTGCATCCATATTATTGGTTTCTGCCAGTGAATTTATCAGAGCATCTTCAAAATTAACATTTATTCGGCACGACTGGCATACATTTCTTCCCTTAAGGTTTTGTAATCTTTTTTTTGCAGTTCGTCGCTTACTTCTATACCCTCAAGCAATGAATCCAATTCATACGGTAATTCATAATCCATTTCGGCTTTTTGTCTTTCCAGTTTTATCAGATTCTGCAGGTAATTCTCAACAATACCCGAAACAGTCAGGCCTTTTTTTTGTGCGTAAGCCTTAATCTGCTTTTTTAACGAAGGATTATGCAAGCTCAATGTTATTTTTTCCATCGCACTACCATTTTTGCATTTTCTATACCACCAAAATTAAAACAATTGATTTGAAATCCAAAATCAGTTGCATAAACTATCGGCCATATCCAACCAAATACCACTGTCACAGTCGCCTGAGGATTGGCCAACCCGCCATCCACTTTCCGGCATCCCGGCCATCGGCAAAACTCAAATATTTATCCCGGGGCGAAAGTGTTTCTGCGCTATTCTTAAAGTAACCATTGGCGTCGTAACCTATTTCACAAACTCATGAAAGTTGTCAGGGGTTATTACCGTAAATTCGTGGTTGGGATAAGCATTGGAAAAAGTTTTGGACAATCGGACTTTTTTCAGCGGGTTCCATTTGAATTCAAAAGCACGTAACTTATTTTCCCATTCTTCGATGTAATCGATTTCCTGTTGCTGGGTGGTTCTCCAAAACCATGATTTTACTTCCAACTCACTATTCCCTATGTATTTGAATCGTTCACTGATAAGAAAATTTTCCCATAAAGCACCTTTGTCTGTTCTCATGGCCAGAGGAGAAAAATTACCGAGAACTGCATTACGTATTCCATTATCGTGGAAATAAATTTTACGCCCTTTTTTTATTTCATTTCTAACATTTCGGCTCAATGCCCCGAGCCTGAAAATGACGCCGGTTTTTTTCCAGCAAATCAATATATTTTTCAATGGTTTCCTTATCGGAGTTGAGCAATAGGGTCAGTTCATTGTAGGATACCTCGTTTTCGATTTGCAATGCAAGAGCAGAAAGAATCTTTTCAAGCAGAACAGACTTTTTTATGGTTTCCAGGGTTAACAAAATAAACCGAAAAAAACTACAATATTTTTCGATTTAAACCGAATTATATCATAGTATTTTACAAGTCTCAATGGAGAATTCAGCAAATTATTCAGAATAGCCGCAGTTATCCCAACTGAATTGGGAGTTGACTTATCCAAAATTCTCGCGGGGCAGGAAATTGTTCGATGGAACACCCTCTTGTTAAAAGAATTGGGCTTCTATCGGGGGGATGTTCGTGATGATCCGGATTTTGTGCCGCTATACAAAATGATGGCGCCGGTTTTCCCCGGAGGCGCGATTCAAAATACGGTTTCGGTAAAGCCCCAAATCGAAAAAGGAAGCTATCTTTTTAAAGTAAGCGTTTCGCCGGGCGTATGGCGCAAAATCCAACTTTCGCACCTGCATACCTTGCTGGATTTGCACGAGGCTATTCAGGATGCTTTCGATTTCGACGATGATCATTTGTATTCGTTTTTTATGGATGCCAAAAGGTATTCGAGGAATGCCTATGAATCACCCAACAGCGAAAACGGCCCTTACGTTAACGAAGTGAACATCGGTGAGCTGGAACTTTACGAAGGCCAGCGGATTTTATATTTTTTCGATTATGGCGACTCCTGGGAATTCGACATCGTGTTGGAGAAAATCGACAGCAACGGTCCGCTCCCCTTGAATCCGAAAATTGTTGAAAGGAAGGGGAAAGCGCCGGAGCAATACAGGTATTTCTAATGCTTTGTTTTTGAGTCTTATAAGTTGTATTCTCTCAGCAACTCAATATTTTCGTTTAAAGATGAAAATTTTACAATCATTAATTATGAGCCAATATAGTGATTAATTTTGTGTTCAAAATTGATGGATGGAATCAGAACAACTTAAAAAAAAACATACCGGCGCCCGGATTTTGGCAGCGCTGAAAGAGGCCGGTTTTAAGAAAATTACCGGCTGATTTTGTATGATAAAAAAAACCACACGTGGTTTGACCCAAAACCTAACGTGGTTTCTATCAAAACCACGTGTGATCCCAACCCAAACCACGTGTGGTTTTCACCGGAATCATGCTTGGTTTGAAATGAGGCTTTTGTTTACAACTATTCGATTTTACATCAGCTGAGGAAAAACATTACATGGTATTTTTCCTGTATGTTTGTAAGCATTCAGTCTGGTACTTATTGCTAAAAAAATCCTGAGACGCTAAGTTTGCCGGCAAAAGTTATCATTATGACCGAAGCTTTGTTTCAGGATTTATTAAAGCGGCAAAAGGAATCGGGGCTAACTGTCCGGGATTTTTGTGCCAACGAGGGGATAGTTCTTTCCACTTTTTACTACTGGTTGAAAAAAATTAAATTAAAAGAATCTCAGCCAAAGATGTTCATTCCGCTTACCCTAGGAGGAGAGCAGTTACCTACACATAAAAAGTACCACCACTTACGATCCCACCCATCTGCCAAGGAAATTGATGCTCCTGTTTTATTAGAACTGGTTTTCCCCAATGGCACTGTATTAAAAGTAAGAAACCAGGTGGACCTGCCTCTTTTGCAAAGATTGGTTCACCTCTACGATTGAGCGGAATGTTCCATTTACATAACAAGCTCCAGTATTATCTTTACCCTGGTCCGGTTGACATGCGTAAAAGTTTTTACACCCTGAGCGGGATTGTAACCTCTATAATGAAACGAAACGTACGCGATGGCGAGGTGTTTATTTTTGTCAACCGGAATCTAACCATTATGAAGATTTTGCACCTCGAATACGGGGGACTGGTAATCTACCACAAGAAACTTGAAAACGGAACGTTTAAACTGCCTTCATTTGATGAAAACATAGCCTCACTTCAGATAAAATGGAACGACTTAATGAGTATTGTTTCGGAAGTAAAAAGCAGGCCCCGCAGGCTAAAAAAAAGATAAAAATTATAGTATAAATTTGCTCTGAAAACCTTGGTATTACAAGGTTTTTTTACTATTTTCAACCCCATAATAATCAAGCGGGCGAATGAGTAATTTTGAAAATAATGACGCATTTATAGAGCATCTTCTTCAGGAACGGGATGCCATGTATGGGGAGCTTTCCCGCTTGAGAAAAATCGACCAGGGCGCATTAGAAGAAGTAGAAAACACCAACAAGAAGCTTAATCGTATTATCGAAGAAAAAGACGATAAGATTCGTCAGCTTACCGACCAGCTTGCCTGGTATAAACGAAAGTTCTGGAAACCAACTACAGAGAAGTACATCCCCCAGGATCCGAACCAATGCAGGATTGACTTTGACGGCCTGGATATGCTGCCAGAAGAAAAAGTTTACGCACAGGAAGCTGAAAAGGAGGTAATCTCGTATGAACGCAATAAACCTAAAAAGGAGAAAAAACAACCGGTTCGAATGCCACTTCCAGAGCATCTTCGTCGTGAAACAGAAGTTATTGAGCCGGAAGGAATCGATGAAAACTGGATACGCATAAATGAAGAAGTAACTGAAGTTCTTAACCTGAAACCGGGAGAACTGTATGTCCGGCGTATTGTACGGCCCGTTTATGCATTGAGAAAAGCTCTCCTGCAGCAGAATGATGATGAACAGGAACCCGGGAAATGCATCCGTATTGCATCTTTGCCTAATTTGCCACTTTCACGCAGTAATGCCGATGCTTCCTTACTTGCTGATATTGAATTAGGGAAATATTTATACCACCTGCCTTTCCATCGCCAGATTGCCATCTATAAACAGCTTGGCGTTTCGTTACCGGCATCTACCATTAACGGATGGCATAAGGATACCTGTGATTTGTTAAGGGCACTGTACTACCGGTTAAAAGAGATTTTGCTCTTGTCAGATTATATCCAGGTGGACGAAAGCACTATCCCTGTCATTAATAAGAAAAAGCAAAAAGCAGCAAAAGAATATCTATGGGTGGTGAGGTCGGTAATAGAAAAGCTGGTATTTTTTCATTACGATAAAGGTTCGAGGGCGCAAAAAGTAATAGTTGAACTGTTGCGTGATTTTAAGGGGGCAGTTCAATCCGATGGTTATGGTGCATATTCCATTTATGAGAACAAAACAGGTGTATTGCTGCTTGGATGCTGGGCCCATGCACGCCGTAAATTTAAGGAAGCAGAAAAAGAAGACAAATCCGGTGCAGAATATGCACTGGGGCAAATAAGCCTGCTTTACAAAATAGAAACCATGGCCGATGAGCAGAACCTGGACGACCAGCAGCGGGCAGAATTGCGCACCCGGCTGGCATACCCAATCCTTCAGGCTTTTGAAAAATGGATTGAAAACTATTATCCAAAGGCAATACCAAGAGGAAGAATGGAAAGGGCATTAAAATATACCTATTCCATATTCCGCCGCTTGTCCCGCTACCACCTTGATGGAAGGTACAAATTGGATAATAACCTTATCGAAAACAGCATCAGGGGAATGGCAATCGGAAGAAAGAATTATCTTTTTTGTGGCAATCATGATTCTGCTGAAAATGCTGCCATCATGTACTCCTTTATAGAAACCTGTAAAGCTCAGGATGTAGATCCACGCGAATGGCTGACTGATGTTCTTACCCGGATTCCGGTTTACAACAATGATTACCGTCTTGACCTGGCAGACCTGCTTCCTCACAACTGGAAGAAAGCACGGCAGTGTCAACCCATGTCCAACTGATTCCAAAAAAAGTTGGAATTCTTTGGACCAATCGCATTACTAATCTGAAATTTTATTGAAAATCCAAGCCGAGTCCGAAGGATTCCTAAATTTGTTGGACATTATCGGACGTGCAAGACCGAATGCTTACACAAAACTGCAAGTGAAGATATTCACAAGCACACTGTATTAAATGATGACTGGCCAGAAGAATGGATTTTTACTGATGATAGATTTAATATTCTTCATTCATCCGATAAAGATTTTCTCGATTTTTTATG
>JAHYIT010000013.1 GCA_019429205.1 Mariniphaga sp. | reverse complement strand
TGCTGAAAGTGCAAGTGGAACTCAACAAAGCAAAGCTCAACCTGCAAAAAGCCAAAAACGGGCTTGAACTCAGCCGCATGGATTTGTGCCGGGTTACCGGTCTTCCGTTCAGTACGGCGATTATGGCAGTTGACACGGTTGTTTCTGTATCTCCGCCGGCAGAAGTAATTCCGTCGGAGGAAAATGTTAACCAGCGGCCTGAGTACCGTTTGATGCAGAAAAACATTGAACTGGAAGAACAAAACATCCGGATGGCCAAAGCCGATTTTTTGCCCACTGCCGGAATTCAGGCCGGATACAATCACATCGGGGGCATCGATTTTGGCGGAACCGATTTTTCAAACACCAGTCTGAATTTACTGGCGTCGGTAAAAATTCCGCTGTTCCACTGGGGCGAAGGGGTGAAAAAAATCAACGCCGCCAAAATTGACAAGGAGATAAAAGAGCTGGAACTGGAGAAGAACAAACAACTGCTGCAACTGGAAGCCGAGCAGGCCTGGCTGAACCTGCAACTGGCCCGGGAACGGATTCAGATGAACGAAACCGCACTGGAACAGGCCGAAGAAAATCTGCGTGTTACCAGCGACAACTTCGAAGTGGGTATGGAAACCATCACCGAAATGCTGATGGCACAAACCAGTTGGCAGCAGGCTTACAGCGAGCTAATCGATTCCAAAACCGATTTCAAAATGAAAGAAACCGCCTGGCTGAAAGCCACCGGGAAGTTGGCTGTTTCACCTGCTGACTTAAAGTCAGCTGGCGAATAAAGCAGCCTGACAAATTGAGCAGGTGGACTTAGAGCCACCAGCTCAAAGGTAGCCTGACAAATTGAGCAGGTGGACTTAGAGCCACCAGCTCAAAGGTAGAATTCACCTGCTGACTGGAGTTCAGCTGGTGAATAAGAGAAACAACAACATGATTAAGCAGGTGATCCGCCGGCTGGCGGACACCAGCTAATTTACCACTATTGAGCGGGTGACCGAGGGTCACCAACTCAACAAAAAAAAGTACCTTTGGGAAAAGCAACAAACATAGGAATGAAAAACAGCGAACTCCACTTTTTGAGCCGGCTTTCGGCTTATACCCTGCAAAGTTTTCTCATCAGGGTGACTCTGGTAAGCGGTGTGGGATTGCTGTTCTTTTTTCTGTCCATTGAAATTGCAGGTGATACAACCATTCGTGTTACAGCGCTTGAATACTTTCAGGTGGTACTCATTTTCAATATTATCAGCGAAAGCAATGTGTTTTTTGACCACCTGGCCGAACGCTTCCTTCCCATTCCGAAAAAAATAAGCTTGCGCGTCGTGTTGCATTTCGTTGTCAGTTTGCTCATTGCAGTGGCCGTTGTGTTTTATTTTTCCTTCATTGTAAAGGAAGCGTTGTTCTTTTCCCATCCCATTGTGCAACTGATGATGCTCCTCGGACTGATCTTCATTTTTATTATCACTGTTTTTTCGGTTTCACTGCGTATTATTGAAAAGTGGATTTATTCTATGCGACAACTGGAAGAGCTAAAAAGCCTGAAGCTGAAAAGCGACTACAACTCTTTGCAGGCACAGTTGAATCCGCATTTTCTGTTTAACAACTTAAGTGTACTAAAATCGATGATTACCTTTGACCCGAATGCAGCCGTTCTTTTTACGCAAAATTTTACTGACGTTTACCGTTACGTATTGCAAAGCCGGGAAAAAACTACGGCAAAACTCTCCGAAGAGCTGGAATTTCTGGAAGCATATATCGAAATTCATAAAGAACGGATGGGTGATTCTTTCAAAGTAAAAACGGAAATTGATGAAACCGCACTGAAAAAAGAGATTCCTCCGCTGGCGCTGCAATTGCTGGTTGAAAATGCAGTGAAACACAACATCGCGGTAAAAGAAGAACCGCTTGTCATTCGCATAAAATCGAATATTGAAACGCTCACTGTCAGCAATAACGTGAATTTGAAAGAATCTGCCTATTCTGAAAAAACCGGATTAAAAAACCTGATGGAGCGTTATGCCCTGCTCACCGACCAACCGGTGAAAGTGATTTCTGACGATAAAATATTTGAAGTGGAAATTCCTTTGCTATGAATCAAACCGTTAAAATAATTCTGATTGAAGATGAACCGTATAACCTCCGGCTGATGGAGGAGATGATAAAAAAGCTGCGGCCCGGATGGGAAGTGGTAAATACTTTTGAAAGCGTAAAAAGCAGTGTTGAATGGCTTCAGCAAAATCCGCATCCTGACCTGTTTTTTATGGACATTCAACTGGCAGATGGACTTTGTTTCTCCATTTTTGACCAGGTAGAAGTAAAAAGTATGGTGATTTTTACAACTGCCTACGATAATTACGCCATTCGGGCTTTTAAGGTGAACAGCATCGATTACCTGCTAAAACCCTTTAAAGAAAAGGATTTGGTGGCAGCTATTGAAAAATTTGATAATTTCAGGCAATTGTCAGGTAAAGTAGTTGCTAATCAGGATTATTCGGAGATTCTGGAAGCTATTCGCCAGGGTGAAAAAAAATACCGCAAACGGTTTCTGGTGTCGAAGGGCGATGTATTTTGCAAACTTCAGGTGGACGACATTGCTTATTTTTTCAGTGAAAACCGCATTACCACTGCTGTAACTTTCAACCGGCAAAATCACGTTATCGATTTTTCGCTGGATGCACTGGAGGAACAACTCGACCCAGAAATGTTCTTTCGTGCAAACCGGCAGGTTATAATTAACATCCAAGCCATCGAAAAAATTGAAAATTACTTCGGCGGCAAACTCAAAGTACGCCTGAATCCGCCATTTGAACATGAAGTGATAGTCAGCCGGATGAAAGCGATGGATTTTAAAGAGTGGGTAGGACAGTAATCATTTCCCAAAAACATAAATCACCGAACTGCATTTGCTTTTGTTAACCAAACTGTTTAGCCACGAAATTTTTCCGTGCATTAATCCTTTAAACAAAGCGAGTTTCGATTTTTTATATTTTTCACTGAGGATTGAAACGTAAAAGGAATCGAACGGCATGGGATGAAGTGAAGTAAGCCGGAGTCCGTGTCTTTTCGCCAACAGTTTCACCTGTTTGGGAGCAAAATGCCACAGGTGGCGGGGAACATCCCAGGCAGCCCAGTATTGTTTGTAATGACGGGCATCGTATGAAGTATGATTTGGCAGTGCAATTATTAGTTTACCACCTGGTTTTAACAGCCGTACAAAGGCTTCCAGATTTTCATTCAACTGATGGATATGCTCCAGCACGTGCCACAGGGTAATGGCATCGAAACTTTCTTTTTCAAACGGATAAAGTTGCCCTGGTCCGTCCATTTCCAGTCCGAATTCCTTTTGGGCAAAAGCACGGGCATCAGCACTTTTTTCTGTGCCGGAACCCTGCCAGCCGTGGGTTTTCATTTCATTCAGAAAAAATCCGGTGCCGGCGCCCACATCCAGAATGTGACCCGTTTTGGCGCCGGTGACTTTTTCAACCAGACGTCGTTTACAGCCAAGCATGTAGTTACGTACATTGTGGTAAACGACATTTACCAAACCTTTCGACGTGTTGGAATGGGAGATGTACTCTTCGCTCTGGTAGTATTTTCCAATGTTTTCTTCATCTTCGGCATTGGCCGTGAATTTGAAACCACAAATATTACATTCCATGATTTCAAACTGCTCTCCGGACACAAAAAAATCGGTGCAGGTAATAAACGATTTAAGTTTTTTGCTGCCACAAACCGGACATTGGTTGATATTGAAAACTGCCATTTCGAAATTTTTGCCTCAAATTAAGAGTTTTAATTTTTCTCAGTATTTGTTTTCCGCAGATTTCGCTGATTTTCGCAGAAAATGATTTACAAAATCGGGTTTATTTTATCCTGAACCGCGCTGTTACCTGATAGGAAACAGAAATGTTTTGCACCTCTTCAACAGTTTCGTATGCAGCTTCAGCAGCCATCATCCGGTTTTTTGCCAAAAATGGACGGGAATATCCATCGTTCAATTCAGTGATGGAAAGTACTTCGCCCAGTTCTTCGCCTAAACTTTCAACCAGGTATCCGGCTTTTTCGCGGGCGTCTTTCAGTGCATCAGTTTTTACCTGTTTGCGGAATTTTTCCAGTTCAGAATGGCTCATTTGTCCAACGTTCAGGGAGCGGATTCCTTTGGTATCAACCAGTGGGGAAAGTTGGTTTACTTTCGAGAAATCGGTAATTTTCACTTCCAGTTGTTTACTGAACAGAAACTCTTTTCCCTGCTGCCGCCAGTAATTGCCCATGCCGCGCACGCGGATATCTTCCTTTTCAATTCCGGCTTTGCGCAAACTTTTAATCAGGCCATCTTCAATTTTGGCCAGCGGCACTTTTGTTTTGTAATCTTTGGGTTCTTTGTTTTTCTGAAATTCTTCTTCAAAATACTCCTGAATGGCAATTGAAAGTATCATTTCGTTGGGTTGCACTTCTATTTCGGCATTTCCGCGCACTTCAATAAACCTCACATCTTCGTTGTTTTGAGCAGAAAGGTTAAAAGCAAAAAACAGGACAGTGATAAAAAGTAAATGTTTCATGTTAATTTGATTTAAAGAATCAGCATGGCATCGCCGTATGTGCCAAAACGGTAATCGTTTTTCAAGGCCACCTGGTAAGCTTCCATAACAAAATCGTACCCTCCAAAAGCGGCTACCATCATCAGCAGCGTAGAATAAGGCAAATGAAAATTGGTTACCATGCGGTTGGCCACGCTAAATTCATAAGGTGGAAAAATAAATTTGTTTGTCCAGCCTTCGAAAGGTTTCACAAAACCTTGTGTAGAAACAGAACTTTCAAGTGTCCGCATCACGGTAGTACCAACGGCACAAACATTTTTACGCTGCATTTTGGCATTGTTTACTTTCGTGCAGGCTTCCTCTTTAATCCAGATTTGCTCCGAGTCCATTTTATGTTTGGTCAGGTCTTCCACATCCACACTTCGGAAATTTCCGAGTCCAACATGCAGGGTAATAAAAGCAGATTCGGCGCCTTTAATTTCAAGCCGTTTCATCAGCTCCCGGCTAAAGTGCAGGCCGGCAGTTGGAGCAGCAACGGCTCCTTCATGTTTGGCAAAAATGGTTTGGTAACGCTCTTTATCTTCCGGAACAACTTCACGACTAATAAACTTTGGTAGCGGGGTTTGACCCAGTTGATAAAGGGTTTTTTTGAATTCGTCGTAAGTACCGTCGAATAAAAACCGAAGGGTACGGCCACGGGAAGTAGTGTTATCAATTACTTCAGCAACCAGGGCATCGTCTTCACCAAAATACAATTTATTCCCAATTCGTATTTTTCTGGCCGGATCAACCAGAACATCCCACAGTCTCATTTCGCGGTTTAACTCCCGAAGCAGGAAAACTTCAATTTCGGCACCGGTTTTTTCTTTGTTCCCGTATAACCTGGCCGGAAAAACTTTGGTGTCATTAAAAACAAACACATCGCCATCGTTAAAATAATCAACAATGTCCTTAAACATTTTATGTTCGATGGTTCGTTTTGCCCTGTTCAATATCATCATTTTCGATTCGTCCCTGTTGTATGCCGGGTGGAGTGCAATTCTTTTCTCATCTAATTCGTACTTGAATTTTGATAACTTCATGGGCTGCTTTTTATTTTTTTAATTCTTTTTTATAAATAACGTGTTATATTTTTTCTCTTCTCTTCTGTTTTTCAGAAAATCTTAAATTCAGAGTCCCGTTTTACGCATCATTTTTTAACTTGTTACAAACGAACCGATATTTTTCATAAAATATTCCACTGACATGGCATTTTCAACCCTGAATTCTCCAATTCGGGTTCGGCGCAATGCGGTAAGGTATGCCCCACATTGCAACTCCTCTCCAATATCGCGTGCCAATGCCCTGATGTAAGTTCCTTTGCTACACACCACCCTAATGGTTACAAAGGGAAAATTAACCGATTCTGCAACAATATCTTCAATAACAATATTTTTGGGTTGAAGTTTTAAATCTTCACCATTTCGTGCATATTCGAACGCCCGTTTTCCCTTCACTTTTACTGCAGAAAAAACAGGAGGAACCTGATCTGTTGTGCCTAAAAATTTATTCAGTGTTTTTTCAATCAATTCAGGAGTTACATGGCTTATATCGCATTGTCTGTCTTCCTCAGTTTCCATATCGAAAGACGGAGTTGTTGCCCCCAGTTTCATGGTAGTCACATACTCTTTTTCCCTTTCCTGAAACGACTCGATAAGTTTAGTTGATTTTCCGGTACAAAGAATCATCAAACCGGTTGCCAGAGGATCGAGTGTGCCGGCATGGCCAACTTTTAGTTTTTTAATTCCCATTTCCCGGCAAAGCCCGTTTCGAACCCGCTGAACCAAATCAAACGAAGTCCATTCGAGGTCTTTATCAAACAGCAAAACCTCCCCTCCTAAAAAATTGTACGCTTTTTTTAGGTCAGACATTCACAAACATTTAGTTTACAGTATTTTAACAAATTGAAAAATCAGGCTGCAAATATAGCAATTAACCCGACAATTAAGCAGTAAACAGCGAAATAAATTAATTTTCCCCGTTTAACAACCTTAATCATTAACGAACACGCCAGAAGGCCCGAAATAAAGGCAGCTATAAATCCGACCAAAAGTGGAAAGGTTCCAATGGCTGATTCTTCAGTGAAATCTCCTCCTAAAATATCGAGAAAAGCAGCTCCCAATATAGGAAATAGAACCATAAGAAAAGAAAACCGGGCCACTTCGTCTTTTTTGGTTCCCACCAACAAGCCGGTTGCAATGGTAGCGCCGCTCCGCGAAATGCCCGGCATTACTGCCAAAGACTGTGCAATACCAATAACAAATGCCTTTCCCCAGGTAATTTTCATTTCCCGTTTTTTAGCGAAATGGGCAAAAGAAAGCAATCCGGCAGTAACAAGCAACATACTGCCAACAAGCATCAGATTTCCGGTAAATAATTGCTCAATTTGTTCGGCAAAAAAAAGTCCCAGCACCAATACCGGCAGTGCTGAAAAAAGCAGTTTAAAAATGTATTGCGTAGATTCGTTCCACTGAAAGGCGAACAAATCGGCAAGTAATTTTACAATGTCTTTTCTGAAAACCACAAGTGTGCTTAACACGGTTGCAACATGCACGGTAACTGCAAATAATAAATTATTTTCAGCTTTTACCCCTAAAACAGCATGGCCAATTTCGAGATGTCCGCTGGAACTAACAGGTAAAAACTCAGTAAGACCCTGCAAAAGACCAAGGATCAGCGCCTGAATTTCATTCATAACAAAAAATATTAAGCGTCCTTTTTAGGTTTTTTCAGGATGGCGTAAATTTCGAAGAGAAAACCAAACAACAATAGAAGCGGTGCCAGTGTAATCCGTCTGAAGCTAAAAATTTCGGGATTAAAAACATTGGGATCGTCGCTGCCACCTCCAATCATCAATATGAAACCGAGGACAATAATACCGAATCCAATAGCCATAAGCCGGTAGTTTTCTTTACCCAGAGCAAACCCTACTTCACTTGTGGTTTTATCTTTTGGTGTTGTTTTCTTTTTCATAAGCGCCAAAGATAGTTAATAAAATAATTCGTCAAATTTCAATTTAAGGAATTTGTTTACAGCCAGCCAGGTTGACAAATAAGAAATGGCCATTCCCAAAAAAATAACCAACAGGAAAACAGGGCCAAGAACCTCAAAATCGGCAGGATTGATTATTCCACCCAACTCTTTTCTGAATGAAAAAATGGCCGCAAACAATAATGTATTTGCCACCAGACCTCCCAGAATTCCCAAAGATAATCCCCTTCGCAGAAAAGGTTTTCTAACAAATGATCGGGTTGCTCCAACCAACTGCATAGTGTTTATGGTAAACCTTTCGGAGTAAATGGAAATTCGAATGGTGTTGTTGATGAGCGAAACAAAAATGAATCCTGTCAACGCACAAACAATAAGCAAAAAAATGCTGATTCTCCTTACATTTTCATTAATAACTGCCAGCAAGTCTTTTTGGTAATAAACCTCTTTTACCTGCGGGTGATTCAAGAATTCCTTTTCAATAATAAACAGGCTGTCGGAATTGGTATAGGGCGCAAACAACTTTACATCCATGGAAGCAAATAGCGGATTAAATCCGAGGAATTCCGTAAAATCTTCACCTAAATCCTCAGTCAGTTCGCGGGCTGCCGTTTCTTTATCGATGTAGCGGGCAGATTTCACATAATCAGTTGATTCGAGGGCTTTTTGCAGCCGGGAAACATCGGATTCCTTAAGTTCGTCATTCAAAACCAGGGTAAAACCAATCTGTTCCCGAACATAATCAGACAACCTTTCGGCATTGGCCAGAATCATGAGTAAAGCGCCAAGCATAAGCAGCACCAGCGAAATGCTCACTGTGGAAGTTAACCACGACCGAAAAACCCGTTTTTTTATTTTTGCTGGCTTTGGCGCTTTCATTGCTTATTCTAAAATTATGTGGCAAATTTATAAAAATAAAGCACCCTGACTTATCTCGGCATGTATTGTTCGTAAAACTGGTTATCAAATTCCGGTTCGCCGGTTAGACCAAACACATTATTTTCGTTTAAAAATTTTTGCAATGGTCTTACCTATTTCATCCAGTTTTTCAATAGGTTCGAGTAAAGATGGATTATTAAAATCGAATTTTGCACTTTGCGCCACTCCAATCTGCATGGGATATATTAAAATAAAACTGTTTGTTTGAAAATATTTGTTGAGGTATTTGGGAACATTCGCCATTTTGGGATGATAAGAAGGTTTTCCTTTACGGCTCATCACAATAATCAAGTTATCATCAATTTTAATTTCACGGGTAAGGGCCAGAATTTCGTCCCAGTCTTCAAAAACATGAAACGCTGCTTCCACCGGATGTTTGGCGTGAAGTTCCCTCAAAATCCTGAGTGTTGGTTCCGTACCGTGAAAAATAAGTTTATCGCCCGTGTTTCTCGAAATATTCCAGACCTTAAAAATCCAGAAAGGAAATCCCAGTTCCTTTTCTGCATTTTCCGGCATCACAATAAAATGTCTTTTGAGTGTATTTAAAGGTTGAGCAGGCTTATACACAAGAGTGGTTTTATTGCTTCTGGCAAGAATTCCCTCTGTGAGGTTTCCAAGGAACGATTCAGAAATTCCCTTCTTCACATGGAGTCCAAGAATGAGGTCCGTAATTCCGTGTTCTTTTATAACACTAGTAATGCCATTTACAATGTTCAGGTCGTAACGGAGCAGTTCGGTAAGGTGAATATCTGCTGAAGCTGCGGTTATAGCAGCTTTCTCTAAAATTTTCCTTGCCTGTTTGTTTGCCCCGTTCGCATTCTCTTCGTCATTGCTGTTATTGATAATGCTCAAAGCAAAAAGTCCGGTTCTGTTCTTTTTCGACTTAATAAGTGCGCTCAAATGAATCAACTCATCTACCGTTTCAGGATTGCTTACAGGGATAAGAATGCGTTCATCGGGTTCTTTGTCTTCCTCATCCATTTCCGCATTTTCGGCCCGGGCAATATTGTTTGCACCTTTTTGTGTTTCAAACGAAGCAATGGTGCACGTGACCAGAATCATGATAATGGTTCCGTTCAGAATACTTTCACTGAGCAGCCTGATGGGTTCCCCGTCAGCCGTTTCGCCAATGATAACATTAAAACCAACCAGCACAGCTGCCAGGGTTGCGGCAGCCTGGGCGTTGCTGAGCCCGAAAATGAGCCGGCGCTGGTCAACTGAATACCGGAAACTTTTTTGCACTATCCAGGCCGGGATATATTTCCCCACAGTTGCGATCACCGACATGGTAACAGCCACAATTATTGTTTCAACATCAGTAAAAAATGCGCGGTAATCAATAAGCATTCCCACACCCAGCAAAAAAAATGGGATAAAAATGGCGTTTCCAACAAAATCGATCCGGTTCATCAGCGGCGAGGTTCGCGTAATAAGCCGATTCAGCGCCAGTCCGGCTAAAAACGCCCCGATAATACCTTCAATTCCGGCAATTTCGGATATAACAGCCCCAAGAAAAACCATCACCAAAACAAAAATATACTGGGACACATTGTCGTCGTACCGTTTAAAAAACCAGCGTGCAATTGGCGGAAACCCAAGCATGATGACAGAAGAAAAAATAATGAATGAAATGGACAGTTTCAGGGCAAAATTCTGGTCAATTTCTCCTGATGTCATGCCCACAACAACAGCAAGCACCAGCAAAGCCAGCACATTGGTAATTAAAGTGCTTCCAACGGTAATGTTCACCGCCTGGTTTTTGGAAATACCTAGTTTGCTCACAATGGGGTAAGTAATTAAGGTGTGGGAGGAAAACATACTTGCCATCAAAACCGATGTAAAAAAGGAATACCCCAAAAGGTAGAGGCCTGCCGCTGTACCAAATACCATAGGAATGATAAAACCAAGCAGTCCCAGCATCGAACTTTTTCCTGCATTCTTTTTGAAGTCGGCCATGTCAATCTCAAGCCCGGCCAGGAACATAATATAAAGCAAACCGGCTGTTCCCGAAAGAATAATACTGCTGTCGCGTGTAATCAGGTTAAAACCGAACGGGCCGATAATGGCTCCGGCAATGATTAACCCAAGTAAATGCGGGATTTTCACCCTGTCGAGCAAAATGGGGGCAAACAAAATAATGAGCAGGATAACAAGAAATTTTAAAACCGGGTTTTCCAGCGGGAATGTTATATCGAACGTACTTAAGAGAATCATATACACAGTTTAATTCAGCCACAAAGATAAAAAACGATTTTGGTATTCTATTGTTTAGCGGGCTCGTCTCTGAATTTTCACCCTCATAAATCGATACCTGAACTTTATTAAAAAAATACGCAGATCTAATTTTCCAGAATTTTCGCGATATTTTTTTTATGCCCGTAAATAACCATCACATCCCCTTTGTTCAACACTGTTTCGGCTGTAGCAGTTCCATATAATTTTTTAACCAGTTTTGCAGTACCCAGCAAATTACGTTCTTTTACTTGTTTCATAGTGGTGAGTACGATAACACGAAAATTCTTGTTAAATCCAATCTGGCCAATTGTTTTACCGGCAAATTTTTCAGGTACCACCATTTCAACAATGGAATAATCGCTGGTCAGTTCAAATGAATCGATAAAACCGCTCGATGTTAACCTGCGAGCCCATCTGATAGCTGATTCTTCCTCGGGCCTTACAATTTCAGTAATTCCCATGGCTTCGAGAATGGTTTCATGAATAGGAGAAACCGACCGGCTTATTAATCTGGGCACCTTCATTCTTTTTAAATGCGCAGTTGTAATTAAGCTTGCCCCTTCGTCCTCGCCAATACAAACAATCACTGCATTGGAATTCTGTAATGGTAAAGTATTCAATGCTTCCGGATCTTTACTGTTCAAACATACGGCATAACTAATCCTGTCTTTGATGGCATCCACTTTTTCCATTTGGTTATCTACGCCAATCACTTCGTGGTTCATGTTGGTTAGTTTTTCTGCCAGTGTGTTTCCAAAATTGCCAAGACCGATAATAATAAATTTCATGTTGAAAATAATTTAGTGAATTAATACATCTTCTGCCGGGTAACGGTATTTATACCGGGTAACCTTTTTAAATAGCGCAATCAGCACAGTTAACATTCCGACCCTCCCAACAAACATGGTCAAAATTAAGATGAATTTACTGTAACTGTTCAAATCCGCAGTTATTCCCCTGCTTAAACCTACCGTGCTGAATGCAGAAACACATTCAAAAGCAACATCAAGTAAATCTTTTTCTTTGTCGAACCATAGAACGCCGAATACAGACAATGATATGGCAAGCACCGAAAGGAACACAACTGAAAAAGCCCTGTTAACAGAAGTCTGGGTGATTTCACGGCCAAAAACCTCCAGTCGCTTTTTACCTCTTGCCACTGACAGAAAATTGAGCACAGCCAAAGCCAGCGTGCTGGTTTTTATTCCTCCTCCCGTTGATGCCGGCGAAGCCCCCACCCACATTAAAAAAAACAGCATTAAAACCACCGGAATACTCAGGCTCGCTGTATCGGTGGTATTAAACCCTGCAGTTCGGGGAGTAACGGAACCAAAAAATGCTCCTACTATTTTGCCCCACAGGTTATGCTCTGCAAGGGTGTTGTTGTATTCAAAAATGAAAAAATGAACAGCACCTACACCAATTAAAACCAGCGTGGTTGTTAAAACAATGCGGGTATTGATATTTAAAATCCAGGGCAGGTGACTGTGTTTTTTCCCAAATAATTGAAGCACACCATTTATCAGTTTATTTTTAAAATATTTCAGCAGGTTAAACACAATGGGAAAACCCAGCCCGCCCAAAATAAAAAGAAAGGCAATAATCAGGTGCAGTGAATAATTAAAACGAAATTCAGTTGAATAAAGGCTATTCTGCAAAGTTGAAAACCCTGCGTTGCAGTATCCGGATATGGAATGAAAAATTGAAAAAAACAAGCGCTCGGAATGAACGGGAAATACTTCTTTATTTAGGCTCCAAAATATAAAAATTGCCCCTACAACCTCGATAAACACGGTAATTATGATAATTCTTTTGAGTGTAGTAAAAACTTCCCCCAGCTTGCCCGACCAGGTAAGTTCATTCAAAACCAACTGTTTTTTATAGGAGGAGGAGCCTTTGAAAAAATAACCGAAGTAGCTGGCAAAAGTCATAATTCCCAAACCACCTGCCTGCACCAGCGTAATGATAACAATCTGGCCGAAAAGTGTAAAATAACTACCAGTGTCAACTACAATCAAACCTGTTACACAAACAGCGCTGGTGGAAGTAAAAAGTGCATCAATAAGGGAAATACCCGAGTGTGTTGCATTGGGAAGAAGAAGAAAAAAACAGCCTGAAATGATTAAAGCCAAAAAACTTAAAATAAACAATTGCGCCGGATTTACTACTGCCCATTTGAAGTTTAATCTCAACGCTGCCAGATCGCGCAGAAAAATGAGAACAACAGTTAATCTGAGCCAACCGGTTTGGCTAAGAAAAGATGGCGCCTGACTTCCCGCCAAATCAAAATGAATTAAAATAAGTAATGTGGAAAAAAGCAATAGTAAAACATCGAACGGTAATATTTTTAATGCAGGCCTGGTTTTTTTAAAAAAGTATTTTCCCGTTATTGAAACGGCACCGACTAATATCGAAAAAAGATAAAAGTATTGCAGAAACTGGCTTTCATCGGGATGCCTTTTAAAACCCAGATCGTAAATGATTGCCAGCAGTCCAAAAGTACTTATAAGGACTGGCAGCCTTTTTATCCGGGTAAAAATTTTCAAATTGATTTTCACACCTAATTTTTTCGGATTATAGAAAAACAGAATTTGCTCTTTTTTTAGACTTAAAAATCTATTTGTTTTAAACTTTTCTTTTTAATTCAGCTACAATTTTTTCAACAATATCTTCCAATTGTTTCATTTCATGCCCTTTTTTCAGCTTCACTTTTTTGTTGAATCCCTTTTCGTAAATATCTTTCAGTTTTAAGACAAGATGATCGACTGGCCTCAACAAATAAAGTGGTAAAAAAACCAATAGAATACATAACAACGCAAGCCCTGCTATTCCTACATTTTTTTGCAGGGATAAAACATGCTGTGCATGATTTTTTATGGCATCGTTTTTTTCTTCAAGCGAAAGGGCATTCATCTGATAAATTTCAAGAATATCATTTCTAACTTCCTGAAAATGAATGTCGTAATCATTCCAGAAAAAAGGTTGTTCGCGTGCAACTAAATAATGCCTGAATGCATCGAAAGTTTTTTTAAGGTTGTTGGTGAGCTGCAATTCTCCCGGT
Organism: Mariniphaga sp.; assembly: GCA_019429205.1. Taxonomy (GTDB): domain Bacteria; phylum Bacteroidota; class Bacteroidia; order Bacteroidales; family Prolixibacteraceae; genus Mariniphaga. Next base: position 56,073 of record JAHYIT010000013.1, on the reverse strand, counting down.
TCGGTAATGTTGTTCATCTGGAGTTTAAGCGGTTCTTCAAAATCTTCAAGTTTTTCAATTATCACAAGTGTTTGCCCTGCAACGCTGTCTTCGCTTAATCCTTTAGCAACAATTACATTCACATCGTTAAGCAACCGCAACATTTGAAATGTATGTTTCAAAGACGCATAATTACTGGTCAGGAGGGAGTCGGATTTTTTTACAATGCTTTGGTTCGTTCCCATGTTCACCATCATAATTGAATAAGATATAATAAAAATTATCCCGATTCCAATCATCAGTTTCGTTTTGATTTTTCTCATGGTTATAATTTTTGAGTGAAATATACCATTTAATTTTTATTTCTTATTCAGCGAACCTGTACCCAATGCCCGATTCGGTAATTAACAATGTGGGTTTGGAAGGATTGTCCTCAATTTTTTTTCGTAACTGAGCCACAAAAACCCTTAAATACTGGGTTTGTTCAATGTAACCATATCCCCAAACTTCTTTAAGAATATATTGATGTGTAAGAACGCGCCCACTGTTTTTTGCCAGCAATTGGAGCAATGAAAACTCAGTAGCTGTGAGTTTTATTATTTCGCTGTTTTTTCGAACAACATGGTTGACCAAATCTATGGCTAACGGACCGAAAGACAGACTGGAAGTGTCAGTACCATCATTTCCCGGTCTCAATGCAACCCGAATTCGGGCAAGTAATTCGCCCGAGCGAAATGGTTTGGCAAGAAAGTCGTTTGCCCCGTTATCCAATGCTTTTATGATTTCATCTTCCGAGTCACGGACCGAAAGAATAATGATGGATTTCTGGTACCATTCCCTTAATTTTTTCAGGATTTCATGCCCGTCGATATCCGGCAAACCCAAATCGAGCAAAATAAGCGATGGATGCTGTGTGGCTGCATCCACCAAACCCTCTTTTCCGCTGGCAGAAAGTATAACTTTATAGCCCTTTGCAGATAATGTTATTTCGAGTAATCTACGAATCTGCTTTTCGTCATCAATGACCAGTATTGTTTCATTGTCCTTCATTGTCTTGTTCCTGCAGGTTTTTAATATCGGGAATTTCAGTCGGAATATTTATAAAAAACCGGGCGCCTCCGGATTGCCGGTTTTCAATGTCAATAGTGCCTCCTTGGGCTTCCACAAAACCTTTGGCAATAGACAACCCCAGTCCTAAACCGCCGGTTTTATTTCCATTTACCCGGAAAAACTTTTTAAATACATTTTTAATTTCATTTTCAGGAAATCCGGGTCCTTTGTCTGTAACTTCCATCTTCATTATTCTTTCAGTATAACCAACAGAAAGAGTTATTTCGGAGGTAGGAGGTGCGTACTGTATTGAGTTTATTAACAGATTATATAAAACCTGTTCCATCAGGCCAAAATCAATTTTCACCAGAGGCATATCATGCTGAACGTTAACTTTCAGTGCAAATGGTTTCAGCTCTTCCTTCAGGTCGTCGGCCACTTTGTTAACCAGGTCGTTTACGTCGTACCAGTCTAACCTGGCTGAAATATGCCCGCTTTCGAGCCGTGAAATATTCAGCAAATTTTCAATTAACCGGTTAAGTCGAAGTGAAGCTGTAAAAATTTCATTACACAGGGCCGATTGCATATTTCCCGAATCGGATGAATTTATGATGGAATCGGAAGCGCCCATTATTGTGGCAACCGGTATTCTTAATTCGTGTGAAATGGAATTGAATAAAGTTTTGTACAGCCTGTCTGATTCTTCTAAAAACCTTACACGTTGGGCCATTTCACCCAAAAATTCACGTTCAAGTGCGTTTGAAATCTGAACCAAAAAAGTATCCCAATAGGTTTTTTGGTCGCCGGCAAATGCTTCATCCAACTTTACAACAACCACTCCAGGGCTGATTCGGGTACCGGTAAGCGGAAAAATGGTTAAATCTAACCCCATGGAATTTTGGGTAAAAGCACCTGCTTTTTGCGAATGGTTAAAAACCCATTCAGCAACATGGTATTCTGCGGGTATAAGTTTTTTATCTTTTTGTAACCTTCCGGTGTTATTCAGCTTGTTTTCTCCATCCTGAAGTATAAAAAAGGAATCAACCTGAAAGTTGTTTTTAATTTCACGAATGGCCACCTTCAACACTTCTTCCATGCCGCTGGCTTTTGAAAGTTCTTTGGTTAACTGAAACAGGGCATTGGTGCGTTTTTCCCGGTCGCGAACCAATTTTTCCTGGTTACGCACTCTAGTGGTTAACACCCCGTTAACCAGGGCAATGATAAAAAAGAGACCGAAAATTAAAATATCCTCCGTTTTTTCAATCTTGAATGTATATTGAGGGGGAATAAAAAAGAAATTCCAGTGAATGGCACTTAGCGTGGAAGCAAGCAATACCGGGCCCGTTCCCATAAAAGTGGCCAGAATTGATACTACAAAAAGCAGTATAAAAGAAACCACATGGTAATTTTGAGTATTGGCCAGAGGAATGCAAAGCAGGGCTGTTCCCCCGGTAATTACTACCGCAAGTACAAAGTGATTAATTTTTGGGGACTTAAGAATAGCTGCTTTTTGTTTCATTTTTTTCTCTTAACCGGGTAATCATACTTCAAATGTAATTATAGCAACCTGAAATTAGTTATTCCCTCCAGAAATTTCTTGTAAATAAAATCAGCACAGTATAAATTTCCAACCTTCCCAATATCATAAGCATTGACATTGTAATCTTGGCCAGGTCAGACAAATGTTCAAAATTGGAAGCAGGCCCAACAGTTCCAATTCCCGGACCAATGCCGGCCATGGCAGTAGCAGCAGAGCTAGCCGCTGTTTTTCCATCCAGACCGGTTAAACCTAAAATAATGGTTCCTGCCATAAAAACAACCAGGTAGGTAGAAAAATAAGTTAGAATAGTTTTGTTTGTTGTTTCACTTAATTTATTTCCATTTAGTTTAATTGAAAGAACAGCTCTTTGGTGAAAAGATTCTTTAAAAAACCTGCCCAGGTTTTTTAAAAATAACAGATGCCGCGCCATTTTTATCCCTCCGGCCGTAGAACCAGTGCTTCCTCCAAGAAACATGGCAAAGAAAATGATTAACCACCCAAAAACCGGCCATTGTAAATAATCAGCAGTTGCATACCCGGTGCAGGTTACAATGGAAATTACCTGAAAAAACGAGTCTCTAAACGATTTTTCAAGACTGGTTCCGGATTTCGTGTATAAGACAACGGTTATTACTACACCAATAAACAGTGTAATCAGAAGATAAAATTTTAATTCCTCGTTTTCCTTTGCCTTTTTAAATTCTCTTTTCAATAAATAATAATGAATGATAAAATTCATACCTGACAACAGCATAAAAAACATCACAACATACTGAATAAATGGAGAATAACCTCCAATGCTTGTGTTCTTGGGAGAAAAGCCCCCAGTGGCTATTGTTCCAAAAGCATGGCAAACACTTTCAAACAGATTCATACCACCTGCCAGCAATAATATTGTTTCTGTGGCAGTTAGGAAAACATAAATGAACAACAACCGCTGACCGACCGATTTTATTCTGGGTTGAATTTTATCCTGAAACGAAGACTCAAGCGTAAACAACTGATAACCGCCTTCATGCAAAGAAGGCATAACCACAATAAACAAAACAATAATGCCGATACCACCAATCCAATGGGTTAAACTACGCCAAAACAAAATGGATTTGGGCAAACTTTCAATATCGATAAGTATGGAAGAACCGGTTGTGGTAAAACCGGAAACCGATTCGAAAAAGGCATCCACAAACAAAGGAATGTCTCCTGAAATGATATAGGGCAAACTGCCCGCAAGACTAATGTAAAACCATGCCAGGGTAACCGAAAAAAAAGCATCTTTTCGATGAATCGAATCATCAATACTTTGTTCCTTGAATAAAAAATACAAAACACTACCGATTAAAACCGTTATCAAAGAAGTATATAAAAAAGGTCTGGCATTTTCAGAAAAAACGAAAGCAATGCCCGCAGAAAACAATAGTGCAACAGTTAAAATGAAGGAAATTCTGCTTATTACTTTTAATACTTGCCTGAAATTAAGAATCTGACTCATTTCACATTTTTTGTCAAATAAAATTCTCAGGCAAAGTTGGGGTGGATTTCATAAACACTACATAAAAACTTGGATGAGTAGTATAAAGATTTTATAAAGATTCTCGCAACAGCTATTAATTCAGAAGTTGTTTAAATTTCACTTATTTCGGTGAAATTCTGACAACACCTATAAAAAAAATTTTCTGTTTCACTATAAGAATTTCCACATTCAATTATCTGAATTTCAATTATTATTGCGTACTTTATTGCAAGTTTGAAATATTTGGTTATGAAAATTTCTATCGGAATTTTTATCATGCTCCACGGATTGGTTCACCTGTTCTATTTCGCACACAGTAAAAAGATTTTCGAGCTTCGTCCGGGGTTTGAATGGCCGGATTACTCGTGGGTTTTGTCAAAATTTCTGAGCACTGATACCATCAGAACCATTGCTTCTCTGCTGTGTATTCTGGGTGCAGCGGTATTTGTAACTTCCGGAATCGCCTACATGGCAAATGCCTTTTGGGCTTTGAATCTTATAAATGCTTCAGCCATTTTTTCCTCTGTGTTATTTGTAATATTTTGGGATGGACGGCTGAAAAAACTGGATAACCAGGGAGCAATAGCTATAATAATTAATATTTCTATTTGGTATGTTCTAACCACAATTCATTAAACCGTTCAAAAACAAGTAAAATTACCTATTTATTTTAAAGATATTTTTCCGTAAATTGTAAAATTGCACAAAATAGTTGCCCCGCTTTAAAACCGGCTGTTGCCGGTTAACAACAAAAGGGTGGCCCCCGGGTTACCCTTTTTTAATGAAAATCCATTGGAATTTTACCTGCTATTTTACCGTCCATTCATGCAACCCGGCCGAATATTTTTCCGAAAGTAGTACCTCAAGTTTCATGGCTGTAGTGGTAACCGGAGAAAATACAATCCGGTTCAACTCATCCTCCATCATGGGGTAAGGTGTTTCGGCATCCACTTCCACCCAATTCTGCCCGCGTTTGTAATACAATTTGTACCACTCGGGCAAATCGCAACCGCCATTGGGGATGTCTTTCAGCCAGTAAAGGCCACATTCAGAAACTTTGGCAGGAGCTGAAAAATTGTAAACAATCCAGTGTTTCTCGTTGGTTGCCGGCCACCAGTGGTACAATGTATGGCTTTTATCCGCCGAGTTTTTGGGCAGAAGCTGATCATTAATTCCCTGCAACGCACTGGTAACATGCGAGGCTTCAATGTGGCTTTCAGAGGCTATTGTTGGCAATGGCTTTGGCCGGGTAGCTTCTTCCGAAACGGGTATCCACACCATCATCTGACCTTTTCCACGATGAGCCCATGCGTAATAGGGAATGGCAGTGAATTTTCGCGGATAAAGTTCGCCAATGTCCGGCCCTTCTCCTATTTTGCGAACAGAGGCTTCTCCTGAAATCACATTCATTCCTCCCAGTTTCCCCGGAGAAAAGCCAAATGAAAGACTTTGATTTTCATACAAAAACAAATCAAAAATATAAGGATCTTCGTAATCGGCCCATTCGGCACAATACACCAATGGCCCCAGTTGCAGCGCCACTTTTCCGCGGTTATCCTCAATATTGGGGTGTGCTTTAATTTTTCGTATTCCATATGGAAAATCAACCTCAATTTTATCGCCCGGCTTCCAGCTTTTGGAAAGAAAAGCATATCCGTTATTCATTTCGGGGAAAACTTCAATCCCGTTAATTTTAAAAAGTGGCAACGCAGACGGTTTATTCATAAACTCATACAAATCGCCCGGCACAGGATTTTCCGATGCCCATCCCGGAATACGCACCAACAAATCAGCTTTGGTTTCTTTTTCCGGTTCAACTATAATGGAAATATGTCCGTTCCAGGGCATGTTGCTTTCCTGCGTCAGTTTAATATTTCCTTTCGGCGTTTCAAAAGTGGTTGAACCCGAAACAAACAAGTTTATATACAAATCGTTTCCGTGTTGGGCGTAAATATAATTGGGCATGGAAGGAATAAACCGTGAAATATTCGACGGGCAGCACGCGCAACCGAACCATTCGCTGCGTTCGTGCTGGCCGTTTGATTGCAATGGATTGGGATAAAAAAAACGATCGCCGCTGAGCGAAACACCAGACAGTACATTGTTATAAAGCGATCTTTCCAGCACATCGATGTATTTGGCATCGCCGGTCATTAAAAACATGCGGTGGTTCCAGAACACGTTGGCAATGGCAGCACAGGTTTCGCAATAAGCCTTTTCGTTGGGTAATTCATACGGTCCGCCAAATCCTTCATGACCACCTTCTGCACCAATTCCACCGGTTATATAAAACTTTTTATAAACCACATCTTCCCAGATTTTCGAGATGGCATCAATATAAGCCTGGTCTCCGGTAAGCGCTGCCACATCGGCCATGCCGGTCCACATGTAGGCTGCGCGAACCGAGTGACCAACTGCTTCGGTTTGCTCTACCACCGGCAAATGCGACTGATTGTAAGCTGTTTTTTCGCCAATGCCCTTTCCGCGAATGTCGAGGAAAAATTTGGCTAAATCGAGGTATCTTTTTTCACCTGTTGTACGAAAAAGTTTTACCAGGCCAATTTCAATCTCCTGGTGGCCGGGAAAGTTTTCGATTTTGCCGTAACCGAATTCGCTGTCCACCAAATCGGCGCTTTTTATGGCGATGTCCAGAATTTTTCGTTTTCCGGTGGCCTGGTAGTACGCGGTGGCAGCTTCGTAAAAATGGCCCAGGTTGTAAAGTTCATGACTCAAATCGTCCACATTTTCCCACCGTTCTGTTCCAATCCAGTCGTGACCGTTTTCACCCATAATGGTGCGGTTTGTAAAAAGATAGCCATCGTCTTCCTGCGCTTCGCCAATGAGGTAAATCAGCGAGTCGATGGTTTTTTCCATTTGTTCGTCGGGAAACATTTGGATTGAATAAGCGGCCCCTTCAATAATTTTAAACACATCGGAATCGTCAAACGGATAAGGAGAACAGAATACGCCTTCCTGCAAACCGCCGGCAATGGCAAAATTATCTATGCGCCCGGTTTCGTCGCTTTTTTGAATGGCGATGGGAATGGTTACATCGTGATTGGTTTTTATGCGGTTGGACCAGAAATCATCCTCAACCGTCACTTGTGTAAATGGGACAGGAGAAATCAGGTATTCATTTGTTTTTCTTTTTGAACAGGAAAAAAGAAATAAAGCTATTACGGATATGGTAAATAATTGGCGCATGATTTAAATTTTAAGTTTCAGCAACCAAATTTAATAAATTAATCTTTGTGAAGTTTAGTGGGGTGTACGACAAATTCCATATTTCTATTCGCTTTCGGAAAAACGGATCTTTTACACCGTGGCTTCAGCCCGGTGAACAGAGATATCAAAAACAAAAGGGCTTTAGCCATTAAGAAATTTAAATGCTAAAGCCGGAAAAGACTCCGAAAAGGTTAATCACCGGGCTAAAGCGCCGGTGTAAAAAATGATTGTTTGTTTTGTGATTTAAAACGTGGAATTTGTCTTACACCCTTTTTGCAGCCGTATTTAAAACTGAATAAATTGTCAGAATACAGAAACATAAAAATCAGCGATTACTCTTATAATCTGCCCGAAGAAAGGATTGCCAAATATCCGCTTGCAGAGCGTGACAGTTCGAACCTTTTGGTTTGGAAAAACGGGACAATTAAAAAAGATGGATTTCGTAATATCGGAGATTATCTGCCGGAAGATTCAATACTGGTTTTCAACAACACCCGGGTTATTCATGCACGATTGTTTTTTTGGAAAGAAACCGGCGCAAAAATTGAAGTATTTTGTCTGGAACCGGTTCAGCCAAACGATCATCAACTGGCTTTTCAGCAAACCGAAAAGGTGGTTTGGAAATGTATGGTTGGCCATGCAAAAAAATGGAAAACCGGGGATTTAATCCGGGAGATTGAAATAAATGGCAAAGCCGTTGTACTGAAGGCAAAAAAAACAGCTCAGGAAAACAATTCATCTTTGATTGAATTTAGCTGGACGAATGGTTTTTCTTTTGCCGAAATCATTCAAAAATCGGGCGTTTTACCCATTCCCCCTTATTTGGACCGCGACACTGAACCTGCTGATGAAGTGACCTACCAAACGGTGTATGCCAAAACCGACGGATCGGTTGCTGCTCCTACTGCCGGGCTGCATTTCACCGAAAATGTGCTGGCCCAACTGAACAAAAAAAATATTGTTTTACGCGAATTAACATTGCATGTGGGAGCCGGCACTTTTCAGCCGGTAAAATCGGAAACCATAAACGGGCACAACATGCACCACGAACAGGTTATCATTTCAAAAAGTTTTATTGAGGAACTGCTGGCCAACACCAAAAAAATAATTGCCGTTGGAACTACTTCGGTCCGGTCGCTCGAGAGTTTATATTGGCTGGGACTTAAATTGGGAAAGCTGAAAAATTTATCTCAACGTTTAGAAATTGAACAGTGGGAACCCTATAAAAATAATGAACAAATAAATACACAGCAATCGTTAAAAAATATTCTTGATTACCTCGAAAAAACCAACCGGAATACGTTGCAGTTTTCCACACAAATTATAATTGTTCCGGGTTACCGGTTTAAATTGATAAACGGGATGATTACCAACTTCCATCAACCACAAAGTACCTTGTTGCTTTTAATCGGGGCATTTTTGGGCAACGACTGGAAAAAGGTTTACGATTTTGCGTTATCTAACAATTTTAGGTTTCTGAGCTACGGCGACAGTAATTTATACCTGAAATAGCCCCGGTTTCACCATTAAGAATAGCCTGCTTTGGCCACGGCAATTTTTTCTATCAACAGTTGCCGGTTTATAGGTTTTGTAATATAATCGTCGAATAAAGTTTTTATCTTTTCCACATCGCCCGGTAAAGCATAAGCTGTCTGTGCAATTACCGGCAGTTTCGGATTGATATTTCTTATTTTTTCAAGTGCCTCGTAGCCATCCATTACCGGCATTTTTATATCTAACAACACAACATCAACATTTTCATTCTCCCTGCATAAATCAACTGCCTCTTTTCCATTTACAGCCCGAATCAGTTTGTAATTATACCTCGACAATATCTGTTCAATATAAAACCAGTTAATATCATCGTCTTCAGCCACAACAATAACTCTATTTCCATTGGTACGGATTGGCTGATTTATTACCTCTTTTTTAATTTTTTCGGATGGTGAATTTTGTTGAAAATAGGGAAAGGTGATTTTAATCCCGGTTCCTTTTCCCAAATCAGATATCAGTTCAATGGTTCCTCCCATCAGTTCAACATAAGCTTTGGTAATGGAAAGTCCAAGTCCTGAACCTGCATTTATTTTTGATTTCCCTTTATCGATCTGTCTGAAACGTTCGAAAATAACCTGATGGTTTTCTGGTGCAATTCCAATACCAGTATCTTTTACAAAAAAGGTTATTTTAGCATTTTCTATAATTTCATATCCGAAATTTATTTCACCTTGGTCTGTAAATTTTAAAGCATTATTTAAAAGGTTCATTAAAATTTGCCTCAGTTTTATATCATCGGTTTTCATTTTTTTTGAAACCAGGAATTTTTCTTTTAAAAGATTAATAACCAGGTTTTTATTTTTCGGGACAGATACTTTAAAAGCATTGTAAACATCATCCAGGAATTCATGAAGGTCAATTTCTGTTTCATTCAGTTCAACCTGGCCGGCTTCAATTTGTGAAATTTCAACAATATCGCTAATGATGGAAAGCAGGTAATTTCCACTGTTTTGGATTATGTGGGTGTATTTTTCGCGGGTCTTGTCATCCAATCCGTTCAAATTAAGCAAATCGGCAAAACCGATTATCGCGTTCATTGGGGTACGAATTTCGTGCGACAAATTGGCCAGAAAAGCAGATTTTAAACGGTCACTTTCCTCTGCCTGCTCTTTGGCCATCTTTAACTCAAAATTCTGTGCCCTGTATTCTGTATTAAGTTTTGTATATTTCTCAAGCTGATCAGTTAGTTGCTGCTGATTTTCCAATAACTCTTTCCGAAGGGAAAGTTCTTTTTCATAGAGTTTTTCTTTCTCGATCCTATTTTGAAAGTTTCGTTTTTGAGCTGCCATCAGCAAACCGAGCAACATAGTTCCGGGAATATAAATCAGAAAAATGGGCAAAGTGATAAATCGTAATGTTTCTTCCATCCTATCTTCAGGCAACAGAACAGTAGCAGCCAGCATAACCATATGAACCACCAAACCAAGTGCAAAAAACTCGATAGGCTTGTTAATCCGCATCCATTTTTTTCGCAATTCAGCCCAAACAATGCCAATAGAACCTGAGGATACAATAACTGCCAACCCCATCCACAAACCTTCGCCACCAATATAAACACGCAAGAGACCTGATAAAACCATAGCAATAATTGTTGGTAACGGGCCAAAAAATATCCCGGAAATTGCCAGCATTACCGAACGTGTATCGAACACCAGGCCGGGCGTCATCTTCCAGGGAGTGTACATTAAAACAATACCTATTAACCCCAGAATAATTCCTGTAAATATTTTCGAGATTGTTCCCCGTGGCTTATCATTTCTGAGCCAAAAATTTTCGTACAGCATGGCAAATGCCAGCAGAACAGCTATATTTTGAATCAGGCTTATCACAATTGGCTCATTCATAAAATAAAATATTGATGAACTGAAATCATATTATAGTTAATGCAATATACGGTATTTTTTACTTTTAAAATAAAGTTTACCTTATTAAAAAAAGGAAATAAATTTTGTTCAAATAATATTTTTTAACGGCCTGAAATTCGTGTGTTTTTACCATATTTACAAACAACAAAATAAAATTCAAAAAAAAATGAAACGAGCATGTAAAATATTTACGCCCAGGAGCATAATTAAAATACATGCGAGTTCCATATGATACCTTTGAAAGTAATTAATTTTAATCATATGAAAATACTGGAGCAACTTCAACCACAACCTTTGTTTAATTATTTTGAAGAAATATGCCAGGTTCCGCGTCCTTCAAAAAAAGAAGAAAAAATCAGAACATTTTTACTCGATTTTGCCCATAAAAATAAGCTGACTGTAAAAACCGACAAAGCCGGGAACGTGCTGATTTTGAAAACTGCTGCACCTGGCCGTGAAAACAGCCCAACCGTAATTTTACAAACCCACATGGACATGGTTTGCGAAAAAAATAACAACAAGAAATTTGATTTCGACAACGACCCCATTGAACCCATAATTGTTGATGGCTGGGTTAAAGCCAACGGTACCACCCTGGGCGCCGACTGCGGAATTGGCATTGCTGCCCAGATGGCCGTACTCACATCGAATGAAATAAAACATGGCCCGGTTGAATGTCTCATAACCGTTGATGAAGAAACCGGCCTCACCGGCGCTTTTGCGCTGCAACCGGACTTTATGACAGGTTCTGTTTTGCTCAACCTCGACTCGGAAGACGAAGGCGAAATTTTTATTGGGTGCGCCGGCGGAATTGATACACTTGTTTCGTTTTCCTATAAGAATGAACCGGTACCGAAAAATTCAATTGCATTGAAATTATCTGTATCTGGTTTGTTAGGAGGTCATTCAGGCGATGACATTCACAAAAACCGGGGCAATGCCATTAAAATACTAAACCGCTTTTTATGGAAAGCCTCCCGCGAGTTTTCGATTGGGCTTTATGAATTCGATGGCGGCAATCTGCGAAATGCCATTGCACGCGAAGCCCGGGCTGTAATTGTTTTGCCCGTAAACGAAAAAGAAAAACTGTTGCAGGCGTTTGAAGATTTTTCCGGCAAGGTGAAGTTTGAATTTGAGCACAATGAACCAAAACTGAAACTGGCAACCGAAAAAGCGCCACTTCCCGGTTTTATTTTGGATGGAAAAACGCAGAAAAACCTACTGAATGCATTGTATGCCTGCCCGCACGGAATTCTGGAAATGAGCAGCCGCATGGAAGGAATGGTGGAAACATCAACCAATCTGGCGTCGGTAAAGTTTGCAGATGAAAATAAAATCCGTATCACTACCAGTCAGCGCAGCGAACTGGAAAGCCGGAAACTTTTCGCTGCGGAGATGGTACGTTCGGTTTTTGAACTGGCAGCGGGAGAAGTGATTCATTCAGATGGATACCCGGGATGGACGCCCAATCCTGATTCGAAAATACTTGAAACCACGGTGGCTTCCTACAAAAAACTGTTTGGGAAAGAACCTGTCGTTCGTTCTATTCATGCCGGACTGGAGTGTGGCCTTTTCCTCGAAAAATATCCTAATCTCGACATGGTTTCATTCGGGCCAACCATTAAAGGCGCCCACTCACCCGATGAAAGACTGGACATAAAAACCACTGAAAGATTTTGGAAACATTTGGTGGATGTACTTGAAAATATCAAATAAAAACTTAAAAATATTCAGATTATGAACCGTTTATTGATTTTTATCACGCTTGCATTTTTAATCCTCTCTCAGATTGTTCATGCACAAAAACCTGCTGAATCAGTATTTTTTGGAAACCGCGGAGGTGAACGCCAGTGGCTCACTTATCAGGATAACCATCGTGCTTTATATCGAATAATTACAAATGAAGCATTCAGCCAGCTTGAAGAGCGGGTAGAAAAAGTTTCGAAATTTCAATCTGCCGAAGATTGGAAAGCACATCAAAACGAAATTAAAACAGTATTAAATGGTTCGCTGGCAAAATTTAAAAAAACGCCTCTGAATGCCCGCACCACTGGTATTCTGGAACGGGAAACATTTATTGTTGAAAAGGTTTTATTTGAATCGCATCCCGGTTTTTATGTAACTGCCGGCCTTTTCCTTCCAAAAAAAAGTCAAAACCCTGCACCGGCTGTAATTTATGCCTGCGGCCACACCGATATGGGTTTTCGCAGCGAAACCTACCAGCACGTGATTTTGAATTTGGTTGAAAAAGGTTTCATTGTACTGGCATTTGATCCTTTGGGACAAGGCGAACGTTTGCAATACCCTGATGCCGAAACCGGAAAATCGAAAGTGGGCGGTTCAACCAAAGAACACTCTTATGCGGGAATTCAAACCTTGTTAACCGGTTCGTCGCTAACCGATTATTTTATTTGGGATGGCATTCGCGTACTCGATTACCTGGAAACCCGCCCTGAAGTGGACATGAAGCGCATTGGCATGACCGGTCGTTCCGGAGGCGGAACCCAAACGGCCCAAATTGCCGCTTGCGATGAGCGCATTTATGCCGCAGCTCCCGAATGTTACATCACCAGTTTTAAACGGCTGCTGCAGTCCATCGGGCCGCAGGACGCCGAGCAAAATCCATACAATGCCATTGCCAAAGGTTTCGACCATGCCGATTATTTGCATATCAGGGCGCCAAAACCGGCATTAATGATTACCACTACGCACGATTTTTTCAGCATTCAGGGAGCCCGTGAAACATTTGCCGAAGTGCAAAAATCGTACGCTGCTTTAGGAAAACACGAAAACGTGCAAATGGTGGAAGACTTCGGCGTTCACGAATCGACCAAAAACAACCGCGAATCACTTTACGCATTTTTTCAAAAACACCTTGATTTGCCCGGCGACCCAACTGATCTTGAAACAAAACCTTTTTCCGTGGAAGAACTTTGGGTTACTCCAACCGGACAGGCAGGCACTTCGTTTGATTGTGAAACGATTTTCAGCCTGAACCGAAAATACTTTCCGGGAAAAAAGGTTCCTGAAAATGACTTGCCCAAATTAGTTGCCCAAACTGCCGGAATAGATTTTCAGAAAAATCTGACTGCCGCAGTTTACACCGGAAAATTCACAAAAACCGATTTCCCGGTGGAAAAATATTTCCTTGAAAATAATTGGGCCGACTACGCACTTCCGGTTTATGTAATTAAAAATGAAAACAAAAATTCAGGAAAACTAATTGTTTGGTTTCACCCGGAAGGCAAAAAAAAGCTGTTGGAAGAACCGAAACTTGCAGAGTTGATTCAGGCAGGGCATTCCATTGTTTCTGCCGATTTGCCCGGAACCGGGGAATTGCACGACCCTGAATTTACCGGAGACGGTGTTATTCAAGGCGTTCCGTTTAATTATACATTCGGCGCCAACCTGGCCGGAAAAAGCATTCCGGGAATTCAGGCCGAAGCCATTGATTTGCTCATGCAGTTTACAGAAAACAAATTTCCCGGAAAAACTACAGAGGCGATGGTTCAGGGAAATGCAACATCTGCCGTTTTGCATTATGCTGTGCTGAAAAATCCGTTTAGTAAAATCACATTTCGCAATTTCCCCGGGCCGGTTGAGGAACTTACAACACAGGAATATTACGATCCTGCATTGGCTTTTACTGCCGCACCAGGCAGTTTACTCCATTACGATTTGCCTGATTTAACCAAATATTTGCACCATACCGGAACTGAAATAATCACAGAGTAAATCAAAAAAATAATCGGTTTTCCCATTTTTTTTTTGATTCCTGCAAATTAGTTACAGCCTGCGAACCAAAAACTGAAAAATACGAAACCCAATATCACAGGTGGGCATTATTTCAGAGAAAAACCTTTGCCGAATGACTTTTCCTGAAAACAGGAAAATATTTATTGCGATGGAGGCGCCGAAATCTTAAATGAACTGCTGAATCACAATTAAGAAATGAATATATCATTTCGGTAATTTCGGTTTTACTGGGTTTCCGGAACCCAGATTTTCAAAGGTGGAAGACCGGAACAAAAATTACTGCCTATATCGGTGAAATTAATTAAAACAGGACTGGTTCAACTGCATAATAAATCCTGCATCTAAAATGAAAATCGACCTAAAATTATCAATTTATTTGAATCCGGATTAATTCAATGCCTCTTCAATTTTTAATAATCCTTCTTTAGCCTGCTGGTCGTCTGGCCTTAATTCCATGGCTTTTTTATACCAAAACCGTGCAACATTGTAATTCCCGTTTTCAAAAGCTTCAGATGCATTTTGCATGTGCGTGTTAAACTGTTCTCCCGACCGGCTGGCCATTCGTTCAGCAATTAAATCTGCAATAGCCTGCAATTGTTCCCGCGGATAGGTTTCTTCTGACTTTACACTTAGAGCTCTGTTGTACCATCCTCTGGCCACTGCCAGTTGATTTTCGCGGAATGTAGAATCGGCCAGATTAACAAAATTTTGATAATCGCGGTCGCGCTGGCTGAGCAATAAACTGCCTACCAGTCTGTTGATTTCTTCAATCCGTTGCGGTGGATAAGTTTCTTCGGGTTTAACATCCCAGGCTTTGTAATACCATGCCCTCGAAACATTGTAACGCTGATTGTCAAAAAATCCGTCAGCCAATGAAATATACTCGTTGTACAACTGGTTTAATCCCGACTCACTCATCTCCTGTCTTTCGCTCATTTGTTGCTGACGCTGCTCAATTTCTGCCCGCCTGCGTTCCATATTTTCTGCTGCGCGTTGTTCAGCCAGTGCACGCTCCTGTTGTTGCCGAAGCAGATTATCAATTTTTACAATCTGACTTTTGGGGTAATTTTCATCGGGTTTAATCTCCAAAGCCTTTCCATATTCTGCTCTGGCTTCGTTCCATGATTCCGTGTTAAAGAATCCATCGGCTGCAAGAATAATTGTGCGGTAGTTTTCATCCAGTTCCTGCTGAGCCAAAATCCGATTAACCTCCATCATTTTTTCCTGAGGATAACTTTCCTCCGGTTTTATTTCCAGGGCTTTCCCGTAATTATTTTTTGCATCAATATATGCGCGGGAATTAAACTGCTGGTCGGCCAAAGCAACTGCATTTTGATATGTTGTGTTTATTCGATCTTGCTCCTGTAGAATACTTCCAATTTCTTCAATTCGTTTCTGCGGATAAGTTTCGTCAGGTTTTACCTTCAATGCGGATTGGTAAGCCGTCCTGGAAGTTTCAAATTCGTTCAAATTGAATGCACTGTCGCCGCGGGAAACGGCCTGGGCATATTGCCGGTCCTGTTCAGCCTGAAGTGCTGCCAGACGGGCTTGTTCTGCGGCCTCAGCTTCTGCTATAAGTCGGGCTTGTTCTGCTTCAGCCTCGGCTGCCAGCCGGGCACGGGTTTCCACAATGCTGTCGATTTTAGCAATTTGTTCTGCCGGATAAGTTTCTTCCGGTTTGGCTTGCTGCGCTTCGGTGTAAGCTGCTTTGGCGCTTTCGAAAGATTCACTTTGAAAATCTCGGTCGGCTCTCAAAATGGCTGCATCATAATTTTGTTGGGCTGAAGCCAGTTGTGCCAGGATTTGCCCAATTTCTGCAATCCGCTGCTGCGGATACGTTTCGTCAGGTTTTACCTGCAATGCCGATTGATAGGCCATTCTGGAAGTTTCAAATTCGTTCAAATTGAACGCACTGTCGCCGCGGGAAACGGCCAGAGAATACTGTCTATCCTGTTCCGCCTGAAGTGCTGCCAGACGCGCCTGTTCCGCGGCTTCTGCTTCTGCTATAAGTCGGGCTTGTTCTGCAAAAATCTCGTTAATCCGGGATATTTGATTTTTAGGATAATCTTCGTTTGGCAACAACTCAGCAGCATGTTCGTATTCATTCATGGCTTCATTGTATTGTTTCCGTTGAAAGGACCGGTCGGCAGATTTTATCAGCTTATCGTACATGGTGCGGTTGGCCAGTTCATTCATTAAATCCTTAATTTCCTGAATCCTGGAGGTTGCCATCTCGTCGTCGGGTTTATGGGTTAAGGCACTCTCGTAAAATGAGATTGCCCGCTCGTAAAACTGTTTTTCAAAATTCAGTTCTGCCTGAAAAACAGCATCTTCATAATTTTTAAGTTGTTCCGCATTTTGTGTCTGCCGGGATAAAATACCATCTATTTCGTTTATTTTTTGTTTGGGATAATCTTCATTTTGTTTTAAGTCCAGGGCTTTCTGAAAAGTATTTCGGGCTTCTACGTACAACAACTCTTTAAATGAATTATCTGCCTGAACAATTAAATTCTGATATCCCTGATCAATTTGCTGCCGGCGAATGATTTCATTGATTTCATCTGCCCGTTGTTGTGCATGGCTGTTGTTTGGATCTACCGATAACGCGCGGTGGTAAGCATTACGGGCCTCCGGATATTTTTCACTGGCAAACAAAGCATCGGCCTGTTTAATTAATACTGCAAGCCGTTCGGCCCTCGCCTGTTGCATTTCTTCAGCAACCATAAGCAATCCCAGCAAATCGTTTATTTCGGCAATCCGGTCTCTTGGATATTGCTGTTTAGGGAAAATTTTACTAGCCGCCTGGTATCCGTCAAGCGCTTTTAAAAACTCCTCGTTTCTGTACTCATTTTCAGCTTCCCTGATGTGCTGATCATATTCTTTCTGCAGTTCGGCCAGCTCCGCTTTTGTAAGTCCTGCCAAATAATCGGCTTCCCGGCCAAGTTGTTGCGATTGCAAAATAGCCTGATCGATTAAATGCTTAATCTGTGCTTCATTATAATAGAGGTCTGAAATAAAATTATCCACATTTTGGCTGTAATAAATTTTCATTACCGTATTTTCTGAAAACGTGCGGTCAATTCCGGCGATTTCAGTAAATAACCGAATGTTTAAAGGAAATGGCGGAAAGCGTGGATCGGTCTGAAGAACTGGGGCTGGCACGTGGGTATTAACCACAATTTTCCGGGGGAAATTTCCGGGACGTGAAAAAATCAGGGTCCATTCGTGGTTGTAATTCAATTCCACCTTATAATTGCCGTTGGAGCCAATTCCGTAATTATCAAGCCTCCGGCCATCGCGATACATTTGAATAATGGCCCCGTCAACCGAACCTTCTTCTACGCTCACAGCTCCTTCCACTGTAAGACCATTACTTCGTTGGGCGGTTGCCGGAGAACCCACACCCAATAAAATAAAAACAACTACAAATAATCTCAAATATCGTGTTTTCATAAAAGACCCCAAAAATAACGAAACGAAAATAGGAACATTTAATTATTTCAGAAACGTTATTTTAAATTGGTTGTTTTAAAGCATGAAAATTTTCTGTTTCTTTTCCGGTTTTTGGCTAAAATATATTAGTTTTCCGGTTTAACCGAACAAAAGTATTTAAATGAAGCGCGAAGCAAGCCTGTTTATAGCACTATTGCCCATTTTGGTATTAATTGTCCTGCTGACATCCAACGTATTTCTGTTTGAAGACACACTTGGCGGCGCAAACCAGATTGCGTTATTGCTTGCGGCAGCGCTCGCAGGAATTATTTCAATCCGACTGGGTTTGCCATGGAATAAAATTCGGGAAAAAATTGTCAGCACAATCGGGTCAGCCATGCCTTCCATATTAATTCTTTTGCTAATAGGCTCACTTGCAGGAACATGGATGATAAGCGGCGTTGTTCCTGCCATGATTTATTACGGCCTGGATATTATAAACCCGAAAATGTTTTTGTTTACTGCAGTTGTAACCAGCGCCATAGTTAGTGTGGCCACCGGAAGTTCGTGGTCAACCATTGCCACCATTGGAGTTGCCTTGCTGGGAATTGGTAAAGCACTGGGCATGAGCGAAGCGGTAGTGGCCGGAGCCATCATCAGCGGTGCGTATTTTGGCGACAAAATTTCTCCGCTGAGCGATACCACAAACCTGGCCCCTGCCATGGCCGGAACCGATTTGTTCACTCACATCAGGTATATGTTTTTTACCACTGTACCCTCGCTTACCATCACACTTATTATTTTTCTGGCAATCGGGTTTAGCGGCGATCATTCCGGCGCACTCAACAACGTGCAAGCTGTTAAAGCAGCCATCGATGGTACATTCAGCACAAATCCGCTTTTGTTTCTCGTACCGGCAATCCTTCTCACCATAATTATTCTGAAAGTTCCACCATTGCCATCGTTGCTTGCAGGTTCACTGTTGGGCGGAATATTTGCCATCATATTTCAACCTGAAATTATTCGTGAAGTAGCAGGAATAACTAACAACTACATTCAGGCTTCCTACGTTACTGTTATGCAGGCCATGTTTGGCGATGTGTCACTCTCCACAACCGATTCCAAAGTGAATGAACTTTTAAGCACTTCGGGCATGCGGGGAATGCTCGATACCGTTTGGCTTATTCTTTCGGCCATGGTTTTTGGCGGAGTAATGGAATCAGCAGGTTTGCTGCGCCGGATTACCCAGCCCATTGTTCGCTACGCCAAAAGCACAGGCAGTTTGGTGGCTTCAACAGTTGGAACCTGCATCTTTTTTAATATCACAGCATCCGATCAGTACATTTCCATTGTTGTGCCGGGCCGGATGTTTCGCAAAACTTATGAAGAAAAAGGCCTAAAACCGGAAGTGTTGAGCCGAACCCTGGAGGACAGCGGTACGATGACTTCAGTGCTGATTCCCTGGAACACCTGTGGTGCAACGCAATCGCGGGTGTTGGGAGTTGATACATTTGCATACGCACCATACGCATTTTTTAATATAATCAGCCCGCTAATGACGATACTTTTCGCCTATTTGAATATAAAAATAAGGCGGTTCGGAAAAAATGAAAAAACAGGAGAAAAACCAGACGTTCCTGTAGATTAAAAAAAGAATCAGAAAAATGAAACGAGCATGTAAAATATTTACACCCAGGTGCATAATTAAAATACATGCGAGTTCCATACTATACCACTGAAAATAAACAATTTTAATAGTATGAAATTACCGATTTACCAAATTGATGCCTTTGCTGAAAAAGTTTTTACCGGAAACCCTGCAGCAGTTGTTCCCTTGCAAAACTGGCTTTCTGATGAAACCATGCAAAACATTGCCCTGGAAAACAATCTGTCGGAAACTGCATTTTTTATTCCGGTTGAAAATGGTTTTCACATCCGTTGGTTTACCCCGGCAACTGAAGTGAATCTTTGCGGTCATGCAACACTGGCCTCTGCTTATGTACTTTTTCATCATCTGAATTATCAGAAAAAAGAAATTCGCTTTCAATCGAAAAGTGGTCTTTTAAAAGTTGAAAAAGAGGGAGAGCTGATAGTACTTGATTTCCCAACTTCTGAAGTGAATGAGATAAAACTTCCGGATAATAGCAAAAGAGCTTTTGGAATAATACCGCAAAAATGTTTTAAAGGCCGCGAAGATTTGATGTTTGTTTTCAGAAATCAGATAGAAATTGAAACCCTTCAACCAAATTTCAGCTTCCTGAAAACAATTGAAATGCGTGGAATTATTGCCACAGCTACTTCACCGGATTATGATTTTGTGTCGCGCTTTTTTGCACCCCGCGAAGGAATTGACGAAGACCCGGTAACCGGTTCGGCCCACACTATGCTCATCCCCTATTGGACAGAAAAACTTGGAAAGAATATTTTGGTTGCCAAACAAATTTCAAAACGTGGCGGAATTTTGTATTGTAAATATGCAGGAGAACGTGTTGAAATTGGCGGGCGCGCTCAAACATTCATGACCGGAGAAATAATAGTTGATGAAACCCGGTAAGAGGGCACAGAATTAATTATTTTCCACGAATTATGTTCTTCAACATCATTTGTAAAATCGGTGGTAAAATTAGATTTCATGCGATTAAATCAAGGTGCATTTTGCTCGAAAACATTTCTAAAAACATGATTTATTCCCAATGATTAACATTGTAGCAAACCATTTTTAACAAATACTTTACAAAACCTTTTGAACAACCAATAATGATATTCGAAAGTTTTAATGGCCTGTAGTTTTTGTATATTTGCGCCCTTATATTGAATACCCGAAAATTACCGGAAAACCTTGAAATGAGCCATGAAAAATAGTCAAAATATTTTTCTGTAAAGTCTATTTTCCTGGCAAATTACATCGAATTCCACTGATGACAATTAATTGATTAATATGAAAAATATCAAATTTATCAGCGCCAGAGAAGCAGTTAAAGTTATTAAATCAAACGACCGTGTTCACCTTCACAGTGTTGCTGTAACACCTCATCCGTTAATTGAGGCCATGTGTGAAAGGGGCCGTAACAAAGAGTTCAGAAATGTTCGAATCCAACATATTCATACCGAAGGAGATGCGCCTTATGCAAATCCCGAATTTGAAGGAATTTTTCAGTTGGAATCATTTTTTGTGGGGCACAATGTACGAAAACAAACCCAGGCCGGTTATGCTGATTATATTCCGGTATTTCTTCAGGAAACCCAGCGACTCATTCGTGAAGGTTACCTTCAGGTAAACGTGGCCATGATTCAGATTTCGGTTCCCGACAAATTTGGTTATGCTTCGCTGGGAACTTCGGTTGATGCCACCCTTGCCGCAGTAGAAAAAGCAGATACTGTAATTGCCATCGTAAATCCAAATGTACCGCGGGCATTTGGCGATGCCATGATTCACATCAATGAAATTGACCTGTTTGTTGAAGATGACAGCGAACTGATTGCAGCCGATCCAGGGCCAATTGGTGAAACCGACCGTAAAATCGGACGTTATGTTGCTGAATTGGTAGAAGACGGTGCCACCTTACAAATGGGAATTGGAGCCATACCAAATGCAGTGCTTACCATGTTGGGAAACCATAAGGATTTGGGAGTTCATTCTGAAATGTTTGCCGACGGGATTTTACCCCTGGTTGACAAGGGTGTGATAAACGGAAAAAACAAAAAAATTGACAAGGGCAAATTGGTAGCTACATTCTTAATGGGTTCAAAAAAATTGTATGAATTTATTAACGATAACCCAGGGGTTGCCATGCAAGACGTAAAATATACCAACCGGGTAAATGTTATTGCAAAAAACCCGAAAGTAACGGCGATAAACTCAGCCCTCCAGATTGATATTACAGGGCAGGTTTGCGCCGATTCAATTGGTACTAAATTTTATTCGGGCGTAGGTGGACAAATTGACTTTTTACGCGGAGCATCGCTTAGCAGTGGAGGAAAGCCGATTATTGCCATGCAATCGGTTACCAATAAAGGCATCAGCAAAATTGCACCCATTTTAACACCAGGAGCCGGCGTTGTGAGTACCCGTGCCAATATTCACTGGCTGGTAACTGAATTTGGGGCAGTGAACCTTTACGGACGATCATTACAAGACCGCGCCAAACTTATTATTTCCATTGCTCACCCCGACCATCAGGATGAACTTGATAAAGCAGCTTTTGAACGCTTTGGCCCTCACTTCCACTATATATGGGACGAAAACGGTAACAAATAATAAAATAGTTAACTATGAATATTTCACATATAGAACACATCGGTTTAGCAGTAAACAGTCTCGACGAAGCCATTCCTTTTTACGAAAAGATGCTGGGACAAAAATGCTATGCAGTTGAAGAAGTAACAGACCAAAAAGTTAAAACTGCCTTTTTTATGGTGGGGCAAACAAAAATTGAATTGCTGGAATCAACAGATAAGGAAGGACCAATTGGAAAATTTTTAGAAAAAAAAGGCCCCGGAATCCATCATATTGCTTATGCAGTTGAAAATGTTGATGAATCGCTTAAGGAACTTGAAGAACAAGGAGTTCGTTTAATCGACCAAAAAAGCCGTAAAGGCGCCGAAGGACTTAACATCGGATTTTTGCATCCCAAATCAACCCTGGGGGTTTTAACCGAAATTTGCAGTAAATAACTTCGAAAGACTAAAGTCACCATTAACCGATTTTATAATGAATACGCAGGATAAAGTAAAAAAGCTGATTGAATTGCGGGCTGAGGCCAAACTTGGCGGAGGATTGAACAGGATAGAGGCTCAGCATCGCAAAGGCAAATTCAGTGCAAGGGAACGAATTGATCTTTTGCTCGACGAAGGGAGTTTTGAAGAATTTGACATGTTTGTTACCCACCGATGTACCAACTTCGGAATGGAAAAGAAAAAATTTCTGGGCGATGGTGTGGTAACCGGGCATGGAACAATTGACGGACGTGTAGTTTATGTATTTTCGCAAGATTTTACCATTTTTGGCGGTTCACTTTCTGAAACTTTTGCACAAAAAATCTGCAAAGTGATGGACATGGCCATGAAAGCCGGCGCCCCGCTAATTGGAATAAACGATTCAGGTGGCGCCCGAATCCAGGAAGGCGTAACTTCCCTGGCCGGATATGCCGAAATTTTTGAACGAAATATCCTTGCCTCAGGCGTAATTCCGCAAATCTCGGCCATTTTCGGTCCGTGTGCCGGTGGTGCTGTTTATTCGCCCGCTCTAACGGATTTTATTATGATGACCGAACAGAATTCGTATATGTTTGTTACCGGCCCCAAAGTAGTAAAAACAGTTACCGGCGAAGATATTTCGGTGGAAGACCTGGGAGGAGGAAAAATTCATGCATCAAAATCCGGTGTTTCTCATTTTCTGGTTGAAAATGAAAAGGAAGGTTTGATGCTCATTCGTAAACTTCTTACTTTTCTGCCACAAAATAACCTGGAAGACCCAATTGTTACAGAAAATACTGATCCTATTGATCGGATGGATGATTCTCTGAATGAAATTATGCCGGAAAATCCAAATCAACCCTACGATGTAACTGATGTAATATCTTCAATTGTCGATTATGCTGAATTCCTTGAAATTCACCGAAATTACGCAAAAAATATTGTAGTTGGTTTTGCCAAATTCGATGGACATCCGGTAGGAATTGTTGCCAACCAGCCCAATTACCTGGCCGGTGTGCTCGACATTGAAGCATCGAGAAAAGCTGCCCGTTTTGTGCGTTTTTGCGACAGTTTTAATATTCCAATTCTTACACTGGTCGATGTTCCGGGATTCCTTCCCGGCAGCCGGCAGGAATATGGCGGAATTATCATTCATGGAGCAAAACTGATGTTTGCTTATGGCGAAGCCACTGTTCCTAAAATTACTGTAACTCTCCGTAAATCATACGGTGGGGCGCACGATGTAATGTCGAGCAAGCAATTGCGTGGCGACCTGAATTATGCCTGGCCAACCGCCGAAATTGCTGTTATGGGAGCATCCGGCGCAGTTGAAGTTCTTCATGGAAAAAAAATGGCAGAAATTGAAAACCCTGAGGAAAGGGCAAAATTTATTGCCGACCACGAAGAAGAATATAAGGAAAAATTTGCCAACCCATACCAGGCTGCGGCACTTGGCTACATCGACGATATTATTGAACCCAGAAACACCCGTTTCCGGATTATTCGCGGATTCCAAAGCCTTGCTACCAAAAAGCTTGTAAATCCGCCCAAAAAACATTCCAACATTCCACTTTAAAGTAAAATTAAAATGAACATTCTTTTTATGCTTCTGGTCAATCCGTTTGATTTTGGTTTTACTGTTGCAATTGTTGGATTTGGAATTGTACTCTCGGCATTAACCTTATTGTTTTTGGTTTTTTCGAGGCTTCCGAAAATTATTAATCTGAAAATAAAAAAGAAAACAGGAAAACAGGAAAAATCATCTTCTTCCGGAGAACAAGACCAACATATTGAAGGAAACGTTACGGCTGCCATCAGTTTGGCCCTTCATCTTTATTTTGATGAAATGCACGATGAAGAAAGCAATATAGTTACCATTAAACAGGTTAAAAAGGCCTATTCACCCTGGAGTTCAAAAATATATAGCGTAACCCAAAACTGGCCCAGAAATTAAAATCACAAAAGAATGAAAAAATATAAATTTACCATAAGTGGGAACGAATACGAAGTCAATATAAAAGACATTGAAGACAGTATTGCCGAAGTTGATGTAAACGGCACCTGTTATGAGGTATTGATTCACAACGAAATAAAAACCTCAAAAACACCTCGCCTGGTTCGCAAACCATTGGAAAAAATGCCCGGCGAAGGCCAGATTAAAAAGAAAGAACCTTCCGGGAAACACGAGGTTACTGCACCACTTCCCGGAACCATTTTAAAACTGAACATATCGGTTGGTGATATGGTTTCCGAAGGACAAAACCTTTTGGTTATGGAAGCCATGAAAATGGAAAACCAGGTACAAACAACCAAAGGAGGTGAAGTTTTGGCCATCAAAGTAAACGTGGGAGATGCCGTTCAACAGGATGATGTTCTTATTGAAATTGGTTAACCGCAAGCATTCAAAAAAATGAGAAAAATATTTCAACTACTTACAATCTTTGCGGTACTGTTTTCTGCTCTTTCTACTCGTGGAAATGAAAAAAACATTTCAACTCAAATTATCAGTGGAAAATGGGTGAACCACAGCGATGGCTATGTTCCAGTGCCTACGTATAACCCGAAGGAGACATCGCCTGACGAAAAGCCGGCAACCGTTAAACGATATAAAACATTTAGTTTTGAATCGAACAACACGTTTACACTCGATTCTGCCAAACAGCGTTACACAGGCCGGTATCGCATTTCCGGAGAACAAATTATTCTCGATTTTAATCCGGTTGTGGTTACGCATTTGCGCAAAAACATGGATCCGAATAATTCCTCAACCGATTATAAAACTGAACTTGAAACGGTAAAACTTCCGCAGCGGTCACTTTATATAGCATCCGACGGCAAATTAGCCGGAGATGGTTTCGAGTATAAAAATTACAGTGGTGCGGTTTCCGGGCTTTTCAATTTTTACGAATTCTCCGGTTTTGCAAACGTAACATGGAAACACCTGTTGATGATTCTAATCGGGTTAACTTTTATTTTTCTGGGAATCCGTTACGAATTTGAACCGCTGCTGCTTGTGCCCATCGGTTTTGGAATTCTGGTCGGGAATATTCCGATGTTCCAGGTAGCAGATTTCAATTTGAAACTGGGTATTTACGAACCCGGTTCAGTTATGAATATTCTTTACCAGGGTGTTTTACAGGGTTGGTATCCGCCACTTATTTTTCTGGGAATTGGCGCTATGACAGATTTTTCATCGCTTATTTCGAACCCGAAACTGATGTTGCTGGGAGCTGCTGCCCAGGTAGGTATTTTCCTAACATTTTTGGGAGCGCTTTGGCTTGGCTTTGCTCCACCGGAGGCTGGCGCAATCGGAATTATTGGTGGTGCAGATGGTCCAACCGCAATCTTTATTTCGTCGAAACTGGCCAACGGAATGAACGTGATGGCCAACGGGCAGGTTGTTCAAAACCTGATTGGCCCCATTGCCATCGCAGCTTATTCATACATGGCATTGGTGCCCGTAATTCAACCGCCGGTTATAAAACTGCTTACCACAAAAAAAGAACGCAGAATTAAAATGAAACCTCCCCGTGCGGTTTCAAAACTCGAAAAAATATTATTTCCCATTGTAGGTTTATTGCTCACCGCATTTATTGCGCCGTCGGCTTTACCGCTGCTGGGAATGTTGTTTTTTGGGAACCTTCTAAAAGAATCTACCGTTACCAAACGGCTTGCAAATACTGCAAGTAACGCGTTAATTGACGTAATTACCATATTGCTTGGGATTACGGTTGGTGCCTCAACTCAAGCCGATGTGTTCCTTACGCCTTCATCCATTAAAATTTTTGCATTGGGAGCAGCATCTTTTGTGATTGCAACAGCCGGAGGTGTGGCAGGCGCCAAACTGATGAACGTATTTATGAGTAAAAACAATAAAATCAATCCCATGATTGGCGCAAGCGGAGTTTCTGCTGTGCCTGACAGTGCGCGTGTTGTGCAGCACATGGGATTGAAGGAAGATCCAACCAACCACCTGTTAATGCATGCCATGGCGCCCAATGTTTCGGGTGTAATTGGCTCGGCAGTGGCTGCTGGTATTTTATTAAGCTTTTTGATGTAGATTCAGAAAAAATTACGGAAACTTCATTATTTTGAAGGCTGACAGAATAAACTATCCATTTTTTACACCGGTGCTTTTAGCCCGGTGTTTGACCTTTTAGGAGTCCTTTTCGACTTTAGCATTTAATCCCTTTAATGGCTGAAGCCCTTTTGTCTTTGGCTTCCTCTGTTCACCGGGCTTTCCAAGGGAATCCCTTCGGGAGAAGCCGCGGTGTAAAAAAAAAATTCTAAAACACATAAAATAAGGAATTAGCCCTACTTTAATCCTTCAGCTTAATTTTTTGCCCGTCAAATGCTACAAAAACATTTTCCGGCAGCATGGACTGAATCTTATCATGATTTCCAAATTCATGACTAATATGTGTTAAAAAGGCCCTTTCGGGTTTTATTTTTACTATCATTTCCAAAGCCTCCTGAAGATTAAAATGAGAAATATGCTCTTTCTCCCTTAGCGCATTGATTATTAAAACCCTGGAACCTTTCAGTTTTTCAATTCCCTCGTCAGGAATAAAGTTCGTATCGGTAATGTAACTGAGATTTCCTGCACGAAAACCATAAACCGGAAGTTTATGATGAAAACACCGGATTGGTATGAATTCAATTCCGTCAATTATAAGAGATGAATCATTTATTGTATGCAATTTCATTCTGGGTATTCCGGGATATTTATGTTCGGCAAAAACATAATCAAAAATGCGTTTTATGGATTCCTGAACGCGCTTTTCAGCATAAATATCGATTGATTTGTTTTGAAGCCAGTTAAACGACCGGATATCGTCCAGACCAAAAATATGATCGACATGTTCGTGAGTAATTAAAATTGCCCGAAGGTTTTTTACCTTTTCACGCAACATTTGCTGCCTGAAATCAGGGCCGGCATCAATCACAAAGTTTTGTCCGTTAATCTTTAGCAACAACGATGAGCGTAGCCGCTTGTCTTTCTGATCTGCCGACTGGCAAACCGGACAATCGCAACCTATTACCGGCACACCCTGCGAGGTTCCCGTACCAAGCAGAATTGCTTCAATCTCAAATTTATTTTGGCTTAACATGCTGCAAAATTAGCAAAAGGTTGGCTAAACCACGATTATCTTTAATTTTACCAAAATTTTTCAGATGGCAGCACTTTATCTTCTACCCAATGTTTTAAGCGATGGCGACTGGCAGAATGTTATGCCGGCACAAATTTTTCAGTTGGTGTCCAACACGCGTTTTTTTATTGTTGAGAATGTAAGAACGGCACGCAGGTTTTTAAAACAGGTAAACCGGGAGATAAATATTGACGGGTTAACATTTTTCGAGCTGAACAAACAAACGAAGCAACATGAAATCCCTGGCTTTTTAAAACCGCTGGAACAAGGCGAAAATATTGCTGTTATTTCAGAAGCCGGTTGCCCGGGCATTGCCGATCCGGGAGCCGAAGTGGTGAAAATTGCGCATCAGAAAGGATATAAAGTTGTGCCTGTAGTTGGTCCGTCGTCCATTTTGCTGGCGTTGATGGCATCGGGTTTAAATGGTCAGAATTTTGCTTTTAACGGGTACCTGCCCGTCAGGGCAAATGAACGTACCAGGGCAATTTCGAACCTTGAAAAACTGGTGAAGAACAGTGGGCAAACTCAAATTTTTATTGAAACGCCATACCGCAACAATCAACTTATTACCGATGTGATGAAAACCTGTTCACCCTCTACCCTGCTTTGCATTGCAGCCAATATTACCGGCGAAAATGAATTTATTGCCACAAAATCTGTCAGTCAATGGAAAGGAAATGTGCCTGATTTGCACAAACAGCCCGCTATATTTTTACTGGGAAACTGAAAAAAGCATCAGGAATTAAACCAGTCCTTTTTCTTTCAGCAAAAGAAATTCATGCTCGAAATTAGGGGTGAACACGCCCAATCCCAGTTGGTTTTCTATCTGATTTTTAGTCTGGAAACGTGCTTCAACTACTTCGTTAGAATGTACGTTGAAATTTTTAAAATCGTGCGTTACAAAAAGGTAAACCAATTCGGCCTCCACATCCGATTCCCATTTATATACCTGGAGAAGTTTTGCAAAAAAATCTTTCAATCCAATTTCTTCCCAGGCTTCTTTATGCAAGGCTTGTTCCAGGCTTTCCCCGGCAGAAATATGTCCGCCAACTGCCGTGTCCCATTTCCCGGGTTGAATGAGTTTCGTTTCAGGTCGTTTTTGAAGGAGAATGGCTTTGTTCCGGTTTAACACGTGCATGTGCACTACCGGATGCAACAATTTACTTCCGTTGTGCACCTGACTGCGCAGCGCCTGTCCCGTAACTTTTCCGCTTTCATCCACCAGAGGCACCCACTCTTCCATAACCAATGTTTTTTGTTTCCTACTTTGTTTGTATAATTCGGCCAGAAAATAAACCCCGAATAAACTTATTGTTCAGGAACCTGGGGCCGGAAAAACTTTATACACTTCCACTTCCATCATCAGTGGAGTAAAACCAATAAACCCATAAGAACCATATTGGCCGAAGCCAAGCTGGGAATCGAAAATCAGACGTGCTTTGGATCCTTTTTTCATATATGTCAGCGCTTCATTCAATGCTTTCAGTTCACTAATGTTGGTGGCTGATGATGCCAATTCTGTGGGAGGAAGCACAGTTAGCTGGACTGGTTCATATTTGCCTGTTCCAATTTTATTCAGGCTGTCAAGTGTTTGAATTTCATAAAAAACCTGAACCTGATCGCCCATTTTGATTGAATCGCCGGTACCTGCTTTCAGTTCAATGTAATACAAGCCAGAAGGCTTGCGATCCACTTCGGCATAATGTGCGCGAATAAATTCATCCAGCTTTTTCAGTTCGTTTTGCCTCTGCTTTTCCAGGCTGTTTTCCTTACACGAGAAAAAAGCTGTGGCAACAACGGCCAAAAGAAATAATGTTATAATACGTTTCATCTGTTTCCTTGTTTAATAAATAATAAAACTACGAAGGTTTTATTTCATGCATTTTTATTACAAAAATCAGCGTTTGGTATGGTGGAATTCGTCCACTCCCGTTACTTCCGTATGCCAGTTCTGATGGAATGACAAATTGTGCACGGGCGCCTTTGTTCAACACTTTCATAGCTGCTTCAAATCCCGGAATCATACGGTATTCTTCATGCTCAAGTATAAAAGTCATTTTACCATTTGTGCTGCTCAGTTCAGATGAATCGAACAAAACACCATCAATAAAATAACCTGCATAGCCAACGGTTAAAGTGTCACCTGCTTTAGCCAGATCACCTTCACTTTCATCATCCATCATAACATAATAGATATCATTTTCGAGGGTGTCAATATCGTGACCCCTTGCTGCCAGGGTATCCAGATAAGCTTTTCTAAGAGCAATTTCTTCAGCCGCCGTATAAACTTTCTCATCTTCTGTTTTTAAGCACGAAGAAAAAACCAGGGCTACCATTGCTGCGATGGCCAGATTCATTAATAATTTTATCTTCATTTTTCTATTTTTTAAATTGTTGTTTCCAATAACAGATGCTTGTAGTCGCCTAAAAGTTGCGTAAACTTTTCGACTGCCGCTTCAAGCGATAAATTTGTTTCGCCACCGGCTGCGTTTTTGTGCCCCCCACCCGAAAAATGGTCGCGTGCAAATTCATTACAAGCAAAATTTCCTTTCGACCTGAACGAAACTTTTACGTGATCCTTCTTTTCAATAAATAACGCACTAAAAACAATATTATTTATTGAAAGCGGATAATTTACAAACCCTTCGGTATCGCCCGGCTGATATTCAAATTTCTCCAGTTCCTTCTGCGAAAGCCACATTACAGCAGATCGGTATTCAGGAAATACTTCCATTTTTTCGCCTAAACAATGCCCCAACAGTTTCATACGATGGGCAGAAAAATTATGGTAAACCGCAGCATGAATTTTTTCGGTATCGATTCCCAAATCCATTAATTTAGCGACTACCTGAAATGTATTTGGCCGCGAAATATTGTGGGCAAAAGAACCGGTATCGGTCATAATTCCCGTGAACAACGCCTCGGCGGCATCGTGGTTAATATATTCTCCCAGGTTAATTAGCTGAATTACATCGAAAACCAGTTCGGCAGTTGAACTGTATTCTGTTTCCGAAATCATCAAATCACAAAAATCTGTTGGATATGGATGGTGATCGATTAGCACTTTTACACCTGAAAATTCAAGCACTTTTTTTTCCATTCGGGCTGTGCGTTTGACTTCATTAAAATCGAGACAAAACAAAATTTGCGTTTCCTGCAAAATAGCTTTTCCCCGGTTTTTCTTTCTATCGTAAACCAAAATTTCAATGTCGGTAGAAAACCATTTTAAAAATTCAGGATAACTGTTGGGTACAATGATTTTTACCTCATGCCCATAGTTTTTAAGCACTTCGCCAAAACCAATGGCCGAACCAATGGCATCACCATCGGGATTCTCATGTGTTACCAACGTCACTTTTTGCTTTGGAACTTTAATTAAAGTTTCTAATGCTGTAAAAATCTCATTTTCAGTATTTTTCAAAACCATAAAAATTTGAATGGACAAAGATAAGAAATCTGACACGCGTGCAAAGGCATCTTTACTCAAATTTTGTTAATATTGCGACACATATAAATTATAAAAACTTTGGAAAAATGGCAGGAAACCAAACGTTCACAATGATTAAGCCCACGGCAGTGAGAAAAAATTTCACAGGGGCAATTATTAAAATGATTAACGAAGCTGGATTTGAAATTAGAGCTTTAAAACTGGTTCGTTTATCGCGCGACCAGGCCGCTTCTTTTTATGCAGTGCACGAAGGTAAACCGTTTTATGACTCGTTGATTGAGTTTATGAGTTTAGGTCCCATTGTGGCCATGATTCTTGAAAAAGAAAATGCAGTGGAAGCTTTCCGGAATTTTATTGGCGCCACCAATCCGGAAAACGCAGCCGAAGGAACTATTCGCAAATTGTACGGCACCGATCTGCAACAAAATGCAGTACATGGCTCCGACAGCGACGAGAACGCTGTTATTGAGTCCGATTTTTTCTTTTCAAAAATGGAAAGATTCTAATTTTAAGAATATTTTGTTTACCCTATTTTATTGCGTAGTGGGAATGATATTTACACATTCTGCTACGCAATTTTTATGATGTTTCAAAAATACTGCCCTCCAGATATTAAAAATCTCAGATGAATGAACTAATTAGTAGTGTTGTTTAAATGAACAATTGAATACAAATGAAATGAACACGCTTAATAAAAAAATATTAGAGAATTTAAAACTCAAATCTTTTCTTCCACTATTTTCAAAATTTCAGCTTCTTTCTTTTTCGCAGAAACTGAAAGCGATTTAGCCTTATCCAGAATTTCTTCCACAAAATGTTTATCGTCGCAACCCGATGCATTGATTTTTACGTTAAGAAAAGCACCTTCAACAGCAGTGCGGGCGCAAAGCGCACCAACCCCGGCATCGGAAACCGAGTTGGGATTGCCTTTTTCGGCCATGGCCTGCATTACTTCAAGCGAATCGTGAGCCAGTTGCATTACTTTTAACGGCACTACCATGGCGGTTTTTGTTGCTTTCTGAATGGCATGTTTACGTTCTGTTTTCTCCTTTTCATTGGATTTTGGAAGCCCAAAAGCCGACATAATCAGGTTAAACGCCTCAGTATCTTCGTCCACACATTTCAGCAGTTCATTGTGGTACTTTTTCCCTTTTTCGGCCCATGCTGAAAATTCTTCCCAGCTGTTGTCCCAACCACGTTTGTGTGAAGAAAGGTTAGCCACCATAGTTCCCAAAGCAGCACCAAATGCACCTACCGCTGCCGAAACCGAACCTCCACCTGGCGCCGGAGATTCGGAAGCTGTTTCGTGCACAAACCCCTGAACGGTTTTATCAACCAGTTTCTCTCCTGATTTTTCACCTATCAGGTATTCAATTATTTTCTTCTTCGGATCAAAAGGGTACAATTCGTCCAATCCCATCGACTTAACCGCAATTTTGATGATTTCTTCATCTGAGATTCCGGCAGAGCGTTGCTGTTTGCGCAGAAAATATTTCCCGGCATCGAGCATGGCCTGAAGAGGAATTAAACCAACCAGTTCTGAGCCGGTTACCCGTATTCCGCGTTCACTGGCTTTCTCGCAAACTTCGTCGAAAGCCACATGCACCGGCGTAACAGAAATATCTGTCAGATTCATGGAAATTTGTGCAATGCCATATTCTTCAATGAACCACCCAATGGCACGTGTTTTTTTCAAAGTTCCAGGAATACGCACCGGTTCGCCGTTTTCATCGGTTACAATTTTTCCGGTAAGCGGGTCGCCTTCACGTTTTACACGTCCGGCTTCGCGCACATCAAAAGCTATGGCGTTTGCCCTGCGTGTGGAAGTGGTATTCAGATTTACATTATATGCAACCAGAAAATTGCGTGCTCCAATGGCAGTTGCTCCGCTTTTGGCAATTTTTTCCGTCCATTCAGCCGGACCAAAATCAGGCTTCCATTTTTCAGTAGAAATTTTTTCTTTCAGCCCTTCGTATTCACCCGAACGGCAGTTGGCCAGGCTTTTCCGAATATGGGTAAAAGCGGCAAATTCGTAACAATAAACCGGAATGGAAAGCTCCTGTCCTACCCGCTCGGCCAGTTTTCTGGCATATTCCACGGTTTCTTCCATCGAAATATTGGCAACCGGTACCAACGGACAAACATCGGTGGCGCCAAACCGTGGATGTTCGCCGTCGTGTTTACTCATATCAATAACCTGAGCCGCTTTTTTAATTCCTGTAAACGCCGCTTCAACAACTGCGTTGGGTTCACCTACAAAAGAAACAACTGTTCGGTTGGTAGCTTTTCCAGGGTCCACATCCAGCAATTTTATACCATCAACACTTTCAATGGCATCGGTTATTTCCTTTATAATTTTAGTATCTCTTCCTTCCGAAAAATTCGGTACACACTCCAGTATTTTCTTCATTTCAGACTTTTTAAAATTTAATCAGCAAAAATTCACTACCGGTTTTATTTCAGTAATCAAAAATAAAACTCTGTATTCAGAAAGGATATGATTAAATTCAGCAGAAATTAAACCGACTGCACTTCGCCATTCAAAATAACTGTTTCCACCAGATTTGAACCAAATGAATAAGGCAGATATTCAATTCCGGGCATTTCGGAAGTAATAAAAAGGTTGGCAATTTTTCCGCGGGCGATACTCCCCAAACGATCACTTATTCCCATTGCATAGGCCGTGTTTATGGTAGTTGCATTAATCACTTCTTCGGGCAACATTTTGTAATTGATGCATCCAAGCGACGAAATAAAATTCATGTTTCCGCTGGGTGATGAACCCGGATTATAATCTGAGGAAAGTGCCACGGGTAATCCGGCTTCAATCATTTGACGCACCGGCGAAAGTTTCATTCCCAGAAAAAATGCAGCGCCCGGCAATACAGTGGGCATGGTTTCGGTATTTTTCAATATTTCAATTTCCCCGGGCCCCATGTGTTCCAAATGGTCCACTGAAAGTGCATTGTATTTTACACCGGTTTGCACTCCGCCGGTCAGACCAAGCTCGTTTGCGTGCAGTTTTGGGCGAAGTCCGTATTTTAGTGCAGCAATCAGGATTCGTTCGGTATCCTCAACTGAAAAGAAACCCTTATCGCAAAAAACATCGATAAAATCGGCCAGATCTTCTGATGCCACCTGCGGAATCATTTCATTTATGACCAAATCAACATAAGCTGTAACGTTATTTTTATATTGTTCAGGAATTGCATGGGCCCCCAAAAAAGTGGAACGGACACAAACCGGTGCTGTTTCTTTAATCCATTTTATAATCTTTAGCATCCGAATTTCGTCTTCGGTATTCAGGCCGTACCCACTTTTAATTTCAATTGCCCCGGTTCCGGTTTTAATCATCTCAAAAATCCGTTCCATGGCGCTGTGGTAAAGCTTTTCATCAGGTGTGTTATGTAAAAGTTTCGCCGAGTTCAAAATGCCTCCTCCCCTGCGTGCAATTTCTTCATAAGAAAGTCCCTGAATCCGATCTACAAACTCTTTTTCGCGTGGCGCCGGAAAAACCAAATGGGTGTGCGAATCGCAATAAGACGGATAAACCAACCGGTTTGAGCAGTCTATTTCAATAAGAAAATCGTCGTCTTTATAAACATCCTTCAGGTTACTCATCGGGCCGAAATCCTGAATCATTTCATCCCTGATAATCAAAAAAGCATCTTTTACTGTAATCAATTCAGCCATTTGCTTTCCAGATTTAAACTGTACCGGATTTTCCTCAACCTGAACCAGTTCCTTGATATTTTCGAGCAGTAACTTCATGGATTAGATTTTAATTTCATTAAGTTACAAATTAGTTTTTAAAATCAAAACTTCAATGCTTTAATATTTCAATGATTCACAAACTTTATTAAAAAGAAGCAGAAAACGGCACTATTTATTATTTTCGGGCCATTAAACTAAAAAATATGCTGAAGAAAGTACCGCACACTTATGTTATTATTTTCATTTTAATTGTTTTTTGTGCCGTGTGTACCTGGTTTATCCCGGGCGGCGAATTTGAACGTGAAACCACAGTGGTTAACAACGTGGAAAGGGAAGTGATTAAACCCGGTTCGTTTCAGTTTATTGAAAGCCAAAGACAAACCTGGCAGGTTTTTTCGGCATTTTTTGATGGATTTGTAAATACCGCAAATATTATAGCTTTTATTTTAATGATTGGCGGTGCATTTTGGATTCTGAACGAAAGTAAATCAATAGATATTGGGATTTATTCATTTCTGAAATTTGCCAAAAAGTGGGAACGTTCCAGGTTTTTGCGGAAGTTGGGAATTAACAACATTATTCTTGTTGGCATCATGTTTATATTCAGTTTGTTTGGGGCTGTTTTCGGCATGAGCGAAGAAACCATTGCCTTTACCATCATTTTCGTTCCGCTGGCTATTTCCATGGGATATGATTCCATTGTGGGTGTTTCGTTGTGTTTTGTGGCTGCAGCGCTTGGTTTTGCCGGCGCGTTCCTGAATCCTTTTACTGTGGGTATTGCACAAGGTCTATCCAATATTCCGCTTTTTTCAGGAATTGAATACCGGCTGTTTATGTGGCTGGTAATTAATGTAGTGGGGTTTGTCTTCATTTTAAGGTACGCAGGTAAAATTCATAAAAATCCTGAAAAATCTCCGGTTTACGAGGAAGATGCTTACTGGCGGCATCGCAACGAAAATTCAAATATGGAATTTGCTAAATCTGTACCGCGTGGTGCATGGATTTCATTTATTTCGCTTTCTATATTTTTAACGCTCTTTTCGTTTTTCTACCCCATCAGCAATCTGAAAATCGGCAATAACGAAATTGTTTTGCCTGCAGTTCCTGCAGCAACAATATTATTTATTGTTTCCGGGGTTTTCACTTTACGAAAATCATTCCATTACTTCGTTTTAAGTTTGCTTACTTTTACCATCGTATTTCTGATTATTGGAGTAATGGGCTACGGGTGGTACGTTATGGAAATTGCCACCCTGTTTCTTGCTTTGGGTATTTTTGCCGGAATTGCTTCGGGGAAAACTGCCAACGAAATTACCAAATCGTTTATTGAAGGTGCAAAAGATATTCTTGGCGCCGCACTGGTTGTGGGTTTGGCTGGCGGCATAGTGGTTATTCTGGAAGACGGCAGAATTATCGACACCATTCTTTTTTATGTTTCGCAAACCATGGAAGATTTGGGCAAAGTTGGTTCGGTAAGTGTAATGTATGTCATTCAAACTTTCCTGAATATTTTTATTCCGTCAGGTTCTGGCAAGGCAGCGCTTACCATGCCCATGATGTCGCAGTTTTCAGATTTAATTGGCATTTCAAGGCAGGCAACCGTAGTCGCATTTCAGTTGGGCGACGGATTTACCAACATGATTACACCAACTTCGGGGGTTTTAATTGGCGTATTGGGAATTGCCCGAATTCCTTACGAAAAATGGGTGAAATGGGTGGCGCCTTTCATTCTGATTTTGGGAATTTTGGGGTTTTTATTGCTGCTGCCAACGGTATTGATGGATTTGAACGGATTTTAAAAATAAAAGCCTGACTAAATAAAAGCCAGGCCTTCCATTTTTTTATGTCGTCCGGATTATTCGTCTATCGAAATACACTCTACCGGGCAAACTTCAGCACATGAACCACAGTCGGTGCAAAGATCAGGGTCAATTACATAAATATCACCTTCAGCAATCGCATCCACCGGACATTCGTCTAAACAAGTACCACATGCAATACATTCATCAGAAATTTTATATGCCATAGCAATGAACTTTAAAGTTTAACAGTAAGCCACAAAAGTACAAAGTTTGAGAAAATATAAAAGAACCTGAATCATAAATTTGCTCCTGTTTAAACAGTATCATAATATCTTGCTAATTATAAACTGATTACCTTAAAAAAATCTTTGTTAAGTTGATTTCAACTGCTTTTTGTTACTTTTGGCAAAAAAAAATCATGGATACATCCAGCGTATTGTTTGCATTGCTTTTAACTGCTTTTGCCGGCCTTTCAACGGGCATTGGCAGCGCCATTGCGTTTATAGCAAAAAAAACAAACACCAAATTACTGACGGTTTCGCTGGGTTTTTCGGCAGGTGTAATGATTTACATTTCGTTTGTTGAAATTTTTGCAGAGGCCAAAGAAACATTTATCCATGGATTTGGAGAGTTTAACGGTACATTGTTCACCATCACTGCTTTTTTTGGGGGAATATTGCTGATTGGGCTAATAGATAAATTTATTCCCTCATTTGAAAACCCCCACGAAATGCGTGCGGTTGAAGAAATGACAGATGTGAAAAGAAAAAAACCAAAAACCAATCTTTACCGTACCGGAATATTTACTGCTTTGGTGGTTGCTATCCATAACTTTCCTGAAGGCATTGCTACTTTTATGACAGCTTTAAATGACCCAACAATTGGGATTGCCATTGCTATAGCGGTTGCTATTCACAATATTCCTGAAGGAATTGCCGTTTCGGTTCCCATTTATTATGCCACAGGCAGCAGAAAAAAAGCGTTTTTGTATTCTTTTCTCTCCGGACTTGCTGAACCGGTAGGTGCAGTGCTCGCTTACTTTTTACTCATGCCATTTCTTACTGCAGAAAATTCCGATGCATTTTATGCTTCAACCATGGCCGCTGTTGCCGGTATAATGGTTTTTATTTCGCTCGACGAACTGCTGCCATCGGCAGAAGAATATGGCGAACACCACTGGGGAATTTACGGACTGGTTGGGGGAATGGCTATAATGGCAGTTAGTTTACTTTTGTTGAACTAATTTCAAATAATATTTACAAATAGTGGTCAAACCACATTTTTCACATTTTGGTTTACGTGCCACGCAAGTATAACGTCCGTGCAAAATCAACCAATGATGAGCTTTTGGAACTAATTCTTCAGGAATGTATTTCATTAATTGCAACTCGGTTGCCAGCGGCGTTTTGGCGTTTGTTGTAAGTCCAATGCGGGCGGCAACCCTAAAAACATGTGTATCAACCGCAAGGGCTGGTTTATTGAACACCACCGAGGCAATTACATTAGCCGTTTTTCTTCCCACTCCCGGTAACTTTTGTAAATCCATTACATCATCAGGAACTTGTCCTTCAAACAACTCCATGAGTTTGCGCGCCATGCCAACCAGGTGTTTTGCCTTATTGTTGGGGTATGAACAACTTTTTATGTACTCAAAAACTTCTGTCGGTTCAGCTTTTGCCATCTTTTCAGGAGTTGGGTATCTTTTCAGCAAATCGGGGGTAATTAAATTTACCCGCTTATCGGTACACTGGGCTGAAAGAATTACAGCCACAATCAAATGAAACGGATTTTCATATTCAAGTTCGGTTTCGGCCACAGGCATTGTTTCATCAAAATATTGGATAACTTTTTCAAAAAGAGCTTTTTTGCGCATTATTCATTTTTTTTTCAAAATAACTCATTTTTTTAATGAACAGTGTAACAA
This sequence comes from Mariniphaga sp., assembly GCA_019429205.1. Classification (GTDB taxonomy): domain Bacteria; phylum Bacteroidota; class Bacteroidia; order Bacteroidales; family Prolixibacteraceae; genus Mariniphaga. The sequence continues at coordinate 17,429 of JAHYIT010000013.1, read as the reverse complement.
AAAAAAAATTTATAAGTCTTATAAACATATTATGCTTAAAATCAATTTCTCCCCTAAAATGAAATGGTTTTTAAGACGGCAATTAAACAGGCAAGGAAAAGCCCTGCCTTTTGGTAGGGTTTTTTTTGATCGCAATTGCTATTTTTGTCAAAATTTAATTCATGAGACCATTTATTCAGGCTGAAAATCTTTCGAAACGCTGGGGCGAGTTAATACTTTTCGAAAACATTTCTTTCACTGTTTCCGAAGGTCAAAAAATGGCTTTAATTGCCCGGAATGGTGCCGGAAAGTCAACACTGCTCAACCTTTTAGCCGGCAAAGATTCACCTGACGGAGGTACTGTAACTGTTACCAACAACATAAAAATCGGCTATTTCGAACAGATTCCCCGTTTAAATCCAAACCATACTGTTTTGGAAGAGGTGTTTGAATCGGATAGCGAAAAACTCAGGACGGTAAAAGAATTTGAACTGGCTGTGGCAAAAAACAATCAACAAAAAATTGCCGAAATTTCAGAGAAAATGGATGAACTGGGTGCCTGGGATGCAGAAGTTGAAATAAAACAGGTTTTAACCCTGCTAAAAATTTTCAATTTAGAGCAACCGGTTGGTCAGCTTTCAGGCGGACAGCAAAAAAGGCTGGCTCTGGCAAAGGTTTTGGTTCAAAATCCTGACCTGCTGATTCTCGATGAACCCACCAATCACCTCGATTTGGAAATGATTGAATGGCTTGAAGCCTACCTGGGAAAAACAAAATCAACTTTGTTAATGGTTACTCATGACCGGTATTTCCTCGACCGTGTTTGCACCGAAATTATTGAAATGGAGGACAACCAGATTTACCGGTACCTGGGAAACTATTCTTATTTTTTACAGAAAAGAAGTGAACGCATTGAAATGCAGCAAGCATCGGTTGCCAAAGCAAAAAACCTGCTTCGCACCGAACAGGAATGGATGCGCCGGATGCCTAAAGCCCGCAGCCACAAAGCAAAATACAGGGTCGATTCATTTCAGGAAATAAAAGAAAAAGCCAGTCAGAATTTCACAGATGAAAGTGTTGATTTGAGCGTAAAATCAGCCCGGCTGGGAAAAAAAATCGTGGAAATTGAACACCTTTCCAAATCTTTTCCGGACGTGAACCTGATTGAAAATTTTTCCTATAAATTCTCGAGATTTGAAAAGGTTGGAATTGTTGGAAAAAACGGAACAGGTAAAACAACATTCTTGAACCTGATTACCGGGACTATGCAACCCGATAGTGGAAAAATTGAAATTGGACAAACCATAAAATTCGGATATTACAGGCAGGATGGAATTAATTTCAATCCGCAGGAACGCGTAATTGATGCTGTTAACAAAATCGCCGAATTTATCATTTATGAAGATGGTTCGCGAATGACCAGTTCCCAACTGCTCACCCGTTTTTTGTTTCCGCCCGAAACACAATACAATTACATAGAAAAGCTGAGTGGAGGAGAACAGCGCCGGCTCTATTTATGCACAGTGCTAATGCAAAACCCAAATTTTCTAATTCTTGACGAACCTACCAACGATTTGGATATTCTTACCCTGAATGTTTTGGAAGATTACCTGAAAGCGTTTGAAGGTTGTGTGGTGGTGGTTTCGCACGACCGCTTTTTTATGGATAAAATTGTGGACCACCTTTTTGTTTTTGAAGGCAGTGGCGTGGTTTCTGACTTTCCGGGAAATTATACCATTTACCGCTACGAAATGGAAGAAAAAGCCCGTTTGGAACAAAAAAATCAGGATAAAAATTCAGAAAAAAAAACAAAAACAGAATCGCGAACAAAATTGGAAGATGCCCATGTTAAAAAGAAACTTTCGTTTAAACAAAAACGGGAAATGGAACAACTGGATGCAGAAATAAAAAAACTGGAAGACGAAAAAGAACAACTGGAAACGGATTTACATTCTGGGGATTTAAACCATGAACAACTGCATGAAAAATCGAATGAACTAATGCAGCTCAAATCTATTTTAGATGAAAAAGAGTTGCGCTGGCTGGAATTGAGTGAATTAGGTTAAAAAAATCCCTTCCCGCAAACAAAGGCAGGAAGGGATAAGTTGTTTTTTCAAAAAGAGTAGTTTAAATATCTTCAAAGTCGATATTGCTGAAATCTTTACCAGCTATTTCAGGTTCATCATCAACAGTCACTTCTTCAGGTTCATTATTATCAACTTCTTGTGAAATTTCTGATTTTAATTCAGGCTGATTTTCGTAAATATACTGAATAATTTCATCAAGCGAACTGGCAAATTTTTCGAAATCTTCAGGGTATAAAAATAATTTGTGCTTTTCATACCTGAAATTTTCGTTATCGAGAAATTTTCGCTTGCTTTCTGTAATTGTCAGATAATACTCGTCGTTTCGGGTACTTTTTACATCAAAAAAATAAGTCCGTTTTCCGGCACGTATTGTTTTTGAAAATATTTCTTGCCTGGAATAGTCCTCTGGTTTTTTCTTTTCTCCCTTGTAATCAACGCTTTCCATTACTCCTGATTTTTCGATTTTTGGTTAGAAGCTCAAAAATAAAAAAATAATTATAAAAAGTAACAGATTTGGGGCGAAACTGAATCTTTCGAAAATTTACCTATTTGTAAATTTTCCCGCTTGCTGCCAGCAGCGTATTGTACAACAGCGAAACCCGGGTCATGGGACCAACTCCACCCGGCACCGGAGTTATATATGAACATTTTGGTGCTACTTCGTCGAACAATACATCACCCTTCAGTTTCCAGCCCGATTTGGTTTGATCTGACTTTACACGCGTTGTTCCAACGTCAATCACCACTGCACCATCTTTCACCATATTTCCTTTTACAAATTCAGGAACACCAATGGCAGCAACCAGAATATCAGCACTCCGGCACAATTCCTCCAGGTTTTTGGTTCGGCTGTGCGCAACGGTAACTGTTGCATTTATAGCTTTTTGCGACATTAAAATACTAAGCGGACGGCCAACAATGTTGCTACGGCCAACAATCACGCAGTTTTTTCCGATGGTTTCAATCTTGTAGCGTTTCAACAGTTCAACAATTCCAAACGGCGTGGCAGAAACAAACGATGGCAGACTTATTACCATCCGGCCAACATTTTCCGGATGAAAACCATCAACATCCTTTTTCGGATTGATGGCTTCAATTACTTTTTCTTCCGAAATATGAGCAGGCAATGGTAACTGAACAATAAAACCATCAATATCAGCGTCTTCATTCAATTCCTGAACCTTGGCAAGCAACTCATTTTCGGTAACATTATCTTCGTACCGGATGAGAGAAGATTTAAAACCCACTGCTTCACAATCTTTAATTTTGTAAGCCACATAGGTTTCGCTTCCCCCGTCGTGACCCACCAAAACTGCTGCCAGGTGCGGAGTTTTTGACCCGCTTTCTTTTAGCACTTTAACCTTTGCAGCAATTTCCTCCTTCATTTCTGCTGCCACTTTTTTACCATCGATTAATACCATTCGTTATAATTTTTTTCCCTGAATGTGTTAAATTTCTATTCAGTCCCGTTAAACTTTAAACATGAAACTTTAAACTTTCAGAACCTTCCTCCCGGTTGTTTCATCCCGCCCATCATACGCTGAATGTTTTTTCCCTGCGAAACCATTTTCATCATTTTTCGTGTTTCAGAAAATTGTTTCAGCAGACGGTTAACTTCCTGAATATTAGTGCCTGAACCATCAGCAATTCGTTTGCGGCGGCTTCCGTTAATCAATGCCGGATCTTCTCGTTCAGCTGGTGTCATTGAATATATAATTGCCTCAATGTGTTTGAATGCATCGTCGTCGAGGTCCATATTTTTCATGGCTTTTCCCATTCCCGGAATCATGGAAACTACATCTTTCAGATCGCCCATTTTTTTAATCTGGTTAATCTGTTTCAGGAAATCGTTAAAATTGAATGTGTTTTTTGCCAGCTTTTTCTGCAACCGGCGGGCCTCTTCCTCGTCGTATTGTTCCTGTGCTTTTTCCACCAGCGAAACAATATCCCCCATTCCCAGAATACGGTCTGCCATTCGGGCAGGATGAAAAACATCGATGGCATCAAGCTTTTCACCTGTTCCAACAAATTTTATGGGTTTTGTAACCACCGAACGAATGGAAAGCGCTGCACCACCCCGTGTGTCGCCATCAAGTTTGGTGAGAACAACACCATTAAAGTCCAGCCTGTCGTTAAATTCTTTAGCCGTGTTAACCGCATCCTGACCGGTCATGGAATCGACCACAAACAAAATTTCGTTCGGATTTACCACTTTTTTAATGGCTGAAATTTCGTTCATCATCTGCTCGTCAATAGCCAAACGACCGGCGGTATCAATAATTACCACGTCGTTGCCCGCTCTTTTGGCTTCTTTAATGGCTGATTGGGCAATTTGTACCGGATTCATGTTTCCTTCTTCGGAATAAACCGGAACGCCAATCTGTTCGGCGAGCACTTTCAACTGTTCAATAGCTGCCGGACGGTAAATGTCTCCTGCAACCAGCAGCGGATGCCGGCCTTTTTTGCGTTTTAGCATGTTGGCCAGTTTGCCCGAGAAAGTTGTTTTTCCCGAACCTTGCAGACCAGCCATCAGAATAACCGTGGGTGAACCGCTTAAGTCGATATCAACCGATTCGCCACCCATCAGTTCGACCAGCTCATCTTTAACAATTTTCACCATCAACTGGCCTGGCTTTACGGCAGTAAGCACGTTTTGCCCCAGGGCCTTTTCTTTTACATCATCAGTAAAAGTTTTTGCTATTTTAAAATTGACGTCGGCATCGAGCAGCGCACGGCGAATTTCTTTTAACGTTTCTGCCACGTTAATTTCCGTGATTTTTCCTTGTCCTTTCAACAACTGAAAGGATCGCTCCAGCCTGTCAGATAAATTTTCAAACATGTTGTTTAATTTTCTTTTGAAAATGAGTCGCAAAAATACAAGGAAATTGTGAGAAGGCAAAACAGTTAACAGAGCAGACTATCTATTAAATCAAAAGAAACTTTTGAATTATTTGGAGGTTCAAATTCTTTTAATTTGATTCGATTTTGATTTCTGCCGGTAGCAACGCATCTGATTTTGCACGCAAAACAATTTCACCGTGCTGTTTCCGCGATTTTATAATTACCAAACCCCTGCCCTGCCAGACTTTTCGCTGCGGTTGCTGAAAACTTTCCGCACTCATGGGATTTGAACTTGCCACAGCTACAATTTCTCCGGGGCCCTCAATTTCAAATTGAAGTAAATTTTCAGCTTTGGGGTTTCGGATACCATTTTCATCCAACAGTTCAAAAGTGATGTAACTCAAATCCTGGCCATTGGCTGAAATTATTTTTCGGTCTGCAACGAGATTTATTTTTACCGGTTCGCCGGCAGTTGCCAAAATATGCTCAGCTTTTTCAGTTTCGCCATTTTTTGCAACAGCTTTCAACTCGCCGGGTTCGTAAGGCACTTCCCACACTGCAATAAATTCATTTTCAGTATGGGTTTCTTTAATTCCCAGCGATTTACCATTCAGGAAAAGTTCCACATTTTCGTGGCCGGAATAGACATGAACTTCAAAAAGTTGATTTTTAAAACCTTCCCAGTTCCAGCTGGCCACATGGTCGTGCCAGTGCCATTTGCTCCAGCTTGCCCGGTTTTCTTTTTCAGGAAATGAAGGAATCTGCGGTTTCACAAATATGGAAAGTTGATCGCCCACTTCCCAAAGCACGTCGCGGTAAAATGATTGTGGCCGTTTAAAACCGCAAATGTCAATGTCGCCACAAAAAGCATGGTTCCACGGATAAAAATTCTCATCATGCGGATAACCGCGCCAGCCAATACTTGCTTCGCCCAGGTAATCGAATCCGGTCCATACAAAATCGCCCAAAACATAGGAGTGATTTACAACATCCATCCAGGCGCCATAAGCTTCCAACGGATAGGATTCAGCGCAATACATAATCCGGTCCGGTACTCGTTCGTGGTCAATCGCAAAAATGCTTTGCTTTCCGTGATCGCCGCCAAATGAATAATTGTAACCCGAAATACCGAGTGTGGCAAAATAAGGGTCTTTATCGGGATTAAGTCCGTTTACTGCGGCAGTTACCGGACGGGTAGTATCGAGTTTTCTGATATATTCCGCCAGCATTTTCGAGGATTCTGCACCTTCCGGTTCTCCCCGTTCCGGAATTTCATTTCCGGTACTCCACATAATGATTGACGGGTGATTCCGGTCGCGAAGTACCATGGCTTCAATATCGTTTTTCCACCATTCGTCAAAGTAATTGCTGTAGTCCTGCGAATTTTTGGGCCGCCGCCACATGTCAAAAGCTTCGTCAATAACCAACATTCCCAGCCGGTCGCAGGCATTGAGAAAAGCCACCGAAGGCGGATTGTGTGCACACCGGATTGCATTGAAACCACTGGCTTTTAACAGCTCAACACGGCGCTCCTCAGCCCTGTCGTAAGCTGCAGCGCCCAAAGGTCCGTTGTCGTGATGAACACAGGCGCCTTTAAGTAAAACGGGTTTTCCGTTCAGTAAAAAACCATTTTCAACACTGAATTCAATAGTTCGGATTCCAAAATATTCCTCTATTTTATCGATGGTTTTACCCTTCCTGTCCTTTATTTCAATTACTGTTTTGTATAACTCTGGCTTTTCGGGTGACCATAATTTGGGCGTGTTTATCGAAACAGACTGAGAATTTTTCATTTCGCTGTCGGATTCTGGTTCAATATCTCTTTTAAATTCTGCGACTTTTTTTCCATCTGGATCGAAAACAGTTCCGCTTATTTCAACTGGTTGATTGGTTTCGGTTTTATTCACAATTTCCGTAGAAATATTTACAGTTGCATTTTCTGCTGAAACTTCGGGAGTTGTAATTCCTACTCCCCAGGTTTTTATGTGAACCGGCCCGGTAACCTGAAGCCAAACATGACGATAAATGCCCGAACCCGAATACCAGCGGCTGTTTCTCCCTTCATTTTTTACCTGCACGGCCAGCACATTTTCTTCGGCAAATTTTATCAAATCAGTAAAATCAAACTCAAAAGCCGTGTAACCGTAAGGATGATTTCCGAGGTGAACGCCGTTCAGCCAGACGTCGGTGTTCATGTAAACGCCATCGAACAGAATGCTGAACCGCTTCCCTTTCAGTTTGGCCGGCACTGAAAATGTTTTGCGGTACCAACTGGTTCCGCCAAGGTAGTACCCGGTGCTAATCCCGCCAATGGCTGTTGGAATCAACGGTGAATCTGTTCCGGGAATGTCTTCGATACTCCAGTCGTGTGGTAAATTCAGCGTTCGCCAGGCCGAATCATCATATTCAGCCAAATGCGCATTTTCAGCATTTCCCCGGTGAAATTGCCAGTCGAAATCGAAAAGAATTTCCTGCCGCGGTTCCATGTTGAAAATGCTGTCTTTTCTCAGTCCGTCGCAGCCTGAAAAGATACTAGGAAAAGATGCCAGAAGAACCATGATTACCAGTTTAGATTTCATTTGTATTGAAGTTTTAGATTCAAGAGTAAAAATAACATTCAAAGTGATTTGAAAAAAGAAATCGGGAAAAACATTAAAAACTTTCAAATGAATTGTTTTACCTGTTTCTTAAAACCTAACTTTGAAACAACAATCTGTATTATCATTAAAAGAAAAGAAATTATGTGTGGCCGGTTTGTTCAGGTTATTGATATTGAGTTGTTTGTGAAAAGGTTTAGTGTAAAACAGCCTTCTGAAATTACTGTCAGGGATAACTTTAACGTGGCGCCGGGCGATTTGGCGTATGTGATTACCAACGACAAACCCGACGAATTGCAGGCTTTTCAGTTTGGACTGACACCCCATTGGGCCAAAAAACCCATGTACCTCATTAATGCACGGTCCGAAGGAGATTTCAATAAGGAAAACGATGTAAATTATTCAGGCGAACTGGGTATTTCAAAAAAGCCGGCGTTCCGAACTTCCATAAAATCAAGAAGGTGCCTGGTAATTGCCAATGGTTATTTCGAAGGACCGGAAAAAGAACGGCTGAGTAAACCGTTTCATATTCACAAAAAAAACGAAGAAGTTTTCACCTTTGCGGGAATATGGGATACCTGGGCCAACAATACTACCGGCGAAGTAGTACATTCGTTTTCCATTATCACAACCGTCGTCAACGATGTTACCAAACAAATCGGTCATCACCGATCACCGGTTATCCTGGATAAAAAAGATGAACGTAAATGGCTCGACGATTCGCTTCCCCTGGAAGAAGTGCTCGGTTTGCTGAAACCTTATCCGGGCAATGATTTTAAGGCTGATCCGGTTTCCATCCGTGTAAAAGACCCCAAAAACAAAGGCCGCGAATTGCTGATTCCTGTTGATCACGGTAGCACAACCAAATACGACAGCACGGTAAAAAAAGACCTGAAACTGGAAGGAATGGGGCGCAACCGCCGGAAGGAAGACCTGCTGGGGAGGCAGGGAAAATTATTTTGAAAAATTTCAGAATTTGCTTCTGGGCATATCGCTCAATGTAAATTCTGTACCTCATACTAACCCGTTTTCAATCTCTTTAAAAGCCTGGTCGAAAGGAATCGGTTCACCTTTATGCTTTTTGGCCTTGCGGTATTCTTTGATGTCGTCCAGTTCTTCTGAATCAGCAATGAGTTTTTCATAAACGCTGACTGGAATTTGAACAGCAATTTTACGTCCCTTTTTATCTACTATGAAATTTTCCTGTGACATTTTTTCTATTTACTACTTTACTGTTGTCGAATCACAAATTTATGAAAATTTATGAGATTGGATTCACCGTATTTTTACCTGGTGTACGACAAATTTTATGTTGACAGCACGGTTCAAAGCATTTATACTTTTTCACCGGTGCTTTAGCCCGGTGGTTATCTTCTTTCATCGTTTTTTGACTTTAGCATTTAATCCCTTTAATGGCTGAAGCCTTTTAGTTTTCGTCCGCCTCTGCTCACCGGGCTGAAGCCACGGTGTAAAAAAAATATTCCACAGGCAAATAATAATATGGAATTTGTCAAACACTTCTCATGCCTTTGGACTGGGCCGGTACGGCAGCTTCGCCATCTTTTCCACCTCCAATGAAGGAAACCCGAATTCTTCCACCACTTTGCCCAGAATCAGGTAAATGCCGTCGCCACGGAACGGGTAGTTTTTCAGCGACTGCGGAAAATGCACCGTATCGAAAAATTCGCCGGTAGAATCGATGAACGTGCCGAAATGCATGATTTCCTTTTTTACCGTACGCACATATTTAATGGTGACCAGCCGTCCGACCATTCGCACCTTTTTTCCCAAATGATGTAATAAATCTTTAGCCTGAATTTCGCCCCGGAAACCGGTTTGCAGCATGTCGAAAATGTTCATGCTCACCGGAAAACCCAGCAATTCGATTTCGTCGTATGCATCTTCCAGTTTCTCGTGCAGAAGTTGGGGCAGACTGAAATTTTTGGCCGGCGCCTGAAACAGGGCAAACGATGTGGCAGTTTTATCCGGCTTTTTCAGCAGAAAATGGGCTTCCCACAGCAGGTTCGATTTTTCCTGTCCGGTAAACCGGAACGCTCCCAGTCGGATGAGTAGCACCAGTTGTTCTTTGGTAACCGGTACCCGTTCAACAAAATCGGTGATCGAGTTGTACGGCCCGTGGCAGTTTCGTTCGCTCACAATCAGGTTGATGGTGGTTTGCTCCAGGTTTTGCACGTGCACAAAACCCAGATAAATGGTTGTGCCGTTAATGCGCGTGGCATTGTTGCTGTTGTTTACACAGGGCAGCTCAATGGTGGCGCCTTTCCGCCGGGCTTCGTTCACATAAACCCACGCAGAATAAAACCCGCCGAAATTGTTGATTACCGCCACCTGAAATTCCAGCGGATAGTGCGCTTTCAGGTAGAGGCTCTGAAAACTTTCCACCGCATACGATGCCGAGTGCGCTTTTGAAAAGGAATAGCCGGCAAACGATTCAATCTGTCGCCAAACTTCTTTAGCAATAGTTTCAGGATACCCTTTTCCCTGACAGTTGGCAAAATACTTTTCCTCAATGCGACTGAACTCTTTCAACGAGCGGTATTTTCCCGACATGGCCCGGCGCAGCACATCGGCTTCAGCCAAATCGAGCCCGGCAAAGTGGTGCGCCACCTTAATCACGTCCTCCTGGTAAACCATCACACCGTAAGTTTCGGCCAGTTGTTCCTTCATCACCGGATGGATGTATTCAAACTTGTCCGGGTTGTGAAACCGCCGGATGTACTCTTTCATCATGCCCGACTTGGCCACACCCGGCCGAATAATGGAACTGGCTGCTACCAGCGTGATGTAATCATCGCATCGAAGTTTTTTCAGCAAGCCGCGCATGGCAGGACTTTCAATATAAAAACAGCCGTTGGTTTCGCCGGTTTTGAGCTGGTATTTTACCTTTTCATCCTCAAAAAATTTGTTCACCCGGTGAATATCCACCTCCTCGCCACGGTTTTCGCTGATGATTTCCACTGCTTCCTTAATATGCCCTATGCCGCGCTGGCTCAGAATATCCAGTTTCTCGAACCCTATATCCTCGGCAATGTACATGTCCCAGTGTGTAGTGGGAAAACCTTTGGGAGGCAGGTCCAGCGCAGTGTAGCAGGTAATGGGTTTTTCTGAAATAAGGATTCCCCCGGCATGAATGGTGCGCAGATTGGGAAAATCCTTCATCTGGCTGCTCAGCGTGGTAATAAGCGCCGTAATATCGTTTTTGTTGTAGTCGTTTCCGGGGTCGTTCACCAGCAGGTCGATTTCCTCTTTGGGCAGCCCGAACACTTTACCCAGCTCGCGCGTAATTGACCGGTTTTTAAACGTGGAGGTAGCGCCCAGCAGGGCAGTGTGTTCCCTGCCGTACCGTTTAAAAATATAGTCCTGCACCTCGTCGCGGTCGCGCCACGAGTAGTCGATGTCAAAATCGGGCGGACTGGTCCGTTTGGGGTTCAGAAACCGTTCAAAATAGAGGTTTAGCTTGATGGGGTCCACATCGGTAATCCGAAGGCAGTAGGCCACCACGCTGTTGGCGCCGCTTCCCCGTCCTACATGGTAAAAACCGCGCGACATGCTGTAGCGGATAATGTCCGAGGCAATAAGAAAATAGGCTGAAAACCCCAGCTTGTCGATGATTTGCAACTCGTGCAGCACCCGCTCCCGTGCCAGCGGGTTGTTTTTGCCGTAGCGGTAAACCATGCCGTCCATGGCCAGCTTTTCCAGCAGCAGTTTATCGTCGTAAGCCGACTGGCTGAATGTTTTTTTGTTTTTTATGACAGAAAACTCAAAACCGATGGTGCATTCATTCAGCAATTTTTCCGTATTTTTCAGAATGGCCGGGTACTGTTCAAATGCTTTTTTCAACTGCACCAGTGGAACCATCGTTTCATCCTGTCCTGCAAACTGTCTGGTTTGCAGCTTACTAATGAGTGTGTTATGCCCGATGGCCCGCAGGCTTTTGTGCAGAAACCAGCCCGTTTGATTGCGAAAGGTAACCGGTTGCCAAACCAGCAGTTTATCCTGGAAATTGCGGTATTCAGAAGTAATCAGCCGGTTCACCTGTCCGGGTTTTATGCCGGTAAATTCATAGTCTTTCAGTTCGCGCGGCTTTTTCAATCCAAACGGATAAATCACCGCCACATCGCAAAACGGCCAGCCGCTGATGGAAAATTCCTTTTTGTTCAGGTTGTGCCAGGAGATATAATCGTTCAGCTCTTTAAACCCAGCGTTGTTTTTTGCCAAAGCAATGCACAGCAACTCATCACCGTGGCGGATTTCCACCCCGGCAACGGGCTTTATGCCAGCTTCGACAGCTTTTTTCACAAACTCCGGAATGCCCATGGTAGTGTTGATGTCGGTAAGGGCCATGGCTTCCACACCGTTTTGCCGGGCAAGCGCCAGCAGTTCTTCAATTTTGAGCGTTCCGTAACGCAGGCTGAAAAAAGAATGGACATTCAGATACATAGTTACTTTTTTTTATACAAAACTCCCGAGGCTCGCTGAATGACTTCAACCCCGTAGCGGCGCCTGATTTTATCCATGGACAGATACAGTTTCACCTGTTTTTCGTTGTTGTCGAACAGGTTCAGTTGCTGAGCGCCGTGCACCAGTCCGCCCAGTTTTACGCCAATGAGCCGCACCAGCATCCGCCGCTGGTAAAGCCGCCGGAAAAGAGACCGGGCCGTTTCAATCAGCGTGTGGTCGAAAGCGGTGTAGGCCATTTTCTGCTGCAAGGTGTGGGTATCGTAGTTGGCATACCGTATTTTTACCGTGACCACCGAGGCCAGTTTCTCTTTTTTGCGCAGTTTAAAGCATAGCTTTTCAGTCATGGTGGTAAGCAGGCGTTCGAGCATCAGCACGTCGATGGTGTCGGTTTCAAAGGTGCGTTCGGCGCTCATGGATTTTTCTTCAGAATACGGAACCACCGGGCTGAAATCGATGCCGTTGGCCCGCCGCCAGATTTCAATGCCGTTTTTTCCCAGTACACTTTCCAGCATCTCTACCGGAATGGCGCTCAGCGTGGCAATGTTGGCCACACCCATCGACCGCAAAAGCTGGTAAGTTTTGGGGCCAATCATGGGAATTTTCCGAATGGAAAGCGGATTCAGGAACGATTGCACATTGGCCCGGTCCACCTCCATTTCGCCGTTGGGTTTGGCTTCGCCGGTGGCAATTTTCGACACGGTTTTGTTTACAGACAATCCATAGGAAATGGGCAGTCCGGTTTCACGAATGATGGCCTGCCGCAGCTCGTGCGTCCATTTCAGTGCGCCCCAAAACCGGTCGATGCCGGTAATGTCGAGGTAATGTTCGTCAACCGAAGCTTTTTCATAAAGCGGCGCCTTTTCGGCAATCACATCGGTTACCAGCCGCGAGTATTTGCTGTACAAATCCATGTCTCCCCGGATGACGGTGGCATCGCGGCAAAGGTTCAGCGCCATTTTCATGGGCATGGCCGAATGCACGCCAAACTGCCGGGCCTCGTAACTGCAACTGGCCACCACTCCGCGGTCGGAAAGCCCGCCAATAATAACAGGCTTGCCTTCCAGTTTTGAATCGATTAACCGCTCAACCGATACAAAAAAGGTATCCAAATCCATGTGTACAATCGTTCTGTCCTGAAACTGCATTTTGTTTTCCTCCCCTCCAATCGGTTATTTTTCTGGTTACTGCCACGAAATTTGACTATATTTTAATCTAAATTGTCGGTTATAAATTAGTCATTAGTTTGGAAATGGCAAAACATTATTAAGATGTACAACAGTTTCACTATTCAAATAAATTAATGTTTTTTCATTAAAAACGATAAAGCGAATTATACAATTCCATATAGGTTTTCATGGGGGATTTACCGGTTGGTTCGATATTTCAAAAAGGTAGTAAGATTAATATTTCGGTGCTACGCACCTCCGTTTCCGAAGGTAATCAGATACTACTACAAATATTTTGGGTGCGCTTCACCTCTTCTCTTCACTGAAATTTGTTTAGAATTTCTGTAGCGTATTTTACACCAAAAACCAATCAGGGGAAAAGCGGCAGCGCCGCGATAATCTTTGTAGCACCGAATAAACATTGGGAATAAAGGTGCAGCGCACCGAAATATTAAAACATCACTCTTGTTGCACAATCGAAAAAAACAACGTATTTTTGACTGTATTTCAATCTGATTTTACGATTATAAAATAGTCAATAATTTAAGAATGGCAAAATTTGCAACATATAGCTATTGAACTTTTTAAAACAAAATGGGATGAGCACTTTACAAATTACTAAATCAACCAATGCAGTAAATATTTGGTTCAACGATATAAAAATGCACCTCGTTTTGGATGACGGACGGGAACTTTCTGTTCCGATAAACTGGTTTCCTTCACTGCGGGATGCAACGCCCGAACAAAGAAACAACTGGAGGTTTATTGGGGATGGTGAAGGAATTCACTGGGAAGATTTAGATGAGGATATTTTGGTGGAAGGGCTTTTGTAATGAAAATTTGACAACAAAATGTACCTGTCGTCGAACATTCGGTTTTTGCGAAAAAGAAAGCGGCTTACGCAAAACGGGCTGGCTGAATTGCTGAACATCAACCGGTCGGGTATAAACAACTACGAAAACGGTTCGGTCATTCCGCCGGTGAACGTATTGATTGCCCTGTCCGACCTGTTTCACATTTCCATCGACACGCTGTTGCGGATAAACCTTTCGAAGCTGCGGGAAAGCCAGATGTACCTGATTGAAAACGGCTCCGATGTGTTTGTGAAAGGCAACGAACTGCGGGTACTCACCACCACCGTAAACAGCCGCAACCAGGACAACATCGAGTTGGTTTCCATCAAGGCGAAAGCGGGCTATACCACCGGCTATTTCGATCCTGAATTTATTGCCGGACTTCCGGTTTTTCAACTTCCATTCCTTTCCAAAGAGAAAAAATACCGCACGTTCCAGGTTTCGGGCGACTCCATGCTGCCCATTCCCGACAAAAGCTGGGTAACCGGCGAATATGTGCAGGATTTGAACGACATAAAAAACGATGAACTTTATATTGTGCTGACCCTGAACGAGGGAATCGTTTTTAAAAAGATTAAAAATGAACTGAAAGAAAAAAGTTCGCTTCGAATGATTTCCACCAATCCCGAGTATGAACCTTACGATTTGCCGCTGGCCGAAATACGCGAAGTATGGAAATTTGTTCACTACATTTCATCTGAAGTATCCGAACCCACAGAAAAAGACCATTTGCACCACCAAATCAAAGCTGTAAAAAAAGATCTGGAGCAGATAAAAAGAAAGTTGTAAAAGCGCGTTGGCATTTTTAAAAATATAAACTAATTTAGCCGGAAACATCTTTATAAATTCTAAACCAGAATACCATGAACCAAAATTCAGATTCCGTTTCAACCTCCGGAAACAATTCCACAACTATTTCTGTTGATCGCCGCAGTTTTATTGGCGGTGTAACTACGGTAGCCGTTGGTTTAACCGTAGTGCCGGCCCATGTGTTGGGCGGAGGCAAGTATGTGGCGCCCAGTGATAAAGTAAATGTGGCTTACATAGGTGCAGGAACGCAGGGGTTGCGCGAGTTGCCTGCCCTGCTGCAGATTCCGGAAGCACAGGTTGTGGCCGTTTGCGACCCGCAAAAGGAAGCCATCGGGTATTACGACTGGAGCCCCAACGGACTGCTCAACGAACTCAGAAAAACCATTGACAATCCCAACTGGAACCCCGGCGGCGACAACAAAATTCCGGGTGGCCGCGACAACGGACAACAGATTGTAAATGCATTTTACGCCAAATCATCGGCATTGGGAAGTTACAAAGGATGTGCTGCCTATGCCGATTTTCGCGAAATGCTGGAAAAAGAAAAAGGCATCGATGCGGTAAAAGTAATGGCTACCGACCATTTGCACGGGGTAATGGCTGCCGCAGCTGTAAAAAGAGGCATTCACATTACCATGCACAAACCTGTGGCCAATAGGTTGCACGAAGGTTTTGATGTGATTGAAATGGCCAAAAAATCGGATGTGATTACCCACCTGATTCCCTGGGAATCGAACGGACCGATGAAACAGATTATGACCTGGATAAACGGCGGGGTGATTGGCACACTGCGCGAAGTGCACAACTGGTCGAACCGGCCGGTGTGGCCGCAATACGCCGAAATTCCGGCAGACCAGCCACCGCTGCCCAATGGTTTCGACTGGGATTTGTGGCTGGGACCGGAAGCTGCGCGTCCTTATCATTCGCATTACACCAATATGGTTTTCAGAGGCTGGTACGACTTTGGCGGCGGCGCTATGGCCGATATGGGACATTACAGTTTATGGACTGTTTTTAAAGCGCTGGAACTGGAAAACCCGACTGTTGTTGAACCGAACCTCAGTCATGTATGTGGGCTTCGCGACAATGCAACCGCTTTTCGCCTGCAAAACGATTATTCTTTTCCGTTCGCCTCGAAAGTGCGGTTCAAATATCCTGCAAAAGGTTCCCGCCCGGCTGTTGATTTAATCTGGTACGATGGCGGAATGCGGCCACCTGTTCCGGCAGAATTTTACGAACAGAATAAGGAACTTCCCATTGAAGGAATGATGTTCACTGGCGACAAAGGCATCATCATGTCATCGTCGTTTAATGTGCGCGATCCGTATGTCCTTTCGGGCGATTTAAAACTGGCGGAAAATCTGAAAATTGACGACCCTTATGTTCATATCTCCGGAATTAAGCGATTCATAGATGCCGTAAAAAGCGGAGAACAGCTTCCCGGAAGTTTCAGGGAAGCCTGGCCGATTACCGAGGCTGTCAATCTTTATGCGGCTGCACTTCGTTCAGGAAAAAACCTGAAATACGATGTACAGAAACGGGAAATTACAAATGCTTCCGATGCAAACCGATATCTGACACGGGAATACCGGAAAGGATGGAGTTTGGAGGAGGTTTAGAGTTCAGAGTTCAAAGTTTAAAGTTCAGAGTTTAAAGTTTAAAGTTCAAGGTTCAAAGTTTAAAGTTCAAGGTTCAAAGTTTAAAGTTCAAGGTTCAGAGTTCAAAGTTCAAGGTTCAAAAAAGAAAGTATCATGAATTATTCCAGGAGAAAATTTCTAAAAAATGCCGGCGTTTCGGTTGGTGCTGCTGCGCTGATGAGCCAGCTTCCGTTAAATGTGTTTGGTTTCGGAGCAGAGAAACCCAAATCATTCGGTTTTCAGGTGTGGACTATCCGTGAAAAGCTCATTGAGGATTTTCCGGGTACATTAAAAATGATGGCCGGTCTGGGCTACAAAGAGGTGGAAATGTGTTCGCCGCTGGGGTATTCCAATGCCGGTTTCGAGCCGCTGAACAAAATGAGTGGCAGAGAAATGAAAAAGATTGTTGAAGATGCAGGTTTGAAATGCACCAGTTCCCATTATAACATGGGCGAACTGCGCGACCATTTGGAAAACCGCATTGAGTGGGCAAATCAACTGGGCATGAGACAAATGATGGCAGCCAGCTTTTGGTTGCCCAAAGATGCTTCGGTTGATGACTACCGCAAGGCTGCTGACGAACTGAATGTCATTGGCGAAAAAACCAAAAAAGCGGGAATTCAGATGGGATTTCACAATCACCACATGGAATTTGAAAAACGGGGTGAAGAACTGATTTACGATGCACTGCTCGAGCAGTTCGATCCTGAGCTGGTAAAAATGCAGTTTCAGGTGGCTGTGGTAAATATTGGGTACAACGCTGCCGATTATTTCAGGAAACATCCCGGGCGGTTTATCTCAGCACATTTGGCCGACTGGTCATCTGAAAAAGATGCCCAGGTACCCATCGGGCAAGGCGATGTTAACTGGGACGACTTTTTTGAAGCAGCCCAAACCGGCGGTGTAAAAAATTTCTATGTGGAAATGGCTCCGGAAATGTTTGGACCCAGTGCAGAATTCCTGAAAGGTTAACAGC
>JAHYIT010000120.1 GCA_019429205.1 Mariniphaga sp. | reverse complement strand
GTGGCTCATGCCGCTGATTTCAATCATCAGGTTCACCGTTTCGCCCGATTTGGTTTTCACCCGCGCAATAAAATCGGTAAAATAGTTCTTGTCTTTGCCGTCTTTCAGGTAAGGAATGGCAAATCCCAGAAACTGGTTTTTCACGTACGACAACACTTCGGGCAATTCTTCCAGCGTTTTGGCGGCAATTCCTTCCCAGTCGCTGTCCATGGCCACAAAATTCACGTGGCTTTTTTGGGTGGGATAGACCTCCTTCGATGTGTTTCCGCCCACATATTTGGTACTTCCCAGCCGGTTGTAGTAATTAAACACCGGCCGGATGTATTCGTCGGTGTTGATGTGCGGGTTGATGCCGCGGGCAATGTGGTCCACCACTTTTTTCGGATTTTCGAAATAGAGCAGCCGTTTGTACCGTTCGTCGCCCATGTTCAGCAACGTTACTTTGGTGTTGTACCACTCCCTCACAATACCCAGCAGTTTTCCGAATAACTGGAAGTGCGGGTTTTGCTCCTCGTCGGAAAAGTGGTATTTCAGCAGCTCTTTGGTGATGAGAAACACCAGTTCCTGATCGCGTTTTTCCAGCACCGACTTTACCTGCATTATTTCTTCGCGCGGCGAAATGGGACTGGCCAGCGTGGTTTCCACCGGGTAACCCGAAAAATCGAGTTCGTAATTTTCAATGCCTGAAAAATCGTGTTTCAGGTCACCGTCGAGGTTTTCCACACGGTACCCGATGAGGTTGGGGAAAATGATTTCGTATTCCTTTTGCCGTTCGGGAACAGCCCGGATGTGGGTGTAATCGGGCGGTTCCGGTATGGATGTGGCGCCGCCTTTAAACAGTTTAAACGGCACCCCGATAATGTGGGCATATTCGGGTGGAAATTTTTCGATAAGATTATCGGGTTTGTAACGGTGGCGTTCTTTCACCGGAACCGGTTCGCCGGTGTCGCGGCGGTAGGTTTCCAGAAAGTAGTTCATGCGCCGCAACGCCCGGCCAGCCACTTGCTCGCAAAGCAGTTGCGAACCGAATGCCCGCAGTCCCATAATGTGGGTTACGGTGTTGGCATCCCAGCCTTCGGTGAGCATGGAAACCGAAACCACACACCGGATGTGGGCGCCAAGTTTTCCGGATTTTCCTACCGTGTTCACCACCTCTCGCAAAATTTCGGCATCGGTAATGCGTTCGGCAGCGCCCTGTCCGTAAAGCCGTCCGTAATCTTTTTTGAATTCGTGGATTTCGGAGGCGAATATTTTTTTGAAGTCGTCGCTGATTTGGCCGGAATTTTCCAGCGCATCGCTGTCGATGAGCAGCGTGGGCGACTTGGGTTTGGGTTGCCGGGTAACGGGGTCGTAATTGGAAAACAGCGGATAATGTCCGTCAACCACACGCAGCACGTTGCCGTCTTTGTCGGTTTCCTCGTAGCCTGCAATAAATTTATACACCTCTTTTGAAACGGAAGTGTTGTTGCAAACGGCAATAAAAACCGGTGGTGCAGAAAACAGGGTAACCCTCTCCTCATTCATTTTACGCATTCCGTCGTAATACTCTTTGTAGTGGTTGTAAAACTGGTCGAGTGCACCTTTTACGAGGTTGGGCAGGCGGGGCGGTTCTTCCACTATTTTCACCCCTTCTTTCCGGGCTTCCGATTTTTTCTTTTTCTGTCCTTTGCGGGGGAAAGCATTCGGGTCCTGCTCCAATACTTTTCGGTATAAATCACGCAATACAGCGCCATCCAATGACTGTGTGTTATCGCTTTCAGGCAAAAACGGGATTTTCACCAGTCCGGCCTCAATGGCCTCAATGAGTCCGAAATCGCTCACCACCCACGGGAAAAGACTGTAGGATGGATAACCGGAACCCTGCAAATAATAGGGTGTGGCTGAGAGGTCATATACATGTTGCACCTTGAATTTTTTGGAAACTTCCACCAAACCTGAAAACCAAACGGCTGCTTTGGCATTTTCATCCGATTCGGTATCGGTGGTTTTTTTCGAAGAGCGCGGTTTGTAGCAGTGGTGGGCTTCATCGTTTAAAATCAACAGCCTCGTGCCGCTTTTGAATTTTCCCAGCAGTCGTTTCACTACCTGGGCAATGTCTTCTTTGGCTTCCTGTTTTTTCCCGTCGGCATCGATTTTTCCGTCGAACGGACTTCGTTTGTTGCCTTGCAGCGTTTTGGGTTCCAGTGCATGGTAATTGGTAATCACCAGCCGGGAGTTGAGGTTGTTCAGGGCATGTTCCAGGTTGCGGGGCACCAAATCGCGCACGGCGTAATAATCTTCGCGGGTATTTTTGCTGGCGGCCCGTTTGTCCACAAACAATACGCCCAGCCGGTCGCGGATGGTAATTCCCGGCGCCACAATCAGAAAATAATCGGCAAAGCGGGTATCCTGCCGGTACTCCTGCCGGTTGAAAAAGTGGTAAAGAATGAGGCTGCCCATCACCACGGTTTTGCCGGTTCCGGTCGCCATTTTAAAGGCAATGCGCGGCAGTTGCTCTTTTTTTTTGTCGCTGGTGGTTTCCTGTGCCGCTTTCAGCCGGTTCAGAATGTTTTGCCCGGCGTTGCTTTTATCTGCTACTTCGTTGAGCCAGATAGCCGTTTCGATGGATTCACGCTGGGCAAAAAAGAGTTTACGGATGGCATGGCGCTCCGGATTATTAAACCAGAACATGAGCAGTTCTTTGGTTACCCGGGTAGTGTTGGGGTAGTTGTCGTTTCGCCATTTTCCAACCTCGGTGCGCACCATGTTCACCAGTTGCTGACCATATTCCGCGGCATAATCGTTCACCTCAAACATGGAACCCTGCGGACCCTGCCGGGTGGGGATGGCGTTGATGTCGGGAGTGAAAATCCTGCGGCCTTTTCGTACATCGTTGTAATTGAGGGAACCATCACTGTCGGTTGCATAGTGCCATTCCGGCTCCTCGTAAGGACTGTTTAAAATCGGGTTGTCGCTGTTCATGTTATTGATTAAGCCGGTTTCATTTAAGTTTTAACGGTTTAAAACTAACCAACTTTTTGTTAAGAAGCAAACGGGAAATTGAAAAAACATTTCCAACACGTTTATTAAGGTTTTTAATTTTTTTTGTTTTACGGTATCTCTTTTTATGCTAAAATACAATAGTGTTTTTGCAAAAAAGTTACTGAAATCCAATAGTGTTTTTGTTTTTACAAATTTATTTTGTTTTTATCTGACTTGACCACCCCGTCCGCCAGTCGGCGGACACCCCTCCTTTTTACAAAAAACCATTCCAAAACTGCATCCGTTAAAGGAGGGGAAATTCCGTGCCGGGATACTTCGTAGCACTTTGACCCCCCTTGAAACCTCATTAACCTTCTGTATTAAAGAAAGACAAGTCTTTAATACTTTTGAAATCATTAAAGTTGAGTGTAAGTATTTCCAATTTGTAAACCAGGCATGTAGCAGCAATTAGCGCATCGGGAAGTTTTATCCGGTAGTTTTTTTTAATCTCAATGGTTTTTTTAATGATTGCGTTGTCAATTGGATGGAGAATAGCATTATTAATTAACAGATTAAAAACCTTTTCTTCCTCTACATTTAAATTTGGATAACCCAAAATTTCAATTTTATTTATTACAGACAAATGATATGTTCCGTCGAAAATTGTGTCAAGTTTGTTCATTAATTGAATGTCGAGTCGA
This sequence comes from Mariniphaga sp., assembly GCA_019429205.1. Lineage (GTDB taxonomy): Bacteria > Bacteroidota > Bacteroidia > Bacteroidales > Prolixibacteraceae > Mariniphaga. The sequence goes on along the minus strand of JAHYIT010000120.1, from coordinate 9,474 downwards.
TTGCCGACGTAACCAATGGCTATATTTGTATCAATTAATATCTTTCCTCCCATTCTGAACGTTCTTTCTCAATGTACTGCATCATTTCATTCGCTTTTGTATCTGAAATAGCTCCTCTTAGTTGCCTGGAAAGTTTATTTTTTCCGTGTTCTTTCCACTGCAAAGAGATTAATCCAACTTGTTCCATACCTTCAAGAATGGCAATAGCATCTTTATTTATAATATTAATTCTCAAACTTTCCATATTGCTGGTTTTAATGCAATTTTTGAAGTAAAGATACAAAATGTTTGTGTTATAATTCAAAATTAATTGCGTACAGAACCCTCCTACATAACTAAAGTTAAAAGTTATTCATTTTGAAGTTCGGTTGGATTACCGGGGGGACTTCACAGCATGTAAATTACCCCGAATCCGAGACCTTATTAACCTTCCCGGCCAGGAAAAAAAGATTTATTAAGCTAAACAGTGGCCCCGGACGCGAACCTGTCTGTTTTTCATTAAATTTGTGAAAACATGAATAAAAAGTATGAACTCAATTCCTGCAAAAAACTATTGGTTATACTCCCTTTTATTCATTCAGGTATTTATGGCTCTGTTGGCGCTCAGTGGTTTTGGGTTTTTCTTTAAATCCGGGTCGGCCGGGTTTGGAATTCTAATCATTTTGCTGGTCTGGTTCAGGGAATTGAAACAATCGAAGGATGTATGGATGATTGTTCTGGCCTTTCTGTTTTCAATTGGCGGCGACTGGTTTATGTCAAACAGGCAGGACAACACTGAAATGTTTGTTGCAGGAATTGCCTTATTTTTTGTAGCCCACATCGGTTATCTGATGTTTGCCCTGATGAACGGCCGGATAAGATGGATTTTTACCGTTATTCTACTTGCCGGCTATCTGGTGTTTTTCTTTACACGATTGTATCCTTCTATCGATAACCAACTATTGATGTTTGCTGCTTTGGTCTATTTGTTTATCTCCTGTTTTTCACTTGGCGCAGCAGTAGGAATAGAAGCGAACCCGGTTGTGAAGTGGGCATACGTTTTCGGCATTTTTCTGGTGCTGTTTTCCGACACCATCATCGCTTATAACGAATTTGCCGGATACAGTGAATTGAATTTCCTGATTTTACCTACCTACTATGCCGCTCATATTTCAGTCACCTTTTCGTTAATTAAACAAAAAATAAGTCAAAACAAATCTTTAAAAAAATGATTCACAATAAGTTCATACAAAAACTCGCGGGACTGGCGTTTTGCTTGATATCTTTTGCACTTTGTCCGGTTGTGCTGAGTGGTCAGACAGGAAATATTTACCCCGTGGAAAAAAGCAGTACGATTTACAAGAATATTGATGGCACGGAGCTTTCAATGGATATTTATCAGCCGCAGGTTCCCGAAGGAATAATGTTGCCTGCCATCGTTTTCTTTTTTGGGGGAGGATGGGTGAGTGGCACCCCCGATCATTTTAAACTTCAGGCAGGATATTTTGCATCGCGCGGAATGGTGGCCGTTTGCCCCGATTACCGGACCAAAAACAGGCATGGCACCACGCCGTTTGAAAGCGTAAAAGATGCCCGGTCTGCCATGCGCTTTCTGAAAAAGAACGGCCACAAATTCGACATCGATACCTCGCGGATTGTGGCTTCCGGCGGATCGGCCGGTGGACACCTGGCTGCCTGCACTGCGCTTATTGATGATGTAAATGAATCCACCGATAATTTGTCCTTTTCACCTGTTCCCTATGCGCTGGTTTTGTTTAATCCGGTTGTGGATACGGGAAGGAGAGGTTACGGTTATGAGAAAGTGAAAGGGCGCGAATTTGAAATTTCGCCTGTTCATCATATTAGCGAGGGTGTGCCTCCAACGCTTATTATGCACGGGAAAGATGATAAAACAGTGCCTTACGAAAATGTGGTACGATTCAGTCATGCCATGAAACAGCAGGGAAACAGGTGTGTGTTGAAAGGATATAAAAAGCAGGAGCATGGATTTTTCAATTATTCCCGAAATCCGGAGTATTTTAAAAAGACGTTGTTTCAAACCGAATCATTTTTAGACAATATGAATTTATTTAAATAACTATAACCGATGAAACGATTTAAAATCTCACAAAAATTAATTCCCCTGGTCATTTTTATTCTGGCTTTTGCTCTCATCTCGTGCAATTCGTCTGAGCAGTCCAACTCTACCGAGCCTGTCAAAGATGAATATTACGTCGCTGCCTACGTATGGCCTTCGTGCCACCACGATGAACGGTTTGGCGACATGCTTTGGCCTGACGGTAACGGTGAATGGGAAATCATCAAAAAAGGCAATCCACGGTTCGAAGGACATTACCAACCCAAAGTTCCGTTGTGGGGATATGAGCTGGACGATGATCCGAAAGTGATGGAAAAATGGATTGATGCAGCCACAGACCATGGGGTAAATGTCTTTATTTTCGACTGGTACTGGTTCGATGAGGGCCCGTTCCTGGAAAGCTCCCTGAACAACGGTTTTCTCAAGGCCGGCAACAGGGACAAAATGCAGTTTTACCTCATGTGGGCCAACCACGATGTACGCCGGAATTACTGGAACGTGCACAAATTTTCCGACGATACCGACATTATGTGGGAAGGCGCTGTGGACTGGGAGAACTTCCGGATTATTGTTGACCGGGTGATTAAAAATTATTTCAGCCAGCCCAATTATTTTAAAATTGATGGCTGTCCGGTTTACTCCGTGTTCAGCATACACAACCTGATAAAAAGTTTTGGCAGTGTGGAAGAAACCCAAAAGGCGATAGATTATTTCAGGGAAGAAACCAAAAAAGCCGGGTTTCCCGATCTTCATCTTCAAATGATTGTTTTCCAGGGACCCGGACAGGATTTATTGCAGAACCTGGAGACCATCGGGGTAAACAGCCTGACGAAATACAACTGGGGCGGGCCGCATCCTGAAGATTACATTCAGTGGGGTACTGAATCGATGGAGCGCCGCAACCAATGGGAGGAAGCAGCACCGGTTCCGTATTTTCCCAACGTTTCCATCGGCTGGGACGATTCGCCGCGTTTTCCGCACAAAGTAAAAGAGCATGTGGTGCATTACAATAAATCACCGGAAGGTTTTGCCGCTTATTTGCAAAAGGCAAAAGAGTATTGCGATGAGCATCCGGAACAACCCAAATTAATAACCGTTTTTTCGTGGAACGAATGGATTGAAGGCGGTTACCTTTTGCCCGATATGAAATATGGTTTCGGGCACCTGGAGGCGGTGAAAAGGGTTTTTAAGGAAGATTACAATCCGTATTCCGGGAAATAGGAGATTTATGAAGAAAGTATTTATTTTTTTGGTACTAATCCCATTATTGCAGAGTTGTTCGGATATGAAAAGAACGGGTGAATATCCTGAACCCGATCTGTTCAGCGGTTTCCAAAATCCGCCTGCCGAAGCGCGTCCGTTTGTGCGTTGGTGGTGGAACGGAAATCGCCTTCAAAAAGAAGAAATTATACGGCAACTGGATGTTTTGCATAAAGCCGGGATTGGCGGGTTGGAAATCAATCCCATTGCCATGCCGGAAGAAGCAGATGGTTTGGGAATTATACCACTCACCTGGATTAGCAAAGAGTGGAACGAAATGCTTGAATTTGCTGCGCTTGAGGCTCAGAAACGGGGAATGTTGGCCGATCTGATTGTGGGTTCGGGATGGCCGTTTGGGGGCGAGTTTCTGGAAGAAGATGAAACCATTCAGCGAATAATTGCACATAAAATACCTGTTTCGGGTGGAGAAAAGCTGAACAGGGATTTGGAAAGTTTGTATCGAAAAGCGGTAGCGGCACTCACCCGAAGCTACGAAGCTGCCAAAAGCCACGAACTGGTTTTTATCCGGCTGGTACCTTCGGGAATTCAGTCCACATCAGAAATTACCGACCTGACTGATGATTTCAAAAACAATAACCGGCTGGAATTGAAAGTTCCCTCCGGTAATTTTGAACTGGTTTACGGCATTCTCCAGCGCAGCAACCGCGAGGTGATGCACGGAGCGCCCGGCGCTGCCGGTCCGGTAATGAATCACTATGAAAGCGAAATTACCCGCGCCTACCTGAACCGCCTGAACAAAATCAGCGAAGACACCGGTACACCGCTTTCGGAACTTATTCGCGCTTTGTTCTGCGACAGCATCGAACTCGACGGCGCCAACTGGACAGACGGTTTTGAAGAACTTTTTTCCGAAGCCTACAATTACCGCCTCGAACCCTGGTACCCCTTCATTTTTTATGATCCATACACCGGTTATCCCGAAGAAAACTACAATCCGGAATTTGCCGATCAGTTAAAACGAGTTCGTTACGATTACAACAAATTGCTGGTGAAAACCTTTCTGAAAAACTTCACACAGGAGTTTCAGGATTTTTGTACCGAGCGCGGTTTACTCTGCCGTTACCAGGCCTACGGAACGCCTTTTTTAATGGGGATGATGGAAGGAAACATGATTGCCGACATTCCCGAAAGCAACAACTGGATTTATTCTGCCGAAATGGACACCGATGCCTGGACATGGAACCAGGGACATGGGTACATGATTTGGAATATGTACGCCGCATCGGGTGGGCACCTTACCGGGAAAAAAATTATTAGCAACGAGGCCATGACCAACACCCGCGGCGTTTTTAAAACCTCGCTGGAAGAGATTAAACAACATGACGATATGAACTTTATTACCGGTATGAATCATGCGGTTTTGCACGGCTACAACTACTCGCCGGCGCAGGTGGAATTTCCGGGCTGGATTCGTTATGGAAGTTATTTCAGCGAGCGAAATACCTGGTGGCCGTATTTCCCCAATTGGGTGGATTACAACGCCCGGCTTTCATCTGTTTTTCAAAATTCGCAACCGGTAAAAAGTATTGCCATTCTGGCGCCTGAAGCCGACATCTGGGCCAGCCACGGACTAACCCGAAATCAGTTCCACATGGAGCCCTGGTATGGTTACCGGTTGTGGGAACCCATCAGCCAGGCCGGCAGTTCATGCGATTATATCGGGCAAAATATTCTTCGCGAAGGAAATGTAAATGAGGGAAGTTTAACTTACGGTCCAATGTCGTACCAGTCCATTTTGCTCAATAGTGTCCGGTCGCTCGAAAGTGAAACCGCATTGGCATTGCTTGAATTTGTTAAGAGCGGCGGCAAACTGGTGGCCATCGGCGAATTGCCCACACACTCGCTTTCATTTCAGAATTCGGATGAAAATGACGCAATTGTTCAACAAGTTTTTGCACAGCTAAAAGCAGATTTTCCAGACCGGTATTTTGAGGTTACGGCTCCGGAATCGGAAGATGATTTGCTGCCCTGGACCATCGAACTGTTCAGGCAAACCGGTATTCAAAAAGATGTGGAAATTGATGTGCCGGACAAAGCTGTTTATCAAATTCATAAAAAAGCCGGGGATAAAGACATCTGGTTTTTTGTGAATTCAAGCCGGGTGAAAACTTCTGCATTTAAAGCTGTTTTTCCAGCCAGAGAAAAAACGCCCTGGATTTGGAATCCGGAGGACGGAACCCGTTCGGTTTTTCCTTTCGGGAAAAATAAGAATGAGTTGAACATCGAATTAAATCCGTTGCAGTCGCTGTTGCTGGTTTTTGAAGCCGGCAACGGAGAACCGGGAAAATCGTTGGAAAAGTTTGGAGAAAAAGTATATACGATTGAAGGCCCCTGGGAAGTTACGTTTGAGCATGTCAACGGGCAGACTTTTTCCCGAAATTTTGAGAAGCCGGCGCAGTTTGGCACTTCGCCAGATGAGCAACTGAACTCATTCGCCGGAACGGTCATTTATAAAACCAACTTCAATCTGGATATAAATGCAAAATGGCTCCAACTGGGAAAGGTGAATAAAGGCGTTACGGAAGTTTTTCTGAATGGCGAAAAAGTGGGAATGAACTGGTACGGGAAACCTGTTTTCCATATTGAAAATGCTGTTAGAAGCGGTGAAAACCTGCTTGAAATAAAATATACCACGGTTTTAAGCAACTACGTGATGAGTCTGAAAAACAACCCCACTGCCGAACGCTGGACACGCAGTTATGCTAAAATTCCGGCAGGTCTGGAAGGTGAGGTTACACTTTTTTCGGATTAGGTTAATTTTCTTATGTAATCGTTTCGCCTTACCTTTATAAGTGAATTTAAAAATTTTGGGTATGGACAATTCATTGAAAGAAAAAATCAGGAAGTTTATTATTGAAGGAGTTGAAGAACAGCCGGTAATTGCCAGACCTGATGTGTTTTGGCAGAAACTGAAAGCTTTGGGAACTGAATTGTGGCTCGATACGGGCGATATGGAAGAAGCTGAAAAAATCTGGTCGGCAGAAATGACCGCCTTAACCACCAACAATACGCTGGTCAATAAAGAAATTCAAAAAGGCATTTATGATGATTTTATTGCCGAGGCCATTGAGATTGTTAAAGATTTACCTCAAAAAGAACAGATTGTTGAAATTGCTTTTATTTTGAATGCGCGCCACGGCTTGCGGCTGGCCAAAAAATTCGGTGGGATGGTCAGTGTTGAACTTCACACCGATATGGCCCATAAAATTGATGCTACAATTGATTACGCCCGGCGCTATTTCGAAATTTGTCCCGAGCAGTTTTTGATTAAAGTTCCTTACACTGCTGCCGGATTGATTGCTGCCCGAAAACTTCGGGAACAAGGAATGAAAATTAATTTTACGCTGGAATTTTCAGCCCGGCAAAATGTGATGGTGGCAGCTATTACCAAACCCAACTACCTGAATGTATTTTTGGGAAGGATTGGAGCTTACATCAGTGACAGTGGGTTGGGTGATGGCTCCGGTGCCGGCGAACGCGCAGTTTTGGAAACCCAAAAACAGGTGAAGGCGTGGACTAAAAACAATTCTGAACCAACCAAACTTATTGCAGCAAGTTTGCGAAATTACAGGCAGTTGGACGATTTGGCCGGTGTGGATGTGTTTACCATGCCAACTAAAATTGCTTCCGAGGGAAAAGAAAAATTAGCCGGAGACTTCAGTTCCCGGCTTGCAGAAGTGTATCCGGTTGGAATTAACGATGAAGCATCGGTTTATTTCCCTGAGAAACTTTGGACAGTTACGGAAAAAGAACTGGAACTGGCCAAAAGCCTGGGAGATAATTGTCCGGAAGATGGCAACGAACTTATCGATCGGGCTCATAAAGCCGGTTGTGGCGACATGTTTCCCTACCTCAGCGATACCGATTTGAAGCACATCGCGAAAGACGGAAAAATTCCAAAACATGAACGCTGGGCAAAACGCATTGCCAATGGAGAACTGGCCATAGATACACTTCTCAACCTGGCCGGACTGGCAAGTTTCGCTGCCGATCAGGTCCAGTTGGATAAACGCATTGGGCGGATTATTGGTTGATTGAAAAAGGAGTAATTTCCGGCTAATTATCGGAAATCAAAGTTGCTGCGCAAAACAAAGGACGGAATTTGATTTTTTGTTCCGGGATTTCTCCGTATTTATCTTTTGTTAAAACATAGGCGTATTGAACATTAGGAAACGTTTTCAATAACAGATGCAGACTTTTAATTTTTCTGATTTTCCGCTTTTTACTTCAATGGGTATAATTTTTCCATCTTTTTCAATGATGTAGTCTGTTTCGGCGCTGCTGCCTCTTTACCCATAAATACAAATTAACTTTTAAAAAATCAGGGTTATTTTTAAATTTAACTTTTAAAAAATCAGGGATATGGAAATGGCTGCTATATTTATAAAAGGTAAAATTTGCCACAGATTCACAGATTAGGAATGATTCAATGGATTGATTCTGTGAATCTGTGGCAATCTGTTCAATTAACACATGCGAAATAAAGTATAGGCGTTTAAACAGGAAACAGGTACAAGAAAATCGGTTTTACTGACCATGATTACAACGTATGGTTTATAATTTCAAAACCCACTGGCATTCGTTATTAATAGCATAGGAAACCGCTTGAAACCGGTAGCCCGGATAATTCTCTGTGAATTTCTTTTTTGAAGTTGAGTTTAAATTCCGGCAGTTCATTTTTATTTCATAAGCCAACCCTTCATTAAAGGATGTGGTGACAACGAAATCTATTTCTTTTTTGTCGGCGGTTCTCCAAAATTTTATATGGTCTTTGTCATAGAGGTTTGTCAGGCGTGTATACACATAATTCTCCAGCAACTGCCCCTGATCTTCCCGGTCTTTAAAATCATAAAAACGGTTTAACGCACTGTTTCTCATGCCTGAGTCTTTAAAATAAACTTTGGGCATTTTTGTAAGTTCCTTTCTGAGATTGGAATAGAACGGTTTAATAAGTTCAATATGAAAAGAATTTTGAAGTACGTAGAGGTAATTGTCAACTGTTTTATTATCAACTCCAATGGTATTTGCCAGTTCGTTCCGGTTGACCAGGTTCCCGGTTTGCCCGGCGAGGAGGGATAAAAGCATATAAAATTTATCGTGGTAACTGATGCCTGCTTCATCGATATCTTTTTTCAGAAATGCATTTTTTAACTCTTTCAGCAAAAGAATTCGTTCATTTATATCATTCTCGAGTGCTACTTCCGGATAACCACCAAAAACCAGGTAGTCGTTAAACTGATCCGTTAGCTCCCTGTTTGCCGGAGAAATATATTCTTTTTGGAACCGGATTTTTTCAAGTTCAGGCAGTAAATGTTCAAACCTGGTAAACTGAAGCCATTCATCAAACGAAAGGGTTTGTAATTCAAAAATTCGTTTTCTTCCTGCAAGGGAATCCTTAAATTTATCGTCGATATAAAAAGCGCTGCTACCGGTTGCAATAATTTTTAAATTTTCACCATAAACATCATAAAGGTACTTTAAAAAATTGGAGGGATTTGCGGCATACTGAATTTCATCGATAAACAGATAAACTTTTTTATTCTTTTGTGCAGTACCGTTTAACGTTTTTTCCGGCCTCATGGCATACGAAAATACTTCTTCAGGATGGATATTTATTGCCGATAAGATATCCTGATCTTCAAAAGTAATGTAAGCAACCTGTTTGTTTTCGTCCTGCAATTCTTTGTAAATGGCTTTTATCAGTGAGGTTTTTCCGCATTGACGGGGACCTGTAATGATGGTATATTCTTTTCGGGCAAGATGTTTTTTTAAAGCCTGATGAATTTTCCGCTGTATATACATATCAATTTTTTGTGCAAAATTAGTCAATTTTTAGATATTATTGGATTCGTATTCCAAAAATATCGGACATTATTGGGGCGACAGTCCAATATTATCCATAATATCCTTGATCATTTTGAATGTAAGCAAACATTTGTTCTTCCCTGGTACAAAGCAGTCTGACTATGGATGCGGTGTTCATGGAATAGGGGTGTACGACAAATTCCACAAAAAAAGAATATTTCTATTGAAATGCCTGGCTATTGCCGTTGCGTTTTTCTCACCGGATAGCTATGCCAGGCCAACGGTATGGAGATAAGATTGAATTATAAAGT
>JAHYIT010000119.1 GCA_019429205.1 Mariniphaga sp. | reverse complement strand
TTCTTTTAGCCGCGGTTGCCTTAACCGCAATGAGTGCAAAGGTTTTTGCACAGAGTACCGGAACTACTCCTGCTCCGGGTACAACGCATGAATATTTTATTACTGACAATAGTGCAAGTGGTAACACAGTTTTATGGACTGTTACTAAAGGAGACTTGGAAACTACTGCCGGACCAGATGCCGTAATTGATGCTGCAACATCTTATTCAACCGATATTACCTGGGCTACCGGATTAACTGTTGGTGACTGGTATTATGTTCATGTTGTTGAATCAGATGGTACGTGTACAAATGAAAAGGTTCTTCCGGTTCAGATTACCGCAAGTCCATTCTATCTGACATTGGCTGCTGCAAATGCTACCCAGTGTTATGATGATGCCGTTGTTGTGAGTTTGGCTGATCCTTCAACTATAAACTACGATCACGGTAACGCAACAATTGTATTTACAGTGACTCCTTTTGAGTTGAGTTCCTCATACAGTGGGTACAGTTTTGATATCAATTTGGATTTTGGCGCCTACACTGGACTTGATGCGTCAAATGTAAGTGTTTCTTTGAATGCTTCCATTTCTGGTGGAACTGTGACAGTTGCTGATAACGCAGCAGTTACAATAACTTATGTAGTCGATAATACAAATCTCTTTGACAATGGTTCTGCCGTAAATGCGCAAGACTTTACTGCAACAGCCACTATTTCAAATGGAGAAGCCAGTAATGGTGTCGATGACAATGGCATAGACGGAACATATACTGATTCAACTGATGTTTCAAGGCCAAATACCAGTGGCATAAGCACAAATTAAAAGTTCATTTCAAAATAATAGCTTTTCAAAATACAGTCTTGGGCTGGGGGATTTTCCCCTGCCCAAACGGGACTGGATGTTGAAAGGCATTGAAATGTTCTGAACGGGATTTTCCTTTTAATATAACAGGATACGAGTATAAATGCGAACAAGTTTTAAATACAGGCGCTTCATATTGTCGGCATTGCTGACAATGTTGGCTGTGGCTTTTACCAAGGCACAGGAGCACTTTGTTGTTACTGTTGGCGAAACACGCTCGTATTTTGTTGAAGAACACACGGGATGTGAATATGACTGGATCGTATATAACGACCCGACTTTTACTGCTTCCACCTCCGAAAACGAGGTGAATTTTCCCAATGGAAGTTCAGGTTATAGTATCGATATTCAATGGGAGAAAACCGGATTGTATTATGTTATTGTAGTTGAAACCGATGTTTCCGGTTGTACCAACACCAAAGCAATGGCTGTAACTGTTATCCCGAATGAACGGTCTGCTGGTTTTGAAACGTTGGCAAGCCAATCCTGTTTCGATGATTCAGGCAATAGTTTTGAATTGCCGCTTGCTATTTATGGCAACGACGGGTTACCGCTCGCAGCTCAATATTTCCCGCTAAAAACGGAATTCAATGTAAACGGGGTAGGTCATGAAGTTCAGATTGAATTCAGCCTGCTTACATTGTTTGTAAGTGATCAGTGGTTTAGCATTGGTGCCGGAATAAATACACTGGTTGAAGTTGAATTAACTGGTGTTACCGATAAAAATGAAGTGCCGCTGCAACTTACCAATGCTGTTCATACGCACACCATTCATGCCATACCCGAAATTGAATTTGAAAATCCGTTGCAGGAAACAATCGCTTTGTATTCGAGCCATTCATTTCAGGTTGTATCCGTTGCTGACTATACTTATAAGTGGTGGTTCACTGATGAATTCAACACCCGTTTTGATTTCATTTCCTCAACACATTATACAGAGGAGCGCTTTTTGGATACCGAAGGTGAATACACCCTTTTTGTACAAGCTACCGGCCAGAATGGTTGCCAGTCTGAAATCATTTCAAAACCTTTTACAGTGAAGAAAGTGGAAGGTTTTATTCCTTCATTGGTGGCGTTGCCCGATATCAATGTGGGGTATGAAAATACCACACTTTATGGCGATGTGAGTATCAACGACTTTGATTTTCTCAATCAGGATGCTGGCGTGGTTTACACGCTTGAGGGTGAAGAAATTAACGGGCTGATATTTTTAGATAACGGAACTTATGAATATACGCCTCCGGAAGGATTTACCGGGAAGGTGAATTTCAGCTATCGCGTGTGCTATGTAAATCAAAGCAATGAATGCACCGGCGCTGATGTGGAAATAAGAATTTTACCACTGGAAACATCACAAAATATTGCTCCGGTTGCAGTTACCGATGTAGCGCTCACTCTGCCCAATCAAACTGTTTTCAGCAACTTACTGGCAAATGATATTGATCCTGACGGATTTGGTGTGCCGTTAAAAGTGAATACTACGCCTGTGTCGGAATCGCAAAACGGAACGGTGATTATTAAAAACGATGGTAGTTTTGCTTACACTCCTTTACCCGGATATGTGGGTATCGACCGGTTTATGTACCGTATTTGTGATTCAGGTTCACCGGTTGAATGCGACTCGGCCTGGGTGTATGTTTTTGTGAGCGAATTCGGAAATGGCGATGAGAAACCTATTTCGGCATCTGATGATATGTATTTGCATGTGGAAGGCGGAGTTTACAGCCTTCGGGAAAATGACCACGATCTTTTGGGTGAGAATCTGATTTACAATACCGGGCCGGTGATTTCAACGTCTCACGGAACAGTGCAGATTTATCCCGATGGCATATTTACTTACGTACCTGAGGAGGGTTATGTGGGCGTTGACTGGTTTGTGTACCTGGTTTGCAACACCAATAATCCTCCGGAATGTGTGCAGGGTACCGGATTTATTCTGGTAACTCCGGGTAACCAATGGATTGACCTGGCCGGAAGGGATACCACCATCGGGAATTGCGATCCATACACACTTTTTGCTCTCGAAGTGGGTGAATCATTTAAATACAGATGGGAACCAGAAGGTTTGCTTGACGATCCCAATAGCCGTATTCCGGTTTTTGTGCCTGGAGAAACCACTCTCTTTACGCTCACCATTTCGAATGATTACGGTTTTAGTGCTGTTGATTCTGTTTGGGTAAATGTTTCTAATGTTGTTGCCGATGCTGGTGAAGATGTATTTATGTACAGCGGAGAATCGGCAGTTCTGGATGGAAGCAGCAGTTTGGGAAACGGCTTACAGTATTTGTGGATGACTACAGACGGGATTATTGAAAGTGGCGAAACAACAGCCAATCCGGTGGTGCGTAAAACAGGAACCTATATTTTGCAGGTTACCGACCAGTTTGGCTGTTCCGATTTGGATTCGGTTATCGTTGGTCTGCTGACTACTGCACCGGTGGCGTTCGACGATTACGACACCACCCAATACCGTATTTCTGTTAAAATAGATGTTCTGGCCAACGATTATGATGTGGACGGGGATTTAGATTCGGCTTCACTGGCGGTTTCAGTGCAACCCATGTTTGGTTCGGCATCGGTTGATTTTGCAAATGCAGCAATCCGTTACCAGCCGGACAGGAATTTTTACGGGAACGACTATTTTGAATACCGCATTTGTGATTTGGCAGGAAACTGTAGCAATGCCATGGTTTACGTTTTGGTGAATGATTTTCGCTTTTTTATTCCCGCCGCTTTCTCACCCAACAACGATGGTGTGAACGACTATTTTGAAATTCTGGGAATTGAACGCTATGAAGGGAACAGCATTGAAATTTTCAACCGCTGGGGTAACCGGGTTTACAGTGCAGATAATTATGGCATTGAAACTTCTCCAACTTTTTGGGATGGAAAATCGAATACCGGCGTAAGATTGGGGAACGAGGATTTGCCCGGCGGAACTTACTTCTACGTGCTCGATTTGGGCAACGGCGAAAAACGCATTGCAGGTTCTGTTTATTTAGACAGATAACAAAATGAATATAAGAAAGAAAATAGCGCAACTTGCAATCATGCTGCTTATTATAAGCGGAAGTGCAGGTGTGGTCACTGCCCAGCAAGACCCCATGTACACGCAGTACATGGATAACCTGCTGATAGTGAACCCTGGTTACGCAGGCACTAAAGAAATTGGCAATTTTATGGTGGTGGCACGAAACCAGTGGGTCTCTTTCGACGGTGCACCACGCACCCGAACATTTTCTTTCCATACTCCCGTAAAAGATTTGAGTTTGGGAGTTGGCTTTTCTGTTTTATCCGATAAAATCGGTCCGCTTTCGCAAACCGGTCTCTATTTCGACTATTCTTACTGGCTAAGAATAAACCAGGATTTCAGACTTAGCCTTGGTCTGAAAGGTGGTTTTTCATTTTATCGCGCCGACCTCACTTCGCTGGAAACTATTAATCCCGATCCGATATACCAACGTGATATTTTTAAAAACTTCCTGCCAAACTTTGGTGTGGGTGGTTTTCTTTTTTCTGAAAACACCTATTTGGGAATTTCAGTACCTAAATTGGTTGAAAACAAAATCAGCCGCGATGATTATTCTTCTGAATACATAGGCAGGGAAAAAATTCACTTTTACCTGATGGGAGGCCACATTTTTACTGTTAATGAATTCATTAAAATTAAAAGCCACTCTATGCTTAAAATTGTAAAAAATGCACCGGTTTCGTTCGATTTAACGGCACTGGCTGGTTTAAAAGACCAGTTTTGGTTTGGAACTATGATGCGGTTGGGCGATTCATGGGGGCTTCTGGCCCAGGTAAATGCCACTGAAAATTTACTTATCGGATATTCCTATGATTTAAGTTTTTCTGAATTGAACACTTTTAACAACGGTACCCACGAAGTGATGGTTAGTTACAATCTGAACTTTTTCAAATAACCCTATATTTTATTCGATCAACTTCTGTTTTTTTCATTCAAACATATTTCCTGCTAAATAAGCATACAAAAAATTCATTTTACAGAAAGTTTTTCATACTTCATCGTTTGTTGCGTGACATTTTGACTGTCAGAAATTTATGGATTGTTTTTTGTTAATAATGGCTGGGATTTATAAAATGACACAACATGAATTTGAATAATTTTACCATAAAGGCCCAGGAGGCCATTCAACATGCATTTCAAATTGCACAGGGAAATAATCAGCAAAGCATTGAAACCGGGCATATTATTAAAGGTTTGACTCATTCGGCTGAAAACGTGATTGAGTTTTTACTGAAAAAACTGGGCGTAAACACATCCATTTTTCAGCAGGCGGCTGATAAAATCATCGAATCATATCCACGGGTTACCGGTGGGGAACCTTACATTTCCACCACAGCTAATCGTGTGTTGCAAAAAGCGCTGGCTCTGGCCCAGGAAATGGGCGACCAGTATGTTTCAGTAGAACACATTTTACTGGCGCTGCTCGATGCAGGCGATTCAGTGAGCCGGTTGATGAAAGACAACGGCATTACCAAAAAAGATTTGCAAAAAGCCATTGAAGAGTTGCGAAAAGGCTCGAAAGTGGACAGTCAGACTGCCGAAGACCGTTTCAATTCGCTGAACCGGTTTGCCCTGAATTTGAACGAAAGGGCGCGTTCCGGAAAACTGGATCCGGTGATTGGACGTGATGAGGAAATCCGGCGGATTTTGCAGATTCTTACCCGTCGTACCAAAAACAACCCGATTCTGATAGGTGAGCCAGGAACCGGAAAAACTGCGATTGCCGAAGGTTTGGCACACCGTATTGTGCGTGGCGATGTACCTGAAAACCTGAAAACCAAACAGGTTTTTTCGCTCGACATGGGTGCCCTGATTGCAGGTGCCAAATACAAAGGCGAATTTGAGGAAAGACTGAAGGCAGTGGTGCATGAAGTGGTGCATTCCAACGAGGAGGTGATTCTTTTTATCGATGAAATTCATACGCTGGTAGGCGCCGGAAAAAGCGAAGGCGCCATGGATGCAGCCAACATTCTGAAACCTGCTCTGGCCCGTGGTGAACTGCGCGCCATTGGTGCAACCACATTAAGTGAATACCAAAAGTATTTTGAAAAAGACAAAGCGCTTGAACGCCGGTTTCAGGTGGTGCATGTAAACGAACCTGACACCTTGAGTGCCATTTCCATTTTGCGCGGAATAAAAGAACGGTACGAAAGCCACCACAAAGTGCGGATAAAAGATGATGCGATTATTGCTGCGGTTGAATTGTCTCAGCGGTATATTTCCGACCGGTTTTTGCCCGACAAAGCCATTGACCTGATGGACGAAGCTGCGGCCAAACTGCGTCTCGAAATGGATTCGGTTCCCGAAGAGCTGGACGAAATTGAACGCCGAATCAAACAACTGGAAATTGAACGCGAGGCCATTAAACGGGAAAAAGATGACAAAAAGCTGGCTTCGCTGGGCGGGGAAATTTCAAACTTAAAAGAAGAACAATCCCGGTTGCGTGCCAAATGGGAAAGCGAAAAACAGGTTATCGATTCCATTCAGAAAAAGAAAGCTGAAATTGAAGATTACAAATTTGAAGCTGAAGAAGCCGAACGGCAGGGGAGGTATGACCGTGTTGCCGAATTGCGGTACGGAAAAATTAAGGAAGCTGAAAATGAAATCGAAGCATTTCAGCAGGAATTTAATAAAATGAAGGAAGGCGACAGTTTGATTAAGGAAGAAGTGGATGCGGAGGACATTGCCGAGGTGGTTGCCCGCTGGACCGGTATTCCGGTTTCCAAAATGCTGCAGAGCGAACGCGAAAAACTGCTTCACATGGAGGATGAACTTCATAAACGTGTTGTTGGACAGAACGAGGCCATTGCAGCCGTTTCGGATGCCGTGCGCCGCAGCCGGGCCGGTTTGCAGGACGAAAAGCGTCCCATCGGTTCGTTCATTTTTCTGGGCTCAACCGGTGTGGGAAAAACCGAGCTGGCCAAAGCGCTTGCCGAATACCTGTTCAACGATGAGAACATGATTACCCGCATCGACATGTCGGAATACCAGGAAAAATTCTCGGTGACCCGGCTGATCGGTAGCCCTCCCGGATACGTGGGTTACGACGAAGGCGGCCAGCTAACCGAGTCGGTGCGCCACAAACCCTATTCGGTGGTGCTGTTCGACGAAATTGAAAAAGCCCACCCCGATGTGTTTAACGTACTGCTGCAGGTGCTCGACGATGGCCGGCTGACCGACAACAAAGGCCGGACAGTTAACTTCAAAAATACCATCATTATTATGACTTCCAATTTGGGTTCGCACCTCATTCAGGAAAGTTTTGAAAATATGAACGCTGACAATATGGGCATGGTGATGGAAAAAACACAGAATCAACTGCTTGAATTGCTTCGTAAAACCATCCGGCCCGAGTTTCTGAACCGGATTGACGAAACCATTGTGTTTACGCCGCTTTCACGAGCCGACATCAACCAGATTGTGAAACTCCAGTTTAATCAGGTTATAAAACGATTGTCGGGTACCGATGTAAAAATCAGCCTGACGGACAAGGCCATCGACTGGCTGGCAGCGGTAAGTTACGATCCACATTTTGGCGCCCGCCCGGTTAAACGGATTTTACAGAAATATGTACTGAATGAATTGTCGCGTAAAATTCTGTCAGGTCAGATTGACAAAAGCAAACCGATAGCTATTGATGTGGTAGATGAGGGGTTGGTTTTTGGAAATTGAAATCATGTTAGCCAGTGTTAACAGCGAAGATGGCTGAAAAAGAGTATCCAGGATTCCCTCTGCGAATTAAAAATTATACTGCCACTCATCTGTTGTTTGCTTTATGAAGACTGCGGTTGCGTCAGTTTGTCAATCTGCTTCAAAACCTGATCGGCCTTGGCATATTTTGCATCGCTGGCTTTTCGGTTGATGGTGGATAATTCATATCCCTCCTGCATCAGTTTGTCGTACTTTTTGTTTAATTTTTCTGCTTCTGTTTTCCTTTTGAATAATCCGAACATAATCATTTTGTTTAAATTTTATATATGAATATTTAAACATCATACGAATAGTTGCTTCATTTGTTTACGGATTTTGGAAATCTTGCTAAAGTTTCTTTTAGAATGAACAATTTTATAAACTTAAGCAGTTCCGGTCGGTTTTGGCGAGGGCGACAATTATTTTGTGGAAATGTAAAATGCCTGTCAAGTTTAAGTTTACGGTTTTTGCGGTCTTTGAGCCATTTTTTGGGCGGGCTGGTAATGGTTGAAAATATGAAAAAGGCTGGGTTTTCGGAGTGCGTTCCTTTCCACAGTTGGAAAAGTTGATTTGAAAAACTGATGTTCGCAAATCACTGAACCCCAGCAGTTTTATATTGTTGTTGTGCCATCGTGCTTTTTATCTAATACTATTTAAATATATTTCTAACATTGTATATCCATCTGAGGACAAAGTATTTCTATCCTCGGGATTTGTTTTATCCAGTTGATTTTTATCTTCCCAATCATCAGGCAAACCATCGTGGTCAATGTCTTTTGGAGCTGGTTCACTTTTTAATTCAGGCCAACCTCCTACATCTTCTTGTGTATCAATTATCCCACATATTTTGGTGGTGTCGGCAACCTGACTTTCTTTTTTGTAGCCTTTCCCTTCATAAGTTGCATAACCACCGTGTACTTCTTTGAGAATACGTTCATCTATTGCATCCCTTTTGGGTAATTTTGCTCCTGCATTTTCAAGTACTATTTTATATGCTTCTTCTGCTGTTTGCTGGCTAATTGGCATAGATGGCCATGGTTCTTCAAGTTTGATTTTTTCAAAAGAAAGTTTTGTTTGTACACCACCATTCCAATTATCATTCGAAACTTCTTTGTTGCCCATAACAGTATTTTTTGCTATATACCATTTCCCATAATCATCTTCACTTCTGAATGAAGGATTGGCAATTCTGTACATAACCTCGCCTGGTCTAGTGGCCGGGCCTGGTTTGTAATAGTTGGCCACAATATTGAATTCTGCAAAATCGAATTTGTCATTGCCAACCTGTTGTTTTTCACCACCATAAAGACTATTGTATCCCCAGTTATAAATCACGTTATTCCTGTAATCGGTGTAACCGCAACCCGATGCCATACGAGGATTTCGGCTTGAATGGTGTGCAAATAAATTGTGATGATATGTACTATAATTACTTCCCCAGATTCCACCAAAACCATGTGAACCTTTTATGTGATTAGAGTGGCTCATGCTTTCCGAAACAATGCACCATTGCACAGTTATGGAGTCACAATGATAAATAGACATGCACTCATCAACACTCCAACTTGCAGATAAATGGTCTAAAATAATATGCTTACAATATCTGCTTGATATGGCATCATAGTCGTTACCAGATTCATCACCTAATCTTACCCGTAAATATCGTATTATCACTTGGTCTGCTCCTATGTTAAGTGGGTACCTTCTTATACAAATGCCATCGCCCGGAGCAGTCTGTCCTGCGATAGTAATAAAAGGATGCCTAATTGTTAGAGGGCTTTCAAGTATAATAGTTCCGGAAACTCTAAACACAATAGTCCGTGGTTCAGAACTTTCAATTGCAGCTCTTAAACTACCTTCACCACTATCGTTCAGGTTGGTAACTTCATAAACTACTCCACCACGTCCACCTTTTGTATATTTTCCGTAGCCTTCGGCTGTTGGGAATGCTATTTGCTGTGACCATAAATTTAAAATGGTCAATATCGAAATTAGTCCTGTCAAGAGTGTTTTTTTCATTTTATCAATTTTTAATTATTGCAGAATGTTCTCAAAGCATGCGGCACACTTTGTTGTCTGTCATCCAAAATTATGCAATATTTCTTCATGCCGGAAAGCAAAAGTGTAATTTTTTTTCTTCTGAAATTTTATAATTCGTTGGTTGTTTTATCAGTTTGGCACAGATTTATTATTTTCAGGAAACTAACCTGAGCCTTTTAGCTTCAAATTATAACCTCTGACAAGTCTCCGGTGCATAACCTGTCAACGTCCCGATAGCTATCGGGATTGACTTGACAGCGTTAACTAAACGACATTGATATATTATTTCACAAACTCCAGTTTCCCTCCCTTTTTCAAATCATCATGATTAATTACCGCTTCAATTTCTTTTCCGTTCAGTTTGACAGATGAAAATGCGCTATGCTGATTTCCGGGCGTGGCTTCCAAAACAAAACTTTTGCCGGAATAATATTTTTTATCCAGGTTGAAAGTCACTTTTTCAAATGTTGGTGAAGAAAGCTGGTATTCTTTGCTTCCGGGGCAAACCGGGTAAAAACCGGCAGCGCCAAAAACATACCAGGCCGACATTTGCCCTGCATCGTCGTTGCCCGAAATTCCTCCCGGACCCGTTCCGTATTCGGTTTGCAAAACGTGTTTAACGGTTTCCTGTGTTTTTTGCCATTGCCCCACGTAGTTGAACAGATATGGAATCTGGTGGCTGGGTTCATTCCCGTGCCAGTATTCTTTGTTGTCGATGAGTGCATTCAGCTTTTGGGCAAATGGTTCTTCCCCGCCCATTAAATCCATTAAACCTTCCACATCGTGCGGCACATACCAGGTGTAATGCTTGGGCGTTCCTTCTGTAATGTAAAACATATCGCCGTTGGCATCAAATTCATCGGTAAAAGTTCCGTCGCCGTAACGCCCGCAAACCCAGCCTTTGTCTGGATCGAACACATTGGCATAGTTTAGTGAACGCGCCATCAGTTCGTTGTAATCGTCGGTTTCTCCCAGTTTTTGGGCGACCTGTGCCACCGCCCAGTCATTATAGGCATATTCCAGAGTGCGGGAAACCTGTTCGCGGCGGTGAAAAGCATGTGGAACCTCGTCTTCAATGGGAATGTAACCAAACTGCAGATACGATTCCAGCGCGCGGCGGCCTTTTCCGTCAATGTATTCGTCTAAATCTTCCGGAGTTTCAAAAGCATTCTTACGCATGTACTGGTATGCTTTTTCCGTGTCGAAATTAAAACCTTTCGCCAGTGCGTCGGCAATAATGGCCGTACTGTGGTCGCCAATCATGGCCGAGGTGTAGCTGTTCCACATGGGGAAAATAGGCAGCCAGCCGCCCTGTTCAGCTTTTACAATCAGCGATTTCACCATGTGTTCATACTGTTCCGGTGCAACCAGGCTTAACAGCGGCATTTGCGCACGGAAAATATCCCAGTTGGAAAAGTCGCAGTAATAGTCGAACCCATTTGCTTTTTGAATGGTTTTTCCACCTGCAAATTCCGGATATTCACCATTTACATCGCTGAAAAGCCTCGGATGGATGAGGCTGTGGTACATGGCGGTGTAAAATTTGGTAAAATCGTCTTCAGATCCGCCTTCCACATCAATTCTTCCCAGTATGGTATTCCATGTGTTTTCGAGGTCCGATTTTGTTTTGTCAAAATCCCAGTGTGGAATTTCCTTTTCCATGTTTGCCCGGGCATTTTCAATGCTGGTAAACGAGGTACCCATTTTCATTTTCAGTGCTTCGCCTTCAGCTAAATTAAAGGTAACATAGGCGCCTAAATAGTTATTGTTTTGCAGTTCATTGGTTCCATGAAAAAGTTCGTTGTTTCCAAATGTTCCGGTTTTGGTAAACGGTTTATCAAACCGGGCCACAAAATAGCCACTGAAACCGGCTGGTTTTCCATTGCCGTTGTATATCCGGTGCACCGGATTGTATCCGTAAACTTCCCCTTTTTCAGCATCAATTTTTATGTATCCTTCGCCTTCATCGCTGTTTACATCAATTATAACGGTTGCATTTTCAGGTTCGAGCCACGAAAACCGAAAAAAACCTGCGCGTTGTGTAGCAGTAATCTCTGTCATAATATTGTTTTCGGGCAACAAGGCAGCGTAATAGGAAGGAGAAGATTTTTCTGCATCGTATATATATAGAGTTTTCCGCTGAGTAGGCAGAAACCTGAAATCCTGGCTTGTAACCGTGGGAAAAACAGTGAAACTTCCGTAGTCCTGCACACAGGAGCCGCTTGTCCAGTGTGTGGCCCTAAAACCTTGAAGGGCAGGCGTTCCCCAATAAAACGGGGCAATGCATTTTGTTTCGGTATTATGGGTTTGAGGCGTCCACTGGGTCATGCCAAACGGAGCTGTTACAGCCGGAATGGTTTGCCCGTAATGTTCGCGGGTACCTGTATCTTTTGTTGCTGATTCAGTTGTTGCCGGGCCCGTGCCAATCAGCAGATC
The DNA here is from genome assembly GCA_019429205.1 of Mariniphaga sp. Lineage (GTDB taxonomy): Bacteria > Bacteroidota > Bacteroidia > Bacteroidales > Prolixibacteraceae > Mariniphaga. Next base: position 1,191 of record JAHYIT010000119.1, on the reverse strand, counting down.
TACATATTGAAGGTAATTTTTTTCTTCTTTTTGCGTACAACTTGCCTGAATAATCAAGGCAAGAAATAAAGCCAAAATGCGTGTAATCTTCATATCACAGGTTTTTAAAATAAAGCTCCAAAAATAAGAAAACATGATTAATAATCGCTGTTTTAGCGTACCTGGTTTTGGGTGGCTTTTCAAATATCGTTTTAAAATAATACCAACAGCAGACAAAAGTATGCCAACTGCCAAAATTTCTTTTTAAGGGTTGAAATATGCAGATTGTTGTTGAAAAATGTTCGGTTATTGAAATAAATTGTTGCCATTCAAAAGGTTACTTACATTTGAATCATTGAAACAATAAACAATTATTATCATGAAAACAAAAATGTATTTTTTAGGTATTTTTCTGCTGACACTGGTTATGGGCGTGTCAGCTAAAGTTAAAGAAGGCCAGGCCATTACGGGAAATTCAATGACTAATTTTGGGAAATATACCATTGTAATGTCGGAATCTCCAATGGTTATTAACAATCAGACAGTTACCACGTACGAACTGATGTATGAAAACACAGCAAACCCGGTTCGTATTGGTGTGGTTAAAGAAAAGAAGTGTACCACCTTTGTGGTTCGGTCAGATCAGTTTGAAGTACAGTATGCCTGCGACAAGGGAATTTTCGGTGTGCAAAAAATGGATAAAAAATACCGTCAACTGCCCGAAGCAACCTGTGATTCCAAGTTCAATAAAGTGAGTTTTTATGCTCAGCGTGTAATTACACAAAAACCAAAATCCGAAGACGAACTGCTGGGACTGATTGCATGCTATTTCCCCAATTTGGTTGACGAACAGTACCACGCCCAATTTTAAATGTGAAAAAACAGGATTTAGAATTCTGAAAAAGAAATTAAACAGCGCAATTTTTTTCATGGAGATGAAAAAATGAGCCTCTGCCAGAGGGCAGGGGCTTTATTTTCAATAAACAGTATCATTTTGGCAGCCAACAACAGGTTTTAGTAAGCAAACTGTTTGTTTCTGCCGGTTTTGGAATTTGCAATTAAAACAGGAAAATTGTGTAACGATTTGTTCGAATGTAACGTCTTTGTTACAGGGGAAAACAGATACTTATTTTTTTGAGCAGAAAACAACGAAAACAAACTAAGTTACCATGAAAACAAATTGCCTTATTGTTGACGATGAGCCTCTTGCTC
>JAHYIT010000118.1 GCA_019429205.1 Mariniphaga sp. | reverse complement strand
TATTTCAATCCGGTTGGCGCGCATCCGTCAGCACTGATTGGCGAACTGCCGCTGGGTGTGCCTCAAAACCTGGTGCCGTTTATCACTCAAACTGGTGCCGGAATCCGCGAAGAACTGAAAGTTTTTGGCGATGATTATGATACGCCTGACGGCTCGGCCATTCGCGATTACATTCATGTGGTGGATTTGGCCAAGGCACATGTGGTGGCGATAGAACGACTTCTTCATGAAAAAAATAAAAAAAGTTACGAGGTTTTCAACCTGGGAACAGGTACCGGTGTTTCTGTTTTGGAAATGGTAAAAGGTTTTGAAAAGGTTACCGGTGTAAAACTGAATTACAAAATTGTTGGCCGGCGCGCTGGCGACATCGAAAAAATATGGGCCGACACCTCTTTTGCCAACGAAGAGCTGGGCTGGAAAGCCGAAAAAGGTCTGGAAGAAACATTGCTTTCGGCCTGGGAATGGGAAAAACGGGTGCGGGGGATTTAAAAAATAAAAAATTGTTGTTTTGTATATATTATTTATTTTGAAATAACATATACCTTTGGGATATAAAAAAAGTAAATATGAAAACGGTATCGCTTAAAATTGATGAATCAGTTTTCGGAGAGACTGAAAAAATTCTTTCAAGGTTGAAGAAGCCCAGAAACAGGTATATTAATGAGGCAATTGACTTTTATAACCAATATCAAAAAAGGATGATTTTGGAGAAAAAACTAAAAAATGAATCATTCCTTGTTCAAAAGGATTCAATGGAAGTTTTGAAAGAATTTGAAAAAATTGAATATGGAAATTAAACAGTTTGACATTTGGATTGCAGATTTGAATCCTAAAATGGGAACTGAACCCGGTAAAAAACGACCAGTAATCATTATTCAAACTAATTTGCTGAATAAAATACCACATCCTTCAACCATTATTTGCCCGTTAACAACAAACATTCAAAAAGAAGCAACAATTTTGCGAATGCATATACAAAAAGGGGAAGCTGGATTATTTGAGTCAAGTGATATTATGCTGGACCAAATGCGGGCAATTGACAACAGAAGGCTGACAACCAGAGTCGGGAGATTATCTCCTGAGAAAATTGGATCTTTAAAAGAGAATATCAAAATAGTTCTTGATTTGGAATAAAAAATTAAAACAGAAAATATGAAAACCATCCTTATCACCGGTGGAGCCGGATTTATCGGTTCGCACGTTGTGCGTTTGTTCGTATCCAAATACCCTGATTATAAAATCGTTAATCTCGACATGCTAACTTACGCCGGGAACCTGGCCAATCTGAAAGACATTGAAAACAAACCGAACTACGAATTTGTGAAGGGTGATATTGTGGACAGTGATTTTATTCTGAAACTGTTCGAAGTAAAACAGTTTGACGGAGTAATTCATCTGGCGGCCGAGTCGCATGTTGACCGTTCCATTTCCAACCCAACGGAATTTGTTTACACTAACGTAATTGGCACGGTTAACCTGCTGAATGCAGCCCGGCACATTTGGAAAAATACAAAAGACAAGCGGTTTTACCACATTTCCACCGATGAGGTTTACGGTTCGCTGGGCCAGGAGGGAATGTTTACCGAAGAAACCCGCTATGATCCGCACAGTCCGTATTCAGCATCCAAAGCCAGCTCCGATCATTTCGTGCGGGCTTACCACGACACGTTTGAACTGCCGGTGGTTATTTCCAACTGTTCCAACAATTACGGTTCCTTCCAGTTTCCCGAGAAGTTGATTCCGCTGTTCATTCACAACATCAAAAACAATAAACCGCTGCCGGTTTACGGCAAGGGCGAAAATGTGCGCGACTGGCTGTGGGTAGAAGATCACGCCGCCGCCATCGATGTTATTTTTCACAGTGGCAGATTAGGCGAAACCTATAACATTGGAGGTTTTAACGAATGGAAAAATATCGACCTTATCCGGGTTATTTGTCGGGTAATGGACAAAAAACTGGGCCGGACTGAGGGCGAATCGGAAAAGCTCATCACTTTTGTGAAAGACCGCGCCGGACACGATTTGCGTTATGCTATTGATGCCACCAAACTAAAAAACGAATTGGGCTGGGAACCCTCTTTGCAGTTTGAGGAAGGTATTGAAAAAACCATCGGCTGGTATCTTGAAAACGAAGAGTGGCTGAAAAATGTAACTTCGGGCGACTACCAGAAATATTATGAAGATCAGTACATCAGAAGGTAGAATCCAACTCATGTTTTATGTATTATAAAATATGAATTATATTTTATGAGTTGCGTTTTTCGTATAATCGGATTTTGACACAAAATCAATCCATTCCCAGTTCCTTTGCCGGGTCCCAGAAATGGTTTTTGAAGTTGACAATTTGGTCACCTTTCACTTTTATTCCTTCGTTTTCAAGCAGTTCTTTCATGGCGTTGGGTGCATCGAAATGGTTTTTACCTGTGAGCAATCCGCTGCGGTTTACTACCCGGTGGGCAGGTACAAATCTGTTGTGGCTGTGGGACGCATTCATTGCCCAACCTACCATGCGCGCAGAACCGGCTGTGCCTAAATATTTGGCAATGGCACCGTAAGAAGTTACCCGGCCCGGAGGAATTTGTTTCACTACTTCGTAAACCTTGCTGAAAAAATCGCCCATCTATTAGATTTTTTGACTTTTAGATTTGAGTATTGAGACTTACAATATTTCGATGGCTTTGAACTCATACTATACCAAAAATAGGATAAATTTATACACTTTTAAAAGTTGGCAAAAGGCAATTGGCAGTTGGCAAGTGCTTTTGCCAACTGCCAACTGCCAACTAAATGTAGTATAACGCAATTTATTCCGTACGCAGTACAAATACTTTATACTCACTACTGAATTTCCCTCGCACTCCTTCCAAAACTCCGGTATTCATCTTTTTCAATTTTTATATCAGGCTCTTGCCAATTTTTACTGTTTAGACGAAATGCCAGATATTTAATAGGTATTCTACGTTCCAGCCACTGTTTTTCGTAAAAAGTTTTTATACGAAGAATATCGTTTAAAATATCTGATTCATAAAGATTATCTGTTTCCGCCAGTATTTCAAATTCATTTAAATGAACCAGTGCGCTGGTATAAGAATACTGAAATTTGCTGTCGGTTTTCAGATGAATGATTCCGTCTTTTTTCAGAAACGTTTTGTATTTTTTCAGAAACGTGGTTGAGGTGAGCCGCTTTCGTAGTTTTTTCATTTGCGGGTCGGGAAAAGTGAGCCAGATTTCATCTATCTCTTCCTGGCCAAAAAACTGGCTAATAATTTCGATATTAGTGCGCAGGAAACCTACGTTTGTTAACTTTTTATCCAGTGCAATTTTAGCACCTTTCCAAAGCCGGGCGCCTTTAATATCAACTCCCAGGAAATTTTTATCCGGATGTTTTTCAGCCAGTTCAACCGAATATTCACCCTTTCCGCAGCCCAGTTCCAGAATAATGGGATAATTGTTTCCGAAAAATTCAGTTCTCCATTTTCCTTTCAGTCGGAAATCGTTATTATTTATCGCATTAAAAGGCGCCTGAATCACGTGTTCGAAGCCCTTCATCTCTTCAAATTTTGCCAGCTTGTTTTTACCCACGGTACCTAAATATTTTCAACCCTGATTCCAACATCATGAATTCCAGTTAAGATTTCTTCGCGCATACCGTGCTGGAGGGAAATGGTGTATTCTCCCGAAACCGGAAAATAAACATCACGCCGGTAAATGGTTTGAAGTGTTTTCAAACCGCCAAAACCTTTTCCAAGCCACCGGCCTGTTGGATCGGCCAAAACAATTTCAAAGGTGTCACGCAGCACTTCACCTCCGGGTTGTTCAATTTCAATAAACAACCATAAATTGCTGTATTTATATTTCGTTTCATTTCGGATTTGGAGCAAAAGGTTATGGTTTTTAAGCGTATCGTTTACCGGAATTTTGAAAACAACCAGCGAATCTTTATGCCATTCAGAATCTGAAATTTCGCGGTATTGGTCAAAAACCCGACCCGAATCACACGATGTAAATCCAGCCAGAATAACACCAAAAAGGTAAAAAAGAATGATTCGGTTTTTCATTGTCTTCCTGGTTTTCTGTTGCGGTTTTGGTTTGGATTTCGGTTGGGTGGGCGCCGTTTCTTCTTACGTTGATTCCCTTTAGGTTTGTTAAAACGGTTTATGTCTTCCTGTCCCACCATATTCAAAAAAGTATCTTCAGCTTTTTGAACAACTTCCATATTTTCAGAAACCAGTTTTTCAGGTTTTTGGCCGGCGAGGTTCATTTTCAGAACTTTTTTCACTGTTCCAACGGGCAGTGCCACAAGTGCCGACGGGGCATCACCTTTTTTCGAATACCAGTAAATCCCTTTAAAGATATCGGCTTTCAGAAACTGGTAAGTACCAAATTCTGTTTGCAACGGAATGTGATTGGGAGGAAAGTCTTTTTGCGCATCAATGTATGAATCTAATTCAAAGTTCAGGCAACACTTCAGTTTTCCGCATTGACCGGCCAGCTTTTGTGGGTTAAGCGAAATTTCCTGGTACCGGGCGGCATTTGTTGTTACCGAAACGAAGTTACAAATCCATGTTGAGCAGCAGAGTTCGCGTCCGCAAGGTCCAATACCGCCAATGCGGGCAGCTTCCTGGCGGGCCCCAATCTGTTTCATTTCGACCCTGATACGGAAGGTGTCGGCCAAAACTTTTATGAGTTGACGAAAATCGACTCTTCCGTTAGCGATATAATAAAAGATCGCTTTGGTGCGGTCGCCCTGATATTCCACATCGCCAATTTTCATGTCGAGGTTTAGGTCGGAAGCAATTTTTCGCGATTGAATCATGGTTTCATATTCCAACGAAATGGCCTCCTTCCATTTTTCTATATCCATTGACCGGGCATGTCGGTAAATTTTCCGGAATTCGCCATTAATAGTTGTTGGCTTGTATTTTTTCAGTTGATGTGCAACCAGTTCTCCTTTTAGTGATACAATTCCAATATCGTGTCCCGGACTGGCTTCAACGGCCACCAAATCGCCAGTCTGCAGTTTAAGCTTATTTACATTCAGGAAAAAATCTTTTCGGGTATTTTTGAAACGCACTTCAACAATGTCGTAATGATCATTCATTTCCGAAATATCTTTCATCCAATCGGTAGCATGCAACTTGTCGCAACTGCAATACGTGCACGAACAAACTCCTCTTTCTATTGTGTCCACATTATCCATAACTGCGTTTCAATATGATGCGAAAATTTGAAATTACATTAAATTTTTCGCATGGCAATGCACAAAAATAATGATAAATAGCAATTTGGTGTTGAAACAGGAATTAAAATGATGTTTTATCGTTTTATCAGTCTCACCATCCTAAGTGCAGTGTCCAGGAAAATAATCCGCGGATTTCCGTTCATCGAAATATGCTTTATTCCCAGTTCAAATTCTTTGGCAAATGGTATAATATTACGCTCGTTTATAAAGGGTGCAAATTTATTGCCCCATTCTTTTTCTTCTTCTTTTAAATAAATCAGGTTCGAGCGGTTCATGTTCATCATAAAATATTCTCGGATTAACCGCAGGGCAAATGCAAAATATGCTTTTTGCCGGTCGCGGCCCAGTGTGGCCATTTCTTCTGCCCATTGGGTGAGTTCATAAACCTCGCGCATGTAAGCAAACCGCATCATTTCCTGAAATTTGGCAAAAAAGTAGGCAGTGCTTTCATCAGGATTGAGGTACTCCATTGCCGTTATGTAATTTCCATTGGAAAGCCGCACCACATCATCAATTTGGTCTGATGAAAGCATGTCATTTGTTTGCAGGGCGATACGCATTGAACCTTTATCGATAAACGGAACTTTTATCAACTGCGTTCGCGAACGGATGGTTGAAATTATCGATTCTTCATCTTCAGTTATCAGTAAAAACAGGGTTTTGCTTGGCGGTTCTTCAATCAGTTTCAGCAGTTTGTTGGAGCAGGCCTGATGCATTTTTTCGGGCAACCAGATAATCATCACCTTGTATTCAGATTCAAACGATTTCAGGTTCAGCTTTCGCATAATGGAATCGCTTTCCCGCTCGTAAATCAGGCCCTGTGCGTTTTCATTTTCAATAAAACCCAGCCACTGGCTCAATGTGAAATAGGGCGTTCTGTGAATCATCTCCCGCCATTTCGGAAGGAAATCATCGGAAACCGGTTTTTTAATTGTTTTGGTAGGAAAAACCGGGAAAACAAAATGTAAATCGGGGTGTGCCAGTTTCTTATATTTACGGCACGAGGGGCATTCGCCACATGAATCATTTTCACTGCGGTTCCGGCATGAAACAAATTGTGCAAAAGACAGAGCAAGAGCCAGTTTCCCTGTTCCTTCAGGTCCGGTAAACATAAGTGCGTGGCTTATCCGCTCTTCTTTTACTGAATGGATTAGCCGTTCTTTAATTTTTTGCTGACCGATTATATCTTTGAAAAACATAGGCCCAAAAATAATGCTTTTGGAATGGATTCGGGTATGTAATCCTTCCATTTGTGAAACATTTTTTAATTTGCGGGTTTCAGTCAGGCAACAGCATATTCAGCCAGATTAATTTTTTATCTTTGATTAAAATTACAAGAACTTATTAAAAACGAATAAAATGCAAACAATTCACAACTACGATTTTTCAGGAAAAAAGGCGCTTATCCGCGTGGATTTTAACGTGCCGTTAAACGAAAATTTTGAAATTACCGACGATACCCGTATCCAGGCGGCACTGCCAACCATTAAAAAAGTGTTGGAAGAAGGAGGTTCACCGGTTATTATGTCGCACTTTGGCAGGCCAAAAAGCGGACCGGAAGACAAGTTTTCCATGCGCCATCTGGTAGGCCATTTGAGCAAGTTGCTGGGTGTTGAAGTAAAACTTGCACCCGACTGTGTTGGCGAAGAAGTGAAAAAAATGGCTGCTGCATTGAAAACCGGCGAGGTGATGATGCTCGAAAACCTGCGTTTCCATAAGGGTGAAGAAAAAGGCGACGAAGAATTTGCCAAACAATTGGCCGAAAACGGCGACTGCTGGATTAATGATGCTTTTGGTACCGCACACCGGGCACACGCTTCAACAGCTGTTATTGCTAAATTTTTTCCCAACGATAAAATGTTTGGTTACCTGATTGAAAGCGAAGTGAAAAGCCTCGATAAAGTGGTAAAAGATCCCAAACGGCCGCTAACTGCTATCATGGGTGGGGCCAAGGTTTCTTCCAAAATTACCATCATCGAGAATTTGTTAAGTTCAGTGGACAACCTGATTTTGGGAGGTGGGATGACTTACACCTTTGTTAAAGCCAATGGCGGCGAGGTAGGTAATTCCATTTGCGAAACTGATTTTCTGGACACTGCACGCAACATTGAAAAACTGGCTAAAGAAAAAGGTGTGAACCTGATTGTTGCAACCGATGTGTTGGCTGCCGACGATTTTAGCGAAAATGCAAATACAAAAATTCTACCGGCTAATGAAATTCCAAAAGGTTGGCAAGGTTTGGATGCCGGCCCCGAGAGTATTGCCAAATTTAAGGAGGTGATTGAAAATTCAGCTACCATATTGTGGAACGGTCCGGTGGGTGTGTTCGAAATTGATAAGTTTGCCGAAGGGTCAAAAGCGGTGGGCGAAGCCATTGTAAAAGCTACTGAAAAAGGCGCTTTCTCGCTGGTTGGCGGTGGCGATTCGGTTGCTTGTGTAAATAAATTCGGTTTGGCAGATGGCATGTCGTACATTTCAACTGCCGGGGGCGCTCTGTTGGAGTACCTTGAAGGAAGAGTATTGCCGGGAGTGGCAGCGGTGAGAGGAGAGTAGAATTAATAATACAGTATATATGAGAACCCGGAGTAAAAATTTCGGGTTTTTTTATACCCTGAAATCTTGTATCTTTAAAACAAAAAAATGAATAAAAAATCCGATTTAGTAGAAAAAAAATTCTCTCAATTCAACTGTGCTCAAACGGTATTCAGTTTGTTTGCCAAAGATGTGGGCCTGGATGAAAAAACAGCCCTCAAAATTGCCAGTGGATTTGGTAGCGGCATGGCATGCGCCGAAACCTGCGGCGCAATTACCGGAGCATACATGGTTATCGGCATGAAACACGGCCATTCTTCTTCTGAACCGGAAGCCAAAGCAAAAACAAAGGAGCTGGTCAGGCAATTCAATGAAAAATTTAAAGCAGTGCATGGTTCTCTCATCTGCAAGGAACTTATTGGTTTCGATATTTCTACTTCGCTGGGCGCTTCAGAAGCATATGTCGAAGGGGTTTTTGAAAATAAATGCCCTGTTTTCATCAAAACGGCGTGCAATATTTTGGAAGGGGAATTCTAAACCAATTCTAAAATAAATTGTTCAGAAAATTTAAATAAAAAAGTACAGATATGAAATGTAATGTAGGTCCAATTGACAGGTTATTAAGAGTTATAGCAGGTTTGATTATTGCCATTATTGGCGTTGTGTTCGACAGTTGGTGGGGTATTTTGGGAATTCCGCTGATAGCAACAGGTCTGTTCAGGGTCTGCTTGCTTTACATACCGTTTAATATTTCAACGGCAAAAAAAGAAGATCAGTAAAATCTTTATAAAGGTCTTTTCAGTCGGTAAAGGAATCCTTTTAATTTATTTAATTTGTCAAACTTTTTTGGCAGAAACAGATGATTTACGATATTTAATGCCGCAAAAAAATACATAAAATGGTACTAAAAAGTAACCTGTTCATTAATATGGCTTTAATCCTGCTTCTTTTGTGGGGTTGCAGCAAAGAAGAAAAAGACCCATACCTCATGATTCAAATAGAAATAAACGGAGACTGGACTTTCCGGCAGGTTGGAGAAAACGATTGGCTGCCGGCAACTGTTCCCGGAACGGTTCATACCGATTTAATGGCTAACGGTGTGATTGATGATCCGTATTACCGGCTCAACGAACTTGATGTGCAGTGGATTGACAAAACAGACTGGGAATACAAAACCACTTTTTCGGTGGATGAAAATATGCTGGACCGCGACCGTGTCCAACTCGACTTTAAAGGGCTTGATACGTACGCAGATGTTTATTTGAACGGTGAGCAGATTTTGGCTGCGAACAACATGTTTCGCGTGTGGAAGATTGATGTGAAAGAAATGCTTAACGCAGGTGAAAACGAACTGCTTATCCTTTTCCGTTCCCCCATAGTCGAAGGCCTTAAAAAATACAATGTCAATGAATTTGTTTATCCGGGAGCCGAAAACGACCAGGCAGAAAGGGGCGGGGTGGAAGGCGCAAAACGGGTGAGTATTTATACACGCAAGGCTGGTTACCATTACGGATGGGACTGGGGACCGCGCCTGGTTACCAGTGGTATTTGGCGACCGGTTTCGTTAAAAGCCTGGGACGAGGCCCGCATTGAAAACCTCCAGGTTGTACAACACGAAGTTACAGAGGAGAAAGCCGCATTTACAGCCGTTTTTGAAATTGAGGCAGAGAAAAAAGAAAATGCAACTTTGGCTGTTAAGAACGACGGGAAAACGCTGGCAACTGCCTCAGTTCAGCTTCAGAAAGGAATAAAAAAATACGAGGTGGATTTTGAAATCCAAAACCCACAACTATGGTGGACCAATGGATTGGGCGAGGCATATCTTTATAATTTAACCGGCGAGTTGAAAACCATGCAGGGCGTCATCTCTGAAAATACCCGCATTGGAATCCGCACGTTGGAACTTGTACGCGAAGAAGATGAATACGGCACTTCCTTCTATTTTAAACTGAATGGACACCCGGTATTTATGAAAGGCGCCAATAACATTCCCAACGATATGTTTTTGCCGCGGGTAACAGATGAAAATTACCGGAAAATGATAGAAACCGCCAAAAACTCGAACATGAATATGTTGCGTGTTTGGGGCGGGGGAGTTTACGAAGAAGATATTTTTTACGATTTATGCGATGAAAATGGCATTCTGGTTTGGCAGGATTTTATGTTTGCCTGTGCCATGTTTCCCAACGATGAGCTGTTTTTGGAAAACATCCGGCATGAAGCCATCGACAATGTAAAACGATTGCGCAATCACCCGAGTATTGCGCTTTGGTGTGGCAACAATGAAATTCTTACCGCCTGGAATAACTGGGGATGGAAAGGGATTGCTGAAAGGCAGGGCGAAGATGTTCCGGAGAAAGTGTGGCAGGCTTACGTGGATATTTTCCATAAAACGCTTCCCGAAGTGGTAGAAGAATTTGATGCGCAACGCAGTTACTGGGGTTCAAGCCCGTCATCGGGTTTGGGTATTCAGGCCGATTTGGTGAATGGAGACGAACATTACTGGGGTGTTTGGTGGGGTAAAGAACCGTTTGAAACCTATGCAACACACCTGGCCCGGTTTATGAGCGAATACGGCTTTCAATCATTCCCCGGGTTTTCCACAGTAAAAAAATATACTTCCACTGGAGATCACAACATTTACTCGGAAGTGATGAAATCGCACCAGCGCTCGTCCATTGGCAATGAAACCATCGAATATTATTTGCTGAAAGAATACAACCGTCCTAAAGATTTTGAATCATTTCTTTATGTAAATCATGTGTTGCAGGCCGAAGGAATTAAGTTTGGACTGGAAGGCCATCGCCGCGCCATGCCGTTTACCATGGGCAGCCTTTACTGGCAACTTAACGACGTTTGGCCTGTGGCATCGTGGAGTTCAACCGACTATTACCAGAATTGGAAAGCCCTTCAATACTACGTAAAAAAAGGTTTTGAGCAGGTTTTGGTAAGTCCGTACTCAGACGATTTGAAATTAAAGGTTGGAATTGTTAACGACCGTCTGGAGAAAGTTAATGCCCAGCTTATTTTGAAGATGATGGATTTTAACGGTCACGTAATTTGGGAAATAGCTTCGCTGGTTGAGATTCCTGCCAATTCGAGCCGCGATTATTTCAACGAAAATAAGAATGAATTTTTATACCGGAAAGACACCCGGAACCTTCTTCTTTCAGCCGAACTCATCGAAAACGGGAAAACTCTTTCGCGAAATATTTTCTTTTTCAGGCCGTTTAAGGAACTGAATGTTTCAACTCCACAGGTGGAATACACCATTGCAAAAACGGATTTGGGTTTCGACATTGAACTGAAAACCGACATGCTGGCCAAAAACGTGTATCTGCAGATTGAAGATGAGGAAGGATTTTTTTCCGACAATTATTTCGACATGCTGCCGGGCGAAAAAGTCACCATCAACCTGGAAACGGATATTTCAGAAGAAAAACTGAATGAGGTGCTGACGTTAAGAACGCTTGATGATGCATTTTAAGTTCGCATAAAATCTTATTTTTGCTGGAAAACCGATACTATGCCAAAAAAACTTTCACTCGACAAAAAATACATCAAGGTTTTGCTGTTGGAAGGAATCCATCCTTCTTCGGCGAACAGTTTTGAATCTGCTGGTTATACCAACGTGGAATATCTGAAAACCGCCCTCGATGGTGAAGAACTCGAACAGAAACTCAAGGACACACACATTTTGGGAATTCGTTCGCGCACCCAGCTCAGCCCGCAGGTTTTAAAAAAGGCCAAAAAACTTTTTGCTGTGGGCTGTTTTAGCATTGGTACCAATCAGGTGGAGTTGCTGACAGCCAAACAAATGGGTATTCCGGTATTTAATGCGCCTTTTTCCAATACACGCTCTGTAGCCGAATTGGTAATTGCTGAAATCATCATGCTCATGCGCGAGATTCCGGCAAAAAATGCAGCCGCACATCGGGGCGACTGGCTGAAAGCGGTGGGAAATTCGTTTGAAGTACGTGGAAAAAACCTGGGCATTGTCGGTTACGGGCACATCGGTTCTCAGGTTTCCATCCTGGCCGAAGCTATGGGAATGAATGTGTTTTATTTCGACATTGAAAAGAAACTTAGCCTGGGGAAAGCTTTTGTTTGCGGGTCGTTGAATGAACTGCTGCAAAAATCGGATGTAGTTACACTGCATGTGCCCGAAACACCTGATACACGGAACATGATTTCAGTTGAGCAACTTTCCGGAATGAGAAAAGGAGCATTGCTCATTAATGCTTCCCGCGGTTCGGTAGTCGATTACGAAGCTTTGGCTGGATTCCTGAAAAACGGTCATCTGGCTGGTGCAGCGGCTGATGTTTTTCCCACAGAGCCGGCTTCCAACGCTGAAAAATTCAATTCACCACTGCTGGAATTTGACAACGTGCTGCTTACTCCGCACATTGGTGGCAGCACACAGGAAGCGCAGGAAAACATCGGGCTGGAAGTAGCAGAGAAACTTATTCGTTACAGCGACAATGGTTCCACAGTTGGCGCTGTCAACTTTCCGCAGGTTACTATTCAGCCCAATTACGACAAGCAGCGGTTTCTGCACATTCACAAAAACATGCCCGGTTTGCTGAAGGACATCAACTATGTTTTTACCAACAAGGGAATCAACATAGCCGCACAATACCTGCAAACCGATGCCGAAATCGGCTATGTTATTATCGATGCCGAATGTAACAACTGCGATAAAATTCTGAAAGAACTAAAAGCCATTCCGCACACGATACGGGCGAGGATGTTGTATTGATTGAAAGAAAAAAAGTGTTGCAGGGATTTTTGCAAAATGCTAAATTTGTCATACTATTAAATTTGCGAAAAATGAATTGGTTTGATGTTATCATCGCAATAAATTGACTACCAATGGAAGATACTGCAAAAGGATTCATATCAGTAAATCAAGACAAAATCGAAGGTTTTCTGGATATCATCATTTTTAAGGAAGACGATACTACAATTGTTTATTGTCCTCCGCTTGAAGTTTACGGATATGGCGTTGACGAAAACGAGGCACAGGAATCGTTTAAGGTTTCGCTTGCCGAATTCTTCAGATATTGCACCAATAAAAATACGCTGCGCACCGAACTAAAACGCCTGGGGTGGCAATTGAAAAGAGGTAAATCCAAACCAATGCTACCGCCTTCGATTTCGGAGTTGCTTTCCACCAACGAAAATTTAAGTCGCATTTATAATAATTTTGATTTCCGAAAAACTGCGACAAATGTTTCCATTACTGCAGTTGCATAATGCCCCGAAGCTTAAAAAATATACCGTCAAAAGATTTAACCCACATTGCAGGGGTAGCATCAAAAAACCCATAAAAATCTGTTGATAACCCTGATTTTATCAACAATTGCCAAATGCGTAAAAACAGACATAGCTGATATTCAGCAATATAAGTTTTGTTGCTATTTTGTTTTCCAAATGTTGTACCCCCGCTCTTATTGCTGATAAACAAATAGTTGCATAGCTTTGCAGCATGTTTGTCAAGCCATATTTAAAA
>JAHYIT010000012.1 GCA_019429205.1 Mariniphaga sp. | reverse complement strand
TGGAAAAAGCATTTTACCGGCACACCGGAAGTTACCGCGCACCGGCGTGCAGCATAGCAGGGTTTTTGAAAAACCAAAACCGACAATCGTTGTTTGAAAGCAGCTACCCACTGGGTTTGGTGGCTGCGCCTTTGTGGGAACTTTTGCCTGAAACTGTTGTGAAATCGATGCAGGCAGGTTTGACCGATTTTATCCGGAAAATGAAAGGATTTGAAACCGGAAACCTGCTGGGACTGGAAAGCAAAACCTCTTCGCCGGTGCAGGTGTTGCGCCAGCCCAACGGACAGTGCGAAGGTTTTGAAAACCTTTTTATGGTGGGCGAAGGAAGCGGTTACGCCGGGGGAATTATTTCGAGCGCTGCCGATGGGATAAAAGCGGCGATGGGGTTTGTATTGGAACAATAGTTTTGTTATTCTTTTTATCTTGACTTTGTATATTTTACAAAAGTTTTTTACTTTTAAAACGTTTTAAAAACCAATAAAGAATCAGCTATGTATAAACCAATCATACTAACTCCCAAAAATACTGTTCTGCAACCCAAATATTTTGCATAGTGAGCAAACATTTAAAATGTAAATATTTAGACTGAATGAATATCATCTTTGATAAAATATCACCTTTAAATAAAGACCTACGGCATTATCAAATTACTGCAAAGGAAGATATTTACAAAGCCTTTAAAATATTTCGTTCGGTAATGTTTCAAATGCCAACGGGGACTGGCAAAACAAGAATGTTTAGTTCGATAATAAAAGATTTGCACGAATATGGAAAAAAAAGGAGAAAACCAATAAAAATTTTAATTTTAGCTCATCGAGAAGAATTAATTTCTCAAATAAGCGAAAGTATTGGAAAGAAATATGGGATTGCACACGGTAAAATCAAAGCCCGGCACGATGAAGAGCATTATTATCCTACACAAATAGCTTCAGTTCAAACTTTATACAGAAGAATAGAAAAATGGATTAGAAAAGATTTTGATTTAATCATTATTGATGAAGCACATCATGTATTAGCAAAAACGTATAGATACATCTGTAACAAATTTCCTAAAGCTAAATTGCTTGGCGTTACTGCAACACCTTATCGGCTAAATGCAGAACCATTCCCTCCAATGTTCGACATTTTGATTCAGTCAATGTCAATATATCAGTTTATCAAAGAAGGTCATTTATGTGAATATGAATATTATTCAATCAAACCACAATCATCAACACAGCAAATGATTAATAACATTTCTGTGGATTTTTCGGGAGATTATGATGAAAATGAAATGTTGACAATACTGGATAATAAAAGAGTACGTGCAAACATTCTTGAAACATATGAAAAATATGCCAAAGGAAAAAAAGGAATAGTTTATACAATAAATAAGGTTCACAATTTTCATGTTTATGAAACTTTTAAAGAAAATGGATATGCCACCGCATTAATTGACAGTGATACTCCGGCAGAAGAAAGAAAAGAAATTGTTCAACAATTTAAATCAGGGAGTATTTCAATTCTTTGTAACGTAAACATTTTTAGTGAGGGTTTTAATTGCCCTGATGTTGAATTTATTCAATTGGCAAGACCAACTCTTTCTTTGGCAATGTATCTGCAACAAGTAGGAAGAGGCTTTAGAATCCATGAAAAAAAGGATAAGGTTATTTTTCTTGATAATGTTGGACTGTTTAATCGCTTTGGATTACCTTCTGCAAACAGACAATGGAAATTTTATTTTGAAGGGAAACATAAAGGTATTGAGTTTAATCATTCGGATGAAGTAAATACTTCATTTATAATAAAACCGATAAAAGAAGGCATAGAGGAGGTTGAATTACTTTACGATTCAAAGCAAGAACAAGAAGAGCCCAATGAACTTTTTTGGGAAAGTGAAAGAAGAGGAAATACACAAATAGTTCAAAAAAGTAAAGAAATGGAAACTATTGAAATTAAAGCAAGAATTCAAGAATTAGAACTTGAGATAGACGTTTTTAAAAAATATGAGAGACAAGTGCCTGAAATACTTCAAACGGAACTTGATAAACTCAAAAAGTATTATGAAAAAGTTGTGATTTCTGAACAGTTTATCCCTCAACTTCAAAATTTCCTTTGGGTATTAAAAAAGAAATTCATTTTTCAGAATGATTTTAACTTCTTTGTAAGTTATGATAAAAAAGAATTTAATATTTTATTTGATAATCAAATTTATGGAAAATATAAATACGAATATATGCAATTGGATGAATCGCAGTCTGCGGTTAAAAAAGTGATTTCCTCTGAAATTAAAGCTGATAACAAAAGTAAAAGGACACAACGTTCCACTCAAGTTAATAATATTGACAAAGAAGCACGCAGAAATCGTGTGAAGGGTTTGATTGAAGCTGGTAAGTCAACACGAAAAGAATTAATGGAAATATTGAGGGTTGAATTTCCAGAGGAGGGCAAATCTCATACCAATTCTAACATTTTAAGTGAGTGCAAAAACCCTGAAAGATGGAAACGTTTTGGTAATTTCGGCGGTTTGGTTGTTGAAGACGAAAAAGGAAGATACAGATTTGCTGAAAACGTGAAAAAAGAAAGATAATCCTTATTCGCTCCGATTTGCAATCGGTGTGCAATTCGATTGGATTTCAATCCATAGCTCTTTTTATAAGAACTATATTATTCCATATTCACCTAAAATTTCATTTTTTTCTGTTTCTTTTCCATATTTGCACAGCATATTGATTAGTACGAATGCATCATTAGGAATATATAAGTTGCAGTTGGCGCAAATACCTCTTTTCAATGAAACTATTTTATGATTTAAATCCACATCGTCCAACTCACAGACGAATGAGTCTGGCTCATTACAAACAGGACAGTTAAATGTCCAACTTGGGTTTAATGCATTTTCAAGTTTTTCTTTGAGTGATAACCAGATTTCAAACTTCATATTGTCAATTTGACCAATTTCCGAGACTTTTGATTCTAATATTGACATTGCATCATATTTTAATCCAGCCCATCGAATTAGATGCGCGAAAGATGAAAAGCAATATTTCAGATTTGAAGATTTATTATGGTTTATAATTTCATACGATTCAAGTGCAAATTTCAAGTGTTCTGAAATCTCTACAATTAATCCATCCAATAAATCAAAACCGAAGAATTCTTTGTGACATTTAATTAGAAAAGGTATTCCTGTTTTTAAAATTAAAACTGCTGACTCTTCATTATCTTTAGGACTAAATCCATAGTGTGAAAAACGATTCCGGGTTTCACGAAATTTTTTTAATTTTTCAATATCAAAAGATTCTAAATTAGGGAATTCCTTAATTGCCTCATTATAAAGATTTGTAGCGCTAATTCTATCGTCAGTTGATTTTTTTAAAATAGATTTCATCGCACTTTCCAATGCAGAAGCACATGATATTAACGCATTAGGATATCGATTCAATGAAATAAAATAAAAACAAGATTCTATATTTTGAAGTGAGCTACAAAGAGGTGGAAGTGTCATTAAATTTTCTGGGAATGATCTGAAAAATACAAAAGTTGGCTGTTCAAATGTTTGATTCATTTTCTAAAATCTTTGTTTAAAATTAAACATTTTTCCAAATAAAGAAACAAATAATTTTATTAAAAATATTGACCCTCCGTTGGCGCGGTAGTCGGTCTCAAAGCTATTCGACCCATATAAAATCCATCATTTTCACCGGAATAATCAGCAATATTACTAATCATATAATATTTGGTCTTTAAATATTAAACCTTCTTCTGCCGGGTTTTAATGAGGCATTCCGGTTTTTGGCCAATAACCGATTTGCTCTGAGGTCCCCCGATGGTTCTCATTTGTAATTTCCACCATTCCGTCATAACTGACTTTTCGGGTTATTTACTGTCACCGATAATAAATCAGCTGCAGCAGGTAATGGTTTGGAAGAAAACTTCTTATTTTTGAAAATCAAATTAATCACGATGAAGAAAATTATTCATTATGCTTTCGCTTTCCTTTTGATTATTTCTGTACCGAAATTGGTCGAAGCCCAGTTCTCCTGGCCCAACGGCGCCAAAGCTGCGGTTGTGTTTACTTACGACGACGGGCTGGATTGCCACCTCGATGTGGCTGTTCCGCAATTGGATGAATTTGGTTTTAAGGGAACATTTTACTGCACCGGCAATTCGCAAAGTTTGTATAACTGGACCGATGATTGGCGCGAAATTGCAAAAAACGGCCACGAACTGGGAAATCACACGTTGTTTCATCCGTGCAACGGGGAACAGTTCGACTGGGTAAAACCGGAGTATGATCTGAACAAATACACCATGGAACAACTGCTGGCAGAATTACGAACTGCAAGTACTTTACTGAAAGCTATCGACGGAAAAGAAACCCGTACTTTCGCTTATACCTGCAGTAATGTTTCCATTGGCGACAACGATTTTTCGGATGACATTCAGCCGCTTTTTACTGCCGCCCGTGCCGATGGACCAATCCCCGAAACCATGAAAGGATATAATGTTTACAAGGCGCCAAGCTGGATGGTGGAAGACCATAAAACCGAGGATTTAATTGCTTATGTGGAAAAAGCCAAAGCAAACGGCACCATTGCAGTATTCATGTTTCACAGTGTGGGCGGTGGTTATTTAAATGTGGGAACCAAAGAACATCATGAATTGCTTCAATACCTTAACGATAACCGCGATGAGTTTTTCATTGGAACATTTTTGGAGGTGATGGAATATATTAAGGAGAATTTGTGAAGAAAAAAATCTACAATGAAGTCATTCTGAATTTATTTCAGAATCTGTGGTTTTAAAGAACAGACCCTGAAACAAGTTCAGGGTGACGTCTAATAACAACAGTCACCCTTTTCAGACAGCATTGTTTTGTCTTTGAAAATTTCAATATTTTTAATCTCCTGCCTCCACGCCCAGTTCCAAATGCGTCATTTCATCAGTCACGTCAAAATCATAATCCGGATATTCGTACATGGGCATGCGCGGTTCGGTTTCACCCAATGAATAACCGAAAACACCTTCGTATTCTTCTCGGTTTTCGCCCATGTCTTCCAGTTGCCGCAGGTATTCGGTAATGGATTTCGACTCGATAACAATCACTTTTCCCATCTGGTCGATTATCGGACTGTGGTTTCGGGTACGGTCGTGGTCAAACTGTAAAATTCTTCTTCCATAACGGGTTATTCCAATTGTTCTGAACGTAAGGCTTTTACCTACTCCGGGCAGGTTCAAAATATTCCGGTCGGTTGCCAGAAACGGTAAATCGTTCTTTTCGCGAAGAGCTTTTACGTTGTCAACAATATTTTCTGCATCGTGCATCAGTTCCAGTAATTCGCCCATTTCTCCTTCGGGCAAACGTCCCAGGTATTTTTCTTCCAGTTCTTCCTGCACAGCACGGGCATTTGGTGTAAAGTTGGCGCTGTTCTCTTTAAATCCTTTTACGGTGAACGTGTAATAGGTGAGAATTCCAATGTCGTTCAAAACTTTACGCAGTTTTGCCGTGTGGCCGCGTCGCGATGCAGGCGCGGTGAAAACAAGCTGGTTGGCAACCGCCCATCCGGAATTCAGCAAAAGTTGCACTGCATTTTTAGTTTCGGGTGTGATTTCCATTGGCGACTCAAAATGGGTTTGAATCACAAATTGTTTCACCCCGATTTTGGAAGCTTTGTCTTTAAATTCGGCCAGAATATTTGCCAGTTCCGGAGTTATTCGCATGGGTAAGTATGCCGGCAGGCGCGTACCGATACGTACCCGTAGTATTTCAGCATATTTTTCATGCTTCGGGCGTTTTTTATTTTCTTCCTGCTTTTGAAGGGCCATTTTGTATATTTCATCCAGAATATTTTTCAGGTTTTTATCCGAACTCATTAGCGCATCGCCTCCTGTGAGCAGAATATCCCGCAACTGGGCATCATTCTTAAAATATGTGAGCAGTTTGGGCAAGCGCTCGTTCCACGATTCTTCCGGTTTCAGTTTTTGCAGGTTGAAATTGTACCGCCCGCTCTGGAAATCGTACATACGCTGGCAGCTTGCACATAGTCCGCCACATGCCCTGCCAACTGTGTCGGGAATAAAAATGGCCACTTCGGGATAGCGCCGGTGAATGTTGTGTGAAGGTAAAATCCATCCGGCGGCATTGGGTTTCCCGGGCTGCACTTTATCTTCTTTTTCCCAGGCCTGAATTTCGCCAAACTCTTCTACCAACTGCTTGCTGTAAACAATGTAACAACGAATGGCCAGATCGCCTCCCACTGCAAAACCAGGCGTTTGAACATTCAGAAGCGAAAGGTAATATGGATTTACAAAAAACGGGATTCCTTTTTCCTCCGCCGCATAAAGAATATCCATGGTGTCGGGGTCGAGTGAATAATCGAGCAGTTCGTTGAGCAGCCCGGGCGAACGTACTGCAAAACTCAGGTGAAAGCGGCTTTCGCTCCACCATTCATACATTTTTTCCTTTTTCTGTTCCTGTGTGAGGCCGTGTTCAAAGTAATAGCGTTTGCTATTTATTTCGCCGCTGTCTATTTTTTCAATGAAAATGCGGATAATACGGTCGCGGTTTTCTTTACGCAGTTCAGCAATTTTGGGTTCCAGCCCCGACGGATACCTGTCCATCCACTCTTCAACATGTTCGCGCGGGGGAATTTCCGGCTTCATCGTTCCGTTCAACTGCCTGAAAAGTTCCAGCATATCGAGGAAAAAGTCGGGTTTGGCGCCACCGATTCCGCGGTTGGTGGCCAGCCACATCATTTTTATGGGATTGGTTACAGCCATTTCGCCGTGAATATTTTGGTCGGGATATGACTCGCCGGCATGTTTAATGTAATCAAGCAGGCGAATGGCTGCAAAGTCTTCCCATTTCAGTTGCTGAAACAGTTCATGGCTGTGTTCTTTTTTCAGGTAAAAAGCTTCTGCTGCCGGGTTTTTTTTCAGTTTGGGCAGAATCCACTCTTTTATTGAATTCATGGCTTCTTTTTCAGAAATGAATTGCCGGAGTATGCGTTCCAAAATCGGATTTTCCTCCAGAATCGTTAATAGAATTCTGCGTGCGTGAACATTAATTGCGATTTTATCAAGGCGTATATTTTTCATAATAATTTTTTTGAACAATTCTGGTTTTGCTTCTAAAATAACAAAAAATGACTAAACAGCCAATGATAATCGGGTTTAGCGCATTTTTTTTAAATACTTTTAACAGCATTTTTGTATGTGAAATAATGTACAGTTTCAGCAAAATGGACGGGTAAATGCTGTTCCGGTAATTCAAATCAATTATCTTTGCCCTGATTTTTAGCGATTTGAATTAGTTATGGCGCATAAAGCAGGTTTTGTAAATATTTTAGGGAATCCTAACGTGGGGAAATCTACTGTTATGAATGCTCTGGTGGGTGAAAAATTGTCGATTATTACGGAGAAAATGCAGACTACCCGGCACCGTATTAAAGGGATTGTTAATGGCGAGGATTTTCAGATTGTGTATTCTGATACTCCCGGAATTTTGAAACCCGGGTATAAACTTCAGGAATCCATGATGAAGTTTGTGGATTCAGCGCTTCTTGATGCCGATGTGATACTGTTTGTGACCGATGTAGTGGAAAAACGGGGCAAAAATCCGGATTACATCGATCGCATCCGCAAATCGAACGTGCAGGTGATAGTGCTCATCAATAAAATTGATTTATCGAACCAGGAGGAGGTTACCCGGCTTTTTGATTATTGGAGTGAAGTGTTTCCCGGTGCTAATGTGTATCCTGTTTCGGCTAAAGAAAAATTTAATATCGAACCTGTTTTCGACCGTATTTTGGAACTCTTGCCAGAAGGCCCTCCCTTTTTTGATAAAGAAGCCCTTACAGACCGCAACGAGCGGTTTTTTATGCAGGAAATCATCCGCGAGAAAATATTGCTGAACTATCAAAAAGAAGTTCCTTATTCCGTTGAGGTTGAGGTGGAAGATTTTAAAACCAAAGGTGGTTTAATTGAAGTGAGAGCGGTGATTTATGTAGCGCGGGACTCCCAGAAGGGAATTATTATTGGAAAAGCCGGAAAAATGCTGAAAAAAGTGGGTAGCGAAGCCCGCAAAGATGCCGAGGAGTTTTTTGAAAAGAAAATTTTTCTGGAACTTTATGTGAAAGTAGCCAAAGACTGGCGCGAGAAAGAAAAGCAGCTGAAAAATTTCGGGTACGAAGCGTATTAAAAAGAAGAAATGAGCAGAATATTAGCCATAGTAGGACGGCCCAACGTGGGCAAATCAACTTTGTTTAACCGGCTTATCGAATCGCGTGAAGCCATTGTGGACGAGGTGTCGGGTGTTACCCGCGACCGAAATTACGGAAAATCGGAGTGGAACGGAAAAGTGTTTTCGGTAATTGATACCGGCGGCTATGTCGTGAACTCCGACGATGTATTTGAATCTGAAATCAATAAACAGGTGCATCTGGCCATCGACGAAGCCGATGTGATACTGTTTGTGGTGGATGTGGAATTGGGAATTACCGACCTCGATGACGCCGTTGCAGCCATTCTCCGTAAAAGCAGGAAAAAAATAGTGGTTGCCGTAAACAAGGTGGACAACAACCAGCGCATAATGGATGCCCAGGAGTTTTACGGCCTCGGACTGGGCGAAATCTTCTGTATCTCATCCATGACCGGCAGCGGAACCGGTGATTTGCTCGATCAGGTGATTACAACTTTTGGCGAGTCAGGCGATAACGACGAAGAACACGAACTGCCGTATTTGTCGGTGGTTGGCCGGCCTAATGTAGGCAAATCGTCGTTCATTAACACTTTACTGGATGAAGAACGCTACATTGTTACTGATGTGGCTGGCACTACCCGCGATTCCATTCACACCCGCTACAATAAATTCGGACACGATTTTATAATCATAGACACCGCCGGCCTGCGCAAGAAAGGAAAAGTGCATGACGATATTGAGTTTTACTCGGTGCTGCGTTCGGTGCGAACCATTGAAAGTTCCGATGTGTGTTTGCTGCTGATTGATGCCACACGGGGTTTGGAAGCGCAGGATATGAATATATTCAACCTGATAGTGCGCAACAAAAAAGGCGTGGTTATTCTGGTTAATAAGTGGGATTTGATTGAAAAAGACGGTCATTCCACACGAAAAGTGGAGGAGGAAATCAGGGAGCGGATTGCACCGTTTACCGATGTACCCATTCTGTTTATCTCGGCCATTACCAAACAACGGGTGTACAAAGCGCTGGATATTGCCATGCAGGTTCACAAAAACCGTAAAAACCGCATAAAAACATCCAAATTGAATGATGTGCTGTTAGAGGCCATTGAAAAATACCCGCCTCCATCGGTAAAAGGGAAATTCATCAAAATAAAATACGTCACTCAGTTGCCATCGCCAACGCCGGCATTTGCGCTGTTTGCCAATCTGCCGCAATACATTAAGGAACCATATCGGCGTTATATCGAAAACCAGATTCGCGCAAATTTCGATTTTACGGGAGTACCCATACAGGTGTATTTCAGGCAGAAGTAAAAAAATTACAACTCCCTTTCCAGTTCCTCCAATGATGCTCCTTTGGTTTCCGGCACAAAAAACCGGACCCAAACCAGTTGCAGTATCATCATAAAGCAGAAAAGGCCGAAAATGAACTTTGGCTTCCATGCTTCGGCCATCAGCGGAAAAACCAGGGTGAGCGCTGCGGCAAAAAACCAGTGGGTAAAACTGCCCAATGACTGCCCAAAGGCCCGCTGCCGGTTTGGAAATATCTCGCTGATAAAAACCCAGATAACGGCTCCTTGTCCAATGGCATGGGCGGCAATAAAAGCAAAAATACATATTGGCACAATGCCCGGATTTCCGGACGCAAATGCCCACGAAGTTAGTCCCAGCGAAGCAATGTACCCAAAGGAGCCAATATACAGCAGCGTCCGGCGTCCCAGCCGGTCAATCAGCCACAAACCCACAAAAGTGAATATCAGGTTGGTGATGCCAATTCCTACCGATTGCAACAGCGCAGTCTGCGATTCCAGACCGGTCATTTCAAAAATGCGCGGAGCAAAATAAAGAATGGCATTAATGCCCGAAAGTTGATTGAAAAAGGCAATGAAAAATGCCAGAAAAGCCGGTTTCAGGAGTTTCCGGGTAAAGAATTTATGGGTTTTGTTTTGCTGATTGCCTGAGTTTTCTATTTCCTGCACCAGAGAATCCAGTTCTTGTGCGGAAAAACCGGAATTTACCTTTTTTAAGACCGCCAATCCTGCCTCCCGGTTTTTGTTTTGCACAATCAACCAACGCGGGCTCTCGGGCAGACCGAAACAGAAGGTGGTAAACAGCAGCGCCGGAATCGCTTCCACGCCCAGCATCCAGCGCCAGGCGTTTTCCCCAATTCCGCCCAGCAGCGAGTTGGACAGGTATGCCACCAGAATTCCAAATACAATATTGAACTGGAACATTCCGGTTAAGCGGCCACGCATGGCCGGGGGCGCAATTTCAGAAATAAACATAGGAGCTGCCACCGTTGAAATGCCCACACCCACGCCGCCGATAAACCGGAAAAACATAAAGGAATAAACGCCGGGTGCCAGGGCAGAACCAAAAGCCGATGCCAGATAAAGCACGCCAATCCACAGTAAGGTTTTTTTTCTTCCGAAAAATTGTGCCGGCCAGCCTCCTGTTAATGAACCCAGCACCGTTCCCCACAACGCCATACTGATGGCCAATCCGTGCAACGAACTGTTCAGTTCCCACAACGATTGAATTTTTTGTTCTGCACCCGAAATCACCACGGTGTCGAATCCAAAAAGAAATCCAGCCAGTGACGCTACTATTGCACTTTTGTACAAAAAATTTCTGCCGTTCATCGGTTTCATTTTTAATTATTTTCAGGAAATCCGAAAAGAGTAAATATTTCGGAATGGCAGTAAAAGTGCAATAATTTTATCAGAATTGGTATTTGTTGCAAAGAAAAATTATTGACTGAAGACTATCATATCAGTTATTTTCGAGCCGTCGTCCCATGTATTAATTGTAGTGCCTTCAGAAACAATTTTATTTTTTAGCTGAACCAAATCTTCAATTTTTTAAGTCCCTTTTACTACTGTAAAGTCTTTTACTTCCCCGTTTTCGCAATGGATATAAAATGCACTGGCATCTTTTGGAATTGAATTCAAGGCCGGTATCAGTTCCTCTTTCCCGGAATCTGGTGGAACAAAAAACAAAGAATTTAAATCCGGGTTTGCAGAAGCAAAATAAACTTTGGGTTTATTGTCTTCTCCGGCACAGGTTTGTGAGATTTTTTCTTCAAATCCGTAATTTTTAGCCGAAGCAATCAGTTGAATATTTTCCTGAATATCTGTGAGCTGGTACATTCCGGTTCCGGTAGCCGGAATACCCTGCCCTGCACTAAAAGTGACGTAAAAAGTGGCTTTGATGATCCATTTTTCATTTTTGATATTATTGTTCAGGCATCATCATTGCCTGGTCCATTATGGTAAAACCGGCAGGCACAGTAAAACTGGCCTCGTCGGGTGTCCACGCTTTGATGTCTTTGACTTCCATTTCTGATGCACCGGTGCCGTCGATGTGGTTCACCATTTTCAGCGGGAAGTTGAATTCTTCGGAAACCCAAATCGTAAAAAGGTGCTGGTTTGATTCGCCAAATTCATTTTTTTGTATGTTGCGCAACTCTTTTTTCACACAGGGATATCCGTCGATGGATTCTTCGCCGATAATCACTTCTGTGGCGCCTTCGCCGGCAAAGTGTTCATACTGTTTTAACGGGTCGGTGCTCATGCTCATCTGGCTGGTGGTTTTTGTCTTTATGGCCATTTTTTGCTGCGGCATCAGCATGTAAAAATCGCCGGTTTCATTCAGGGAAATAACGGCTACCTCCTGGCCGTTTTCGTTAAATTCATACCGGTAGCGGTTCATATCACTAAAAATTTGGAAGTTGACTGTTTTGCCCGACATGGTATATACCATGGTGGCCGAAAACTGTGCCGACAATGAAAATGCCAGCAGGCAGGTTGTTGCCAGAAAAATGAATTTTTTCATGTTTAATTTGATTAATGATGAATAACTACTTTTAAAGTTCCTGATAAGTAATTGTTGGAATGCATTTTAACAATGTATATTCCATTCGATAATGAGGCTGCATTAAATAACAGATGTGCTTTTCCTGATTCTTTATACCCATAATAAAGCGTTTTAACTTCACGGCCGGTAATATCAAAAAGTTGAATTTTAATTTCGGCACCTTCTTTTAGTTCATAGAAAATAGTTCCGGTGGAGTTCACGGGATTAGGGAAGCAGAATAAAGCGGCATTTTTATTTTGTTCTGAAATTTGAAGACTGGTTGTTGCATTTTCTATTGTAAATGCGCCTGATTTGGACATGGCTGCGGCATCATCGCAGGTTATCATAGCATCCCAAAGTCCTGAAGAATGTTGATTTTCAGCAATATTAAATGTGAAAACATATTCTTCGCTTTCTTCTCCGGGCGACAGGGTACCAACAGTAATTTCACCTGTTTGAGTACAATTTAGGGCATCACTGGTCTCCATTTTCAAACGAATATTGTTTGCTTCGCTGGCGCCAACGTTCTTCAGTTTTAACCGGGCAGTTCCTGTCTCTCCCAATTTCAGGCTGTATTTATCCTGCTTGATTTGGCTGACTACAATTACGCCCGGAACTTCCATATTCTCAGAAACATCGTCCAGCATATTTCCAATGTGCGAAGTGAGCAGATGGTTTACCTGTTTTGTTTTGTCTATTTGGTCAAGGATTGTGTTTGTCAATTGGTTTGCAGTATCAAGCATGGAAATGGTTACCAAAAGGTATGTGTTAAACCATTCCTGCAGGTTTTTCGCCTTATAGGATATTAATGAATCGTAGTGCTCTTCAAACGTTGGAATGATTTGGCTGGCCTCTGATGCAACAGCACGAAGCGGAGCATAGCTTTGTGAAATTGTATTGGAGTAACTTTTTTCAGCCTCATTTAGTTTGAGTAACTCACTGGCTGCTTCCACTTTAGAACCCGACTCAATATTTTGCTGAACCAAATACAAGATAGAGTCGAAAGAGTTTTCATTTTCCTGCAACGATTTTTTTATGTTGCTGATGGTTGCGGAAGTATATTTGTTTTTACTGAAGACCTGGTTTTGTGGTGTAATCGTTCCTTTTTTAACTGCCGATGAAAAATAAATATCATCAACCTCATCATTCATATTTGCAGGTAAAATAAAAAACTGTGAAGTTGATAATCCCAAAGCAGTTATCACTTCAATATAAGCCGAAAGCCGAATATAGGTAGTAAATTGAGCCACATTTTTAACAATTCCGGTAGGGTCAATGGCTGCAACAACTTCAAGAATATTGGCGGTTGCCATAAACAGGTTGGCCGTTTTCCGCAGTCCGGAAGCCCATTCAATAATATTTTCCACATTGTTTTCTTCGTCGGCAACAAACTCAATTTCACTAATACAGGCATTTGCAAAGGTCCCACTGTAATTGTTGGTTTCTGAATAATCAAGCGCTTTGGTAATTACCGGGGCTGTTAACAAATTGATATATACTTCCTGAATAAACGGTCCTTTAAGTTTTTTGAAAACTTTGAGTGTTATTTCATCCCAGGCCACCAAGCTAAAGGACTGAAAATTCATTGATGAGTAATTATTCTTTAATTCACGCCACCCATCCATTAAAATAATATCGGCAGGGTGTCCCAATTTTGCCCCGACAAGTTCTACTGATTCTGTAACAGATGCAAGTATTTCCTGTTTGATAAGTTCCTTAATTAAGATATCCAGCAATTCCAAAAGAATTTTCCGGGCAGCCGTTGAGCCTCCCTCTGCTAAAGAAGCTATCATTTCTGCTGCGGCCTTAATTAATTCAATCAGGGTCATTGACCAATCGTTGGAATAAAAAATGAATCCAATCAAATCGCCAAAATCATAAAACATCTCATTCGAAACATTCATCCCCTGCTCAAATAAATCCTTTACCAATATTTCTGTCAGTAATAAACGGGACAACACCTCTGTTTTTTGCGAATCGTAATCTGTTGCCCAGTTTTTTAAAAGGGTTTCAACATTCGCTTCAACCTGCTGGTAAGTAAAATATTCACCAGTGAAGATGGAGTTTGACGCCTCAATTTGGTTTAATTCTTCAATCAGCAGGAATTTATATTTGTACAGCGAGTCCGGTAAATGCGAAAGCCGTGTGTTTTTACCCGGGCCTATTTCAAATTCTTCCTGTACCGACAACAGAAGCTCGTTTTGGGTGTGTGGTACCTTTTTGGAAAATTTGAGTTCATAAAAACCGGGTGTTAAATTATTGAATGTAACCAAACCTTCAGCATCCGTGATAAGCATGTTTGTAGCTGCCTCATTGTTTTGAAAAAGCCTGACTTCAACTCCTTGTAGTCGCTCATCCTTGTTTATTGCAAGGTTTTTTAAATCTGCAATGATATCGTTAATCTGAACAGTAATACTTGCATTTGTTCCGCTGGAAACCCCGGTTCCTGAGAATTGAATATTGAAAACAGGAAAAGCCGGGTCGTTTGTTATTAATTGTAAAATGTCGGAGTAATTTTGTTCAGCCTGTGGTGTAAACCTTACATTTATTTTTGCCGAATCATTTACCGGGATAAATAATCTCTGGCTTTTATTGGTTATTTTGAAGGCTGATGTTGGATCAAATTTTATATTGTCGATTGCTAAAGGAGCTACACCTTTGTTTTTAACGGTAATGTTGAATTCGCTGTAACTTTCAATCCAAACATTTTCAAAATTATAGTAGTTGGTTGAGACTTCCATATTGGAAGCGCCCGGGTAATATCTGTAATAAATAAGGCAATTTTTTTTTTCTTTTGCTAATTCCGGTATTTTACCATAAACCGCAATGTGCGGATAGTTATTGATGTCATGATCAAAAGACAATAGTTGTGCAGTGATTAAGGTGTCGATGATTTGTTCTGTCCATTGATTGTTATTTCTAATGCTGTAAACGAGGTTGTCTTGGTGTATTGTTACCAGCCGGGGCTTGGAATCGACGATTTTTATATAAGCTTTTTCCCGCTTATTCGTAGCATAAAAAAGTTCTTCTTTTTCCCATTCATCCCAATTAAAATAAGCATAATAGAAACCTGTTCTGAAATTATTCCCCTCGTTAAATGACTCATACACAATGTGCAGATTATCTTGTTCATCCAGGTCAAAGCTGCTATGATTTGTCTGGTCCATTAAAATGTCGGGCTTGACAGGATATGTATATTTTTGAAAGTTTCCTGTTGTTAAATTACATTCAACAACAAACAGGCTGTCGTAAGCAATATACTGAATTACAGGAGTGTTATTGCTTTTTAGCCTAAAATTCAGGTTGTCTCCGTTAATTGGTGCGCCTTTTACAGCCGGGAATCCCTGAATATTCCAACCCGATGCACTTTTAGTTGCAATCTTTATGTTGTCATCAGCAAGTTTTTCATAAAAGGCTATTACAGGCTGGTTTTGCGAATTGATTTCGATACTGCACATCATATAATTAAAAGCAAAGGGCAAGGTGTTTTCAAAAACGGTTTCTTTCACCCACTCCCCGTTAGTTATTGTCATGTATTGCAGGCCGGCGCCAAAACATTCTGTTAAATCATTGCATCCATCCTGGAAGCAAACATGAGGCGTGTTGTTTGAGTCAAATGCAATATCACACGAAATACCGGAAACCCTGATGCTGTCTATTACAGAAAAGTTCCAAACATTACCGTTTTTGTATGCATATTTTAAATCATAAAAGTCGCTGTTGTAATATACAATGTGTGGATTATCGTAATTGTCAATCGCCAGCGATCGGTAAATTCCATTTTCTATTCCGGTGCTGTCAACAATTTCCCTGTTCCAAACCTGAGCATACGAAACAGAGCTAAAGCTGAAAAATAGCTGAATGATAAAAACCCATAAAATACGTATTATACTTTGTGTTTTCATAATGAAAGTGTTATGAAAATGATTGTTCCCTTTTTCTAATCTGTTTTGTGCAATTATTTAAACAGCAGGCATCTTTCCATCGAGCTTCATTCTGCTCTCAAATTTTTACAAACTCCACCCTGCGGTTATTGGCTTTTCCTTCGGGTGTACTGTTGGTATCGAGCGGCTGGCTTTCGCCCCAGCCTTTGGAAGTCATACGTCCGGCATCAATTCCCAGTTTTGTCAGCGTGCTGACTACTGTCGCAGCGCGCTGTTCCGAAAGCGTTTGATTCAGTGCATCGTCGCCGTCGCTGTCGGTGTGGCCTTCCACGCTGAATTTTATCTCCGGGTTTTTATGCATCAGTTCGGCAATTTCGTTGATTATGCCCATGGACTCCGGCTTCAGAGTGGCTTTGTTCACATCAAAGCGTATCCCGTTGGCAATGATTTTACCGTCCTGCAAAAATCTGGCATATAGTTTTTGGCCGCCCTCCGCAATGCGGATGTTTTTGATGTAAAAATTCAACGGTTTGGTATTGATGATTTCAATGGTTAGTCCGGTGGGATTAAAACCGAGGTTCGGGATGTTCAGCATGCGTTCATCGTCGTAATAAACTTTAAGCGCCCGCACATTAAACCCGATGGCAATGTGACGCCAGAATGGTTTGTCCTGGTTGTACCAGAGCTGTTTCCCGGGAATAATTTTTTCACTTTTCAGGCCGGAAATGCCACCCGGGAATAAACTGATTTTATTTAAAGGATCACCTCTTTGATTTTTCAAATCATATAAATGCACAAAATATTTGGCTGAATGTGGTTCCACATCGTAGTACGCATCGAACTCAATGGTGAAAATATCCGGCAGATAGTCCTTCCCCGGTTCTTTCATAAAGGGGATAATGCTGCTTGCACCATCCATGAACATGATTACATTTTCGCCTCCAAATTCGGCAATTTCCACATTCCCTTTATTCAAATCCCACCGCGACGGAAATTCCCCGTTTTTTTCATTTTCCAGGTTGTCTTCAAAAATGACTTTATCGCCCGGCACAAAATCGTATTTGGCCCAGTTCAGTTCGGGGCCTTTCTCTGCGGTTTGCTGAGGCAGCTGAGCACTGGAAGGAAGTTCGTTTGTTGGCTGAGCCTGCTCAACTTCTTCTGCCTGGCTTTTGTCCTTTTTTTTCTTTTTGCCAAACAGATTGCCAATGCCTTCTTCCATTTTATCGAGCCCTTTGTCTATGGTCTGGTCGGTTTTTTTGTTGGCCCGCTGATCGACCTTTTTTTCCACTTTTTTCTCCACATCCACCTTTACCTGCGATGTGGCCGGAAGGCCTTCAAAAAGAAAGGCGCCAATCATTAAAATGATAATCCCAAAATTTTTCATAACGGCATGTTTTTTAGTGTTTTATTGAAATTATTGATAGCCTCGATGCGGTTTTTTGCGTGCAGTTTTCTGAATATTTTTTTCAGGTGGTATTTCACGGTATTCACCGAAATCCCTGTTTCTTTGGAAATGGTTTGGTTGGAAAATCCTTTTTGAAGAAGTAAAAGGATGTGTTCTTCCTCCACCGAAATCAAATTTTTTGTTTCCATCTTTTGTTCAGATTTCTGCATTCAATTTCGGGAAGAAACTGGCAGGATGTACTACCCGAATGGGTAGTTTTTTCGCTTATGATAACTGTCAGTTCAGTTTTCGTTGCACCGCAAAATCGCTTCCATCCGGTTTTTTACATTCAGCTTGATGTAAATATTTTTGATGTGAAATTTTACAGTATTTTCTGAAATGAAAAGGTTTTCAGCAATTTTTGAATTGGAACATCCTTTTTCCAGATGATGCAGGATTTCAATTTCGCGGGTGGTTAATCCCCATTTTTCGGGGAAAATATTTTTTTCTGTTTGGTTTGAATGGTCATCCGGGGTTTCACCCTTTTTTTCATGCAGCAAGAAATGTTGCAATTCGGTTTTCATCTGCATCAGTTTCTGGTTTTTGTTTTGGATAACCGACCAGCCTGTAACTACGCTGAGTAAGCCCAGAAGCACAAGGACTCCAATAACCAGCCATTGCAGATGCAACCGGTTTTCTTTCAGTTGATTGGATTGCTCCAGTAGAAGAATTTGCTGTTCCTTTTTTTCGGTTTCGTACTGTGCCAGCAAGTCCATAACAGTTTCCCGGCTTTTGGTTTCATTTATGCGGTTGAACAACTCGGTGTATTTTTCGTAATGGGCAAGTGCATCTTTTGTATTTACGGTTGTTTTTAACAACTGGTAGTAAGCCAGGTGAATGCCCGACAAATCGGAAACCCAACTGGTGTCGCACAACAAAAATGCCTCGTCGAGCGCATCAATGGCCGACTCCGTATTTCCCATCAGCATGTACGTTTCAGCCAAACCACGGTATGAATTCATCGCGCCGTAAATGTCGCCAATCCGCTTGTCAATCTCCAGACCTTTTTGTTTGAGTTCCAGCGCCTCGTTGAATTTTTGCTGTTTTTCAAAAACCGATGCAAGATTGGAGTAGCCCACCGATTCGCCTTTGCTGTAACTGTTCTCCACCGAAAGATTGATAAGCTGCCGGTAAAAGTGAGCGGCGGAATCCAGTTGACCGGAAAGCTCAAACAGGTATGCGGTTTCGTTGTAAATATTGGCCACTATTTTATAGTCTGAAATTCCCGGAATGAGCTTCACTGCCCGGCGGCAATAGTTTTCGGCTTCATCCAAACGGCCCATCACCCTTAGTAGTTGAGCCATATCTCTTGTGCCGCGCGCCCGGCGAAGGGTATCAGTCGATTCTTCCACCAACTTGAACGCTTGAAGATACCAGTAAAAGGCAGAGTCGCGGTTTCCGGTATATTCGTATGTTCTTCCCAAACCTGTCATGGCATCACTTTGCAAGCCATAGTCCCTGGTTTCATTCAGAACGCTGAGGAACCAGGTTTGCGCCTGCTTTTCTTTTCCGGCATGCATCAGGCTGTTGCCGGTTTTGTATTGGAGCCGGTTTTTATCCTCATCCGGAATATTCTTTTCTGTGTTTTGCAACATTTTCTGATACATCCCGGCAGCTTCTTCATGCTTTTCATGTAAGGCCAGCGAATCGGCCATTGCTTCATAATCCGGTTTATGGTTGAACCAGTTTTGGCAGGGAGCTTTAAAAGAATAACAGCATCCCGAAAGGAGAGATACAATAAAAACGATATGCCTAAAATGCTCCATAATTGTATAAAAATCAGGAAATGAGCAGGTCTTTTATCAAAGTTAGTGAATGACAAAACAAAAAGCAAGCTTTTAACCCAGTTGTGTATTATTGTTTTCTGCTGCTTTTTTGTAATTTCGGCCAAAATGCAATGCTATGTTTATTGTTCACGTATTTGTGCATGTTAAAAAAGACCGGATAGAGGATTTTAAAATGGCTACCATTGAAAATGCCCGCCAGAGTTTGCAGGAACCTGGAATTGCCCGGTTCGATATCATTCAGGAGCAGGACGACCCCACCAAATTTTTGTTGGTGGAGGTATATCGTACGTATGAAGATCCGGCAAAGCATAAACAAACCGATCACTATTTAAGGTGGCGCGACGAGGTGGCCCACATGATGGCCGAGCCGCGCACTTCCGTTAAGTATTTTAATGTATTTCCGGTGGATGAGGGATGGGAATAAACTTTGAATTTGCCACGGCCACCCAGGTTGTTTTCGGGAACGGAACGGTTTCAAAAATCCCGCAATTGCTGCAGGGAATGGGGCATAATGTTTTTTTGGTTACAGGGAAAAATCCGGATCGCGCAAAGTTTTTAACTGAAAACCTGGAAGCAGAAGGATTCAGCGTAATTCATTTTCGAATAGAAAAGGAACCTGATACAGAAATGATTTCCAAAGGGGTGAATCTTGCACGCGAAAAAGATTGCGACGCAGTTCTGGGATTTGGCGGAGGAAGCGTTATCGACAGCGCTAAAGCCATTGCAGCACTTGCCCCAAATAAAGGCGATCTTTTAGACTATCTGGAAGTGATTGGAAAAGGCAAGAAGCTGGAAGAAAAGCCTTTGCCGTTTATTGCCATTCCAACCACCGCCGGCACCGGCGCCGAGGTAACCAAAAATTCAGTAATTCATTCGCCCGAACACCATGTAAAAGTAAGTTTGCGCAGTCCGCTCATGTTTCCCGATGTAGCTGTGGTTGACCCTGAACTTACCCTTTCCATGCCGCCTGAAATTTCCGCGACAACCGGAATGGATGCGCTCACCCACCTGCTCGAAACGTTTGTTTCCAACCAGGCCAACCCGTTTATTGATATGCTTTGCCGCGAGGGAATGCACCGGATTTCCGTTTCGTTAAAAAAAGTGTATGAAAACGGCGATGACCTGAAAGCCCGCCAAGACATGGCATTTGCGGCTATGCTTGGCGGAATGGCGCTGGCCAATGTAAAACTGGGCGCTGTGCACGGTTTTGCCGGCCCTATGGGAGGCATGTTTCCGGTTCCGCACGGTGCGGTTTGCGCTGCATTACTGCCGGCTGTAATGGAAGTCAACATAAAGGCTTTGGAAGAACAAAACCAAAATCAATGGCTTGAAAAATATAACGAGGTGGCCCGAATTTTAACCGGTAATTCAAAAGCCATAGCTGCCGATGGGATTCAGTGGGCAAAAAACATGGTAGATGTTCTGAAAATACCCAATCTTTCAACATTCGGGCTTTCAGTTTCCGATTTTCCAATTTTGATTGAAAAAGCCAAAAATGCAAGCAGTATGAAGGGTAATCCCGTTTTACTCAGCGATGAACAGCTTATGAAAGTTTTATGGAAGCTAAATATTCAAAACTAAAAAATCAAATATAGGAGAACAGTTTTATGCCGAAAGAAATAACATTAAAGGAGTTGAATACTGACCTTTTTATTGCCGAAAAAGTGAGTGAAATTAAAAGTATTGTTGGCGACGGAATGGCCATCAATGCTTTATCCGGGGGTGTTGATTCTTCTGTGGTGACCATGCTGGGGCACAAAGCCCTGGGAAATCAGCTCAGAACAGTTTTTGTTGAAAACGGCCTGATGCGCGAAGGTGAAGCGGAACAGGTTGTGGGCTTTTTTAAAAAACTTGGGGTTACAGTGGAAGTAATTGATGCCAGAAAAGAGTTTTTTGATGCACTTAAGGGAATTACCAATCCCGAAGAAAAACGTGAAGCTATCACTCAGACCTTTTACCGCAAAGTTTTTGGCCGGATAGTGAAGGAAAGTGGCGCCAAATACCTGTTGCAGGGGACAATTCTTACCGATATTGATGAAACCGTTGCCGGCATAAAACGGCAGCACAATGTGTTTGAACAGCTTGGCATCGACCCGCTGACAACTTTTGGGTACAAAATAATTGAACCTCTGGTGCAACTTCGGAAAGAAGGAGTCAGAAAAACAGGCAAAGCCCTCGGACTTCCTGCTGCTCTGTTTGACCGTATTCCGTTCCCCGGACCTGCTTTTGCAGCCCGTGTAATTGGTGCGGTAACACCTGAAAAGGTTGAAACCGTAAGAAAAGCGACCGTTATTGTGGAGCGACTGCTAAAGAATTCAGGGGCATTTCAGTACCTCGCCATTTTGCATGAAGACCGGGTAACCGGAATGCGCGACGGAAAACGTGATTTCGGACAGCAGATTGAAATACGATGCTGGGACAGCACCGATGCCCGAAAAGCCACACCTACGCGACTGTCATTTGATATTCTCGGGAAAATGGGTAGTGAAATCGTTCAGAACGTACCGGGAGTAGTAAGCGTAACCTATAACATCACATCTAAGCCGCCGTCAACCATTGAGGCCATATAAAAGCCTGGCAATCAAACTAATTTTTTAAAAAAGAAACTGCTTTTTGGTCAGTTTCTTTTTTTTCTCCCCTTCACTTTTTCATAAAATTCAGTCTGAATTCCTAAAAATTCCCCCGGATAACTCCAACAAAAAAAAATAATCCGTAACTTATTGTGGTTTTGGTTTTCCAAAAACAAGAATTCTTATTAATCATCTAAATACGGATTAAGATGAAAAAATTAATCTTTACATTATTCTTTTTTCTGTATGCCTCAGTTTTGATGGCACAGGTTCCGGCCGGATTCAGTTACCAGGCCGTAGTTCGCAACAATTCAGGCGAAGTAGTTGCCGGCAAAACCGTAAAATTTAAGTTCAGCATTTTACAGAACAGTGCTACCGGAACGCCGGTATATGTGGAAACCCAGTCGAAAGAGACGAGCGCTTTTGGACTGGCCAACCTTGTTGTAGGTACAGGCATCAAAGTAAGCGGTAATTTTGACCCTTCGGCATGGGGAAGTAACTCCCATTATTTAAAAGTAGAACTCGACCCCAACAACGGCAACGCATTCAGCCATTTGGGAACTATGCAACTGATGGCTGTCCCGTATGCTTTCCATGCCAAAACGGTTGAGATAGAAGCTGACGGTGACTCGACCAATGAACTCCAGGAATTAAGCATCAGCGGAACCAACCTTTCCCTGAGCAAGGGAGGAGGTACTGTAACCCTGCCGTCAAGCGGTGGCGGTGATAACTGGGGAACCGATTATGTGCGGACTGATGCCACACTTACCGGACAGGGCACTATGGCTCAGCCGTTAAAAATAGCCCAGCAATCGGCTACAACCGGGCAGGTGCTAAAATGGAATGGCACCACGTGGGTTCCTGCAACCGACGAAACCGGTGAAGGTGGAGGAAGCCCAACCGGCACTGCGGGTGGTGATTTAACAGGCACATACCCCGACCCAACCATTGGTACAGGAAAAGTAACCGAGGATAAAATTTCCGATAACGCAATTACTTCGGCAAAAATTGCTGACGGGACAATTGCAGCAGCAGATATCGCTGACAATGCAGTCACAAATTCAAAGATTCTAAACACTGCTGTCAGCACCGATAAACTAGCCAACTCTGCTATTACTGCCCCCAAACTGGCATCAATGGGCGCCTCGGCTGGGCAGGTATTAAAATGGGATGGCACAACCTGGGAGCCATCGAACGATAAAACCAGTGAAAGTGGAGGAAGTCCCACCGGCACTGCGGGTGGTGATTTAACAGGCACATACCCCGACCCAACCATTGGTAAAGGAAAAGTAACCGAGGATAAAATTTCCGATAACGCAATTACTTCGGCAAAAATTGCTGACGGGACCATTGCAGCAGCAGATATCGCTGACAATGCAGTCACAAATTCAAAGATTCTAAACACTGCTGTCAGCACCGATAAACTAGCCAATTCTGCTATTACTGCCCCCAAACTGTCATCAATGGGCGCCTCGGCTGGGCAGGTATTAAAGTGGGACGGTACAACCTGGGCACCAGCAAACGATGAAACCGGGACTGCAAGCAATCCGTTTGTTTCATCTGATGGATTAACAAAAAATAACTTTCTGGCAGATGATTTTGTCTTTGGTTCTATGTCATTGGATAAGATTGAAGGCACACAAGATTACGACAGCAGGATGTTTTTCAATAAGTCCAGCGGTTCTTTCAGGGCAGGCGAAACATCCGACGATAGCTGGAATGAAGGGAATACGGGCCTTCATTCTGCCGCATTCGGATTTAATACAAAAGCTTCCGGAATTGAATCATTTGCTTCAGGCCGAATGTCTTATGCTACAGGTGTGTATTCAACCGCACTTGGAGTTTCAACTCTTGCTTCAGGAATGGCATCCACAGCAATAGGTGGCGCTACTAAAGCAACAGGGCAGGAATCGATATCTATGGGTAACTACACTGTTGCTGCTGCAAAATCTTCAGTTGCAATAGGCCGGTACAATGTTGGGGCAGGCAGCGGAGGTTCATGGATAGAGACCGACCCTGTATTTGAAATTGGAATTGGCAGTTCGGATACTCAAAAAGCTAATGCAGTAACAGTGCTTAAAAACGGTAATGTGGGCATTGGACCGGCTAATCCCACAGCAAAACTGGAAGTAGGAGGGCAGGTTAAAATAACCGGAGGTAATCCGGGTTCAGGTAAAGTTCTTACTTCTGATGCTAACGGGCTGGCCTCCTGGCAATCTGCATCAGGGGGACTTTCACTCCCCTATTCAGGAGATTGCAGTTCTGGTGATGCTGCTTTTTCAATCAACCAGTCAGGAACCGGACAGGCAATTTATGTTTATAATCCCTCATTTACAGAGGGAATTACATCTATTTCTGCAAGTAATAACTCTCCTTCCGGCATAGGAATAGAATCTTATATGCATGCAAGCTGGGGAAATGGTACAGGAATTATGGGTATTGTTCAGAGTTCTAACGGAACAGGGCTAATGGGAATTGCCAATGCAGCATCAGGTGTAAATTATGGTGTGGTTGGCGAGTCAAAATCGACCCAGGGAACCGGAGTATTGGGATACAGCAGCACAACCTCCGGCGTAGGATATGGCATAGTCGGGCATGTTTCCTCATCTTATTCCTATTCAGGCTATTTCGATGGAGGAAAGGTATATATTAGTGGCAACACAGGTATTGGCATTACTAATCCGGGTGCCAAGCTTGAAGTTAACGGTCAGGTTAAAATAACTGGTGGCAGTCCGGGAGAAGGAAAAGTTCTTACTTCTGACGCCGCAGGGCTTGCTTCCTGGCAAACACCGGCCAGCAATCAATGGATTAAATCGGGCTCCAATATATATTTCAATACCGGTAATGTTGGTATTGGTGTAAATAATCCTGCCTATAAGTTTGAAGTGGTTGGAAATACACGTATCAATTTGAAAAAGGCAGAAGGTACCTGGCTGGCAATGCGCACTGATGGATCAACGGGAATACTTGATTTTTCATTTGCAGGGGGAAAACTGGCTATCGAAGGAAATGCAAATGGTGAAGACATAGTTTTGAACCCTGCCAAAAACAGTAAAGTTGGAATTCGTACCTGGACACCCCGGTATGAACTGGATGTAAACGGCAGAATCAGAGCTACCGGTAGTGTATATTACGGTGGCACAACCTCTACAGACGGAACTGCCTATAATAAACCCGATTATGTATTTGCAGAAGACTACATTGCATTGCCAACCGAAGAGGTTGAGTTATTCCTGAAAGAGAACAGTCACCTCCCGTGGGTAACTTCTGCTGAACAGGAAAAGCAGGAAAACGGCGAAGCCACTGATATGACCCGGATGGCATTTGAAACCCTCGAAGCAGTCGAGAACCTTCAGCTGCAGATTATTAACCAGCAGAAACTGATTAAGGAGCAGCAAGTATTCATCGAATGGTTGCAATTTCGTCTTTCAGAAATCGAGAATAACTTGAAATCATCAAAATAGATTGGCCATGAAGAAACATAATTTTTTTTCATTCATCATTGTTTTTGCTCTGATAATACTACTGTCCGGATGCGCCAGCATGAAGACAATGCAACTGAATTCTATTGAACTTACCAGTCAGTTACGTCCTGGTTTGTCATATACCGAAGTCGAAGCCCTGATGGGAAAACCAAAATCGTCGCAGATGGTGGGCGAACAGTGGATTGCCCGTTGGAACCTGCAGGAGATGTGGCGGGGTTATATTCCTTACGACCTGGTTTTCAATGCTTCGGACCAGACACTGTTGTCCTGGTCGGAGAATACGCAGGCTTTCAATCAGAAACAGGAACAACTAAAAGTAATTGCCGATGAGCTGCAAAAAGCAGAGCAGGCCAGTGCGGCAAGTGGACAGGGAGAACCATCTGCTGCTTTCGAGAACAATCAGGCATTAATGAATTATTTCGAAGGAGCCTATTATAGTTTCAGCGCTGTGGGAGGAGGTCAAACGGGCGGCACGGAACGAAAGCTTTCTCTTTGCACCAACGGAAGATATATTTCTTCATCTGAGTCGGGTTACAGTGGCGATGCCGGAACTGCAGGTGCATGGGGTACTGCCTCACAGGGCGGCGGTGGCGGAACATGGAAAATTACCGGTTCAAAAACTGCCGGAACCATTGCCATGACTAATGCTGGTGGAAAAACAAACACCTACAAATTTGAAACTTGTGGCGATGGTTGCATCTATATTGGAAACACTAAATATGCCTATGCCGGAAATCCGGAATGCAGATAGTATTGACAGAAAAAACAAATTAAAACTAAAATATTATGAAAAGTATTCTACTCTTATCTTTGGCTTGCATTCTTTTTTTATTTACTAAAGCACAGGTTCCGGCCGGATTCAGTTACCAGGCCGTAGTTCGCAACAATTCAGGCGAAATTGTTGCCGGTAAAACCGTAAAATTTAAGTTCAGCATTTTACAGAACAGCGCAACCGGGACAGCGGTTTATGTGGAGACCCAGTCGAAGGAAACCAATGAATTTGGGCTGGCCAACCTCGTGGTTGGTTCAGGCACTAAAGTAAGCGGAAACTTTAACCCGGCGGCATGGGGAAGTAACTCCCATTATTTAAAAGTAGAACTCGACCCCAACAACGGCAACGCATTCAGTCCTTTGGGAACCATGCAACTGATGGCCGTCCCGTATGCTTTCCATGCCAAAACGGCAGAGGAGGTTTCCGACAACTCGGTTACATCAGCCAAAATTGTGAATGGAACCATTGCAGCCACCGATTTGGCCAGCAATTCGGTAACAGCGGCAAAGATTGCCACCAATGCCGTAACTGAAGCCAAAATTGCAGCAGGGGCTGTAACCGGGGCGAAAATTGCACAGGCTGGTGCCACCACCGGACAAGCTTTGAAGTGGAACGGCACTACATGGGCGCCGGCAGCCGACGAGACCGGAAGCGGTGGTAGCAACCCAACCGGTCCGGCAGGCGGCGACCTTACGGGTAATTATCCCGACCCCACCATTGGGGCAGGAAAGGTTACGGAAGCGAAAATTGCTAATAATGCGGTCACATCGGCCAAAATTGCGGATGGTACAATAGTTACTGCCGATTTTGCCAATAATTCGGTCACTTCTGCGAAAATTTCCAATAACGCTGTAACCGAAGCCAAAATTGCTGCGGGAGCAGTAACCGGTGCCAAAATAGCTCAGGAAGGCGCCACCGGCGGACAAGTACTCAAGTGGAACGGCACCACCTGGGCGCCGGCTGCTGATAATGAAGGCAGTGGTGAAAGCACCTGGCAGTCAACAGGTGACAATGTGTACCGCACAATAGGAAAGGTTGGAATAGGAACCAATACTCCTGCTGCACAGTTGCATGTGCAGGGAACCGCAGTTGGTCAGGGGAATATATTATTTGCCGGAGCA
Organism: Mariniphaga sp.; assembly: GCA_019429205.1. Classification (GTDB taxonomy): domain Bacteria; phylum Bacteroidota; class Bacteroidia; order Bacteroidales; family Prolixibacteraceae; genus Mariniphaga. The sequence goes on along the minus strand of JAHYIT010000012.1, from coordinate 43,606 downwards.
TATAAAACTTCGAACCCAGGTGAGCCTCCGGCCTCAGGCGAAGGCACACGCTTTATGTGGTACCCCGACAAAGCCGCTTTAAGGGCCGGTTATGTTGGAGGCACGAGGTGGGATAAGAATAATATCGGGAATTACTCTGTTGCCTTTGGTTACGGTCCGCTGGCTTCGGGTGCCAATTCAGTTGCAATAGGAGTTTCTCCCACCGCCTCGGGAAGTTATTCCACTGCGTTTGGTTACATGACCATCGCTTCAGGAGCGAATTCCACTGCCTTCGGAAACGCTGCGGAAGCTTCGGGTCAATGGTCCGTGGCGATAGGGAATCATACTACAGCTTCGGGAGCAAATTCCATTGCCATGGGAAAAGAGACAAAGGCTGAAGGAGAAAATTCTGTCGCTATCGGTCAAAATGTAAGAGCCTTGTCATTTTGTGAAACGGTTATCGGTTACTTCAACACAGGTTATACGCCTCAAGATAAGACGGGATGGAGCCCAAATGACAGGCTCTTTGTTATCGGTAATGGAGCAACCTCGGCAAGCAATGCAATGACGGTTTTGAAAAGCGGATTTACCGGTATAGGTACAGATGCTCCACAGGCTGGCTTGCACATAAGAGGGACCGGTTTCCCGGCCAGTTTTATGTACATCGAGGCGAATGTCGGGAATGATGCAGGTATCCGCATATATGACGGCAAAACGGTAAAATGGCATCTGTTTAACAATGTTGCGGCTGGTGGGTTACAAATTTACAATACCGATGGGAATACCGCCATTTTTGCCAAACAATCCAACACCTTTGTCGGCCTCGGAACCACTGCCCCAACCCAGAAACTTCACGTGGTGGGCAATGCCTATAAAACCGAAGGTGGCACTTCATGGGCAACTTCTTCCGATTTAAGGTTGAAAACCGTGTTGGGTAAATATGAAAAGGGATTGGATGAAATTGCTGCCCTCAATGCTGTTCGTTTTGTATATAATGAAGGCAATCCAAGGGAACTATTATCAGATGTTGAACAGGTTGGTTTTGTGGCCCAGGAAGTTCAGAAAATTTTTCCTGAAGCAGTTTCGGAAGCTGAAGACGGTTACCTCGATTTTAACATCCACGCTATCAACATTGCCCTGGTAAATGCCATTAAAGAGCTGAATGCTGAAAACGACCGGCTGATTTCAGAGAATGAACAGTTTAAATCTGTTAACCGTGAAATCCTTAACAGGCTTGAAAGACTGGAAAATTTCATATCCGGTTACACTGAAATTAAATAACCAAAAATAACATACCAATGAAAAAATCAATTTTTACTTTATTCTTTTTACTGTTTACCGTTGTATTGATGGCACAGATTCCGGCTGGTTTCAGTTACCAGGCCGTGGTACGCAACAACTCAGGCGAAATTGTTGCCAGTAAAACCGTAAAATTCAAGTTCAGTATTTTGCAGAACAGCGTTACCGGCACAGCGGTTTATGTGGAGACCCAGTCGAAGGCTACCAATGAATTTGGGCTGGCCAACCTGGTGGTGGGCTCTGGTACCAAAGTCAGCGGAAACTTTGACCCGGCGGCATGGGGAAGTAACTCCCATTATTTAAAAGTAGAACTCGACCCCAATAACGGCAGCACCTTTTCTCATTTGGGAACCATGCAACTGATGGCCGTTCCGTATGCTTTCCATGCTCAGACTGCAGGTGAGATAGCTGATAATTCGGTTACTTCGGCAAAAATTGTGGATGGAACGATTGTAGCCGCCGATTTGGCCGGTAACTCGGTTACTTCGGCAAAAATTGCCAGCAATGCAGTTTCCGAAGCCAAAATTGCGACAGGAGCAGTAACCGGCGCTAAAATTGCGCAGGGTGGCGCAACTACCGGTCAAGCTTTGAAATGGAACGGTACTACATGGGCGCCGGCAGCCGATGAAACCGGCAGCGGCGGCAGCAATCCCACCGGTCCGGCAGGGGGCGACCTTTCAGGAACTTATCCCAACCCTATCATTGGCGATGGCAAAGTTGTGGCTGCAAAACTTGCCGGCAATGCTGTAACCGAAGCCAAAATTGCTGACGGAGCAGTTTCTGAGGTCAAACTGGCCAGCAACGCCGTAACATCTGCAAAACTTGCCAATGGCGCTGTAACTGCACCGAAACTGGCTTCTATGGGGGCCACTGCCGGACAGGTTCTTACTTTCAGCGGCACTGCATGGGTCCCTCAGAATGTTGCCGTGGAATCCTGTTTATGGAAGACAACGGGTTCGGGTATCTTTTATAATAGCGGAAGGGTTGGAATCGGAACGAATTCACCTGCTGCAAGGCTTCATGTATCAGGGAATGTGTTGGCAGATAACGGAAGTTATGGAATAAAATGGGGAGGTAATACTTGTGAAATGAGAGTTGATGAGGCCAATCTTGAACTTTTAAACTATGTGGGTGGCGGTATAAAATTTTATACGTATCCAACAGCAGGAGCAACTTCCATGTCGAGAATGTTCATCAGTAAATATGGTAATATTGGCATTGGGACAAATACACCGCAAAGTAAAATGCACATCGCTGATGGGAACCTGCAATTAGACAATGGAAGCATATATCTTGCATATAAACCTGAATTATTAAAACCAGATAACGGATATAGAATTACAGGTGAGGGTAATACCGATGTAATTTATGGAGCAGCAGGTTCAAATATGATTTTAAACAACAAAGGAGGAGGGTCCATTTTATTTGCAACATCACAAACGGCTGGTGGTACCGGATATTACAGGTTAGCCATTTCTGAAACAGGAAAAATTGGAATTAATACAATTAGCCCAAACGCAGGATTACATTTATATGGAAGTGGATATCCAAATTCTTTTATGTTCATTCAATCTTCTGCCGGACAGGATGCCGGATTTCGCCTTTATGAAGGAAACACAGAAAAATGGCATATTTTTAACAGTGCTGCGGGAGGTGGACTTACGATTAATAATAATGCATACACAGTTGCCATTTTTGCCAAGCAATCCAACGCTTTCGTTGGTCTCGGGACCAACAACCCTACTCAGAAACTTCATGTGGTAGGTAATGCCTACAAAACCGAAGGCGGCACTTCGTGGGCAACTTCTTCCGATTTGAGGTTGAAAACCGTGTTGGGCAATTATGAAAAGGGATTGGATGAAATTGCTGCCCTCAATGCTGTTCGTTTTGTGTATAATGAAGGCAATCCACGGGAACTATTATCAGAAGTTGAACAGGTTGGTTTTGTAGCACAGGAGGTTCAGAAAGTATTCCCTGAAGCAGTTTCGGAAGCTGAAGACGGGTACCTCGATTTTAACATCCATGCCATCAACGTGGCTATGGTCAATGCCATTAAAGAACTGAAAGCTGAAAACGACCGGCTGAAAGCGGAAAACAGAGAACAGAATTTCCGGATTGAACGGCTGGAAAGATTTTTTTCTGTGAGTGCACAAAACGAAAAATAAAAATTTAAACAAAATCAAAATGAAACCAATTGTAATTTTATTAATGCTGCTTTTTGCAGCAACATCATCGTATGCCCAGCAGGTAGTGTCAAGTTCCGGAAACTCCGGAAATATTACAGGGTATAAAGTTGACTGGACACTGGGCGAACCGGTCATTGAAACCATCTCAGGTTCAAACCATATTCTCACGCAGGGCATGCACCAGACCAAACTTCTGGTAACGGCCATCAGCGAAATGGAACTTCCCGGAGTGGAAGTGAAAGTGTATCCCAATCCCACCGGGCGGTTTCTGAAAATTGAAATCATTCAGACAGGGGATGAGCAGTTCTTTTATGAAATTTCCGACATCACGGGGCGTAAATCTGTTTTGAAAGAAATGCACGCCAACACCGAAGAAATAGACATGGAAAGCTATGTTTCAGGTATTTATTTCCTAAATGTTTTATCACTCAACCGGGAATATGTAATGGTTTTCAAAATCATAAAAAACCAATAAACCTGTGAAGAAAACATAAGGAAAGTTTTTTCCTTTTATCTGTTGAAATCCCTGAAGTTATTTCCGAAACTCCAGGGGGCCGTCTACAGTGGTTTGTTGTTCTATGCGAAGGGTTTCGTCATCGGCCAATTGCATCAGAATAACATTTTCAGAAGGAAACTTAAAATCTGTAATTTTCTGAATAAACCTTATCTTTGTAAAAATTAGAAACGATTATGATTGGGAGATTTTTTCATACACCGCTGGCAAAAAAGTTTCACATCACGCCGCGTTTTTACGACCCCGACAAGGATGAACGGGACGAGCGTGAACGACGTGTAAAAGATGAACTGGGAATTGTGGATGAGAAAAAACCCGGCAGCAACAGGCCTTTCCGGCCCAACATCAAAGGACAGTTCAGGCAGGCGCAGGAAGGATTTTCCAAATCGTCGGAAAAAGCCCGCAGGGCTTCCAACACCCGGCTTATCATCCTGATTTTAATACTGACCCTGATTTTTTACCTGTTTTTTTATTCTGATTTTACGTTTTAGTGAGCGATATTATTCAATTATTACCCGACTCGGTAGCCAACCAGATTGCTGCCGGCGAAGTGATTCAGCGACCAGCCTCGGTGGTGAAAGAACTGGTGGAGAACGCACTGGATGCCGGTGCCGATGAAATTACCATTCACATTAAAGACGCCGGAAAAACCTTGATCCAGATTACCGATAACGGTTGCGGCATGTCGCCCACCGATGCACGGATGGCTTTTGAACGGCATGCTACTTCAAAAATCAATTCGGCCAACGATTTGTTTTGCATCCGCACCATGGGTTTCCGGGGCGAAGCGCTGGCTTCCATTGCCGCCATTGCCGATGTGGAATTGCGCACCAAACGCATGGAAGACGAAGTGGGAACACTGATTCACATTATTGGTTCGGAAGTAAAAACTCAGGAGCCGGTGGCTTGTTCAAACGGAACAACCATTACGGTAAAAAACCTGTTTTACAATGTGCCTGCCCGCCGCAAATTTCTCAAGGCAAATACTACCGAATTAAAACATATCATTAACGAAATTCAACGGGTAGCCCTCCCAAATCCTGATATCCGGTTTTCGTTTTTTCACAACAAATCATCGCTTTACGAGCTGGGAAAAAGCAATTTCCGGCGAAGGATTGTAGATATTTTCGGGAAAAGCATAAACCAGAGCCTGGTTCCGGTGGAGGAGGAAACCAGCATGGTAAACATTTTGGGATATGTTGGCCAGCCTAAATATGCCCGGAAGACCATGGGCGAGCAGTTTTTTTTCGTGAATAAACGCTACATGCGGCATCCCTGGTTCCATAAAGCAGTGACGCAAGCTTACGAAAAACTGCTTACTTCCGACACTTTCCCCTCTTATTTTCTTTTTTTGGAAATTGACCCGGCTGCCATTGATATCAACGTGCATCCCACAAAAACAGAAATAAAATTTGAAGACGACCGCGCCATCTGGCAGGTAATTTTTGCAGCAGTGCGCGAATCGCTGGGAAAACACAATGTAGTTCCTTCTATTGATTTTGACCAGAGCGGAAGTATTGATATTCCGGTCAGGAGAAAAGATTCCGGAGAAATTCATTACCCGGAAATTATAGTGAATCGGGATTATAACCCGTTTGAAACGGAGAAAACACCATCGTTTAAACTGCCCAAAACTGCCAAAACCGATAAGCCCAATTTAACCCGGTGGGAAGATTTGTACCAGGGGGCCCAGTTAATTTTAAAGTCAGAGGACGAAACTTTGCCGGCTTCGGGTTTCTCTGAATCTGCCAAATCATCGGAAGGAATTTCCCGGAAAAAAATATTGCAGTTAAAACAGAAATATATTTTGACGCCTGTAAAGTCGGGGTTGATGGTAATTGACCAAAAACGGGCGCATGAACGTATTCTTTTCGAGCAGTTTATGGAAGTGCTGAAATCGGATTCGGTGGCAAGCCAGCAGCAGCTGTTTCCTCAAACTTTAGAATTGGAAGCCGGCGATGCCGAATTGTTGAAAAATATTCTGACTGATTTACATGCGCTGGGTTTCGACATTCGCGAATTTGGGAAAAACACATTCATTATTAACGGAACACCTGGAGTTTTGGATGTTTCTTTGCCCGAAATTATTGTGGAAAAGTTGTTGGAAGAATATAAAAATTCACCGGTTGATGCCAAAGCCAAAGCCAAAGAGCAGGTGGCTATTTCGCTGGCAAAAGCATCGGCACTCGATTATGGCACTGAGCTGAAACAGGAAGAAATTGACCATTTAATTGATAACCTGTTTGCCTGCTCAACTCCCAATTATTCGCCTGAGGGAAAAAAAGTAATTACTATCATTCCTTTGGAGGAAATCGAAAAATCTTTTAATAAATGACAATATGTCGTTATATTGGCGATTTAAATATAATGGTCTGGCTCTTGTAAATAATGAAGCCAAATAAGTGTTAAAAATTAATAACTAAGTTTGTTGCCGTTTAAGTGGATTAAGTTTTCCAACTTCGGGTTTCTCTTTTAGGGATGCCTTTGGCACAACTTACAACTTGAATAATATGAATTACCGTCCTGTATTGAACGCGATTCCTCCGGTTGTTAAAAACCTGATTATTATTAATGTGTTGCTTTTGCTGGCCACCTGGGTTTTGCAGAGCAGGGGAATCGATTTGGTAGCATACCTGGGCATGCACTATCCGGGCTCCGACAAATTTATGATGCACCAGATTGTAACGCACATGTTTATGCACGGGGGGCTTATGCACCTGTTTTTTAATATGTTTGCCCTGTGGATGTTTGGACGTGTTCTGGAAAGTGTTTGGGGATCGCGCCGGTTTCTTATTTATTATTTTGTGACCGGTTTGGGCGCTGTTGCGCTCCACATGTTTGTAAATTACCTCGAAATTTCTTCCATGCAAAATGCCATTGAGGCATTCCGTAATACTCCATCACCTGAGCTGCTCGACCAATTTGTCAGCAAACATTTATCTAATGCATCGGTACAGGTGCGCGATTTCATTAATACCTGGTACAACGATGCCACCAGTTCAGCTTATGCTGCTGAAGCTTTGAACCTGATGGAACGTATTCTGCAACTGAAAATGGATATTCCCACGGTTGGTGCGTCGGGTGCAGTGTTTGGTGTGCTGCTGGCATTTGGTGTGCTTTTCCCCAATACCCAGTTGATGCTGCTTTTTCCGCCCATTCCCATCAAAGCCAAATATTTTGTTATTGCTTACGGTTTAATTGAACTTTATTTAGGTTTCTCCCGGCCGGGCAGTAACGTGGCACATTTTGCACACCTGGGTGGGATGCTGTTTGGTTATTTGCTCATTAAATACTGGAACAAAAACACCAGACATTTTTATTAATGGATATTTGGGCCGACATAAAGCGTACGTTTAAGGAGGGTTCGGTGCTGACCCGGCTCATTTACATCAATCTGGGTGTTTTTCTTCTGATCAAACTACTCGGAGTTATTTTTTATCTCGTTGGCCAGCCATTTTATCTCATCGAATGGCTTTCGGTTCCTTCGAACCCCGAAATGCTTTTACAACGGTTTTGGACTCCCGTTACCTACATGTTTCTGCATGCCGGATTTCTGCACCTGCTGTTCAATATTCTGGGGTTGTACTGGTTTGGCAAACTTTTTCTTTATCATTTTGAAGGAGACAAACTGCTGAGCATTTACCTGCTGGGCGGGCTGGCCGGCGCTTTGCTGTATGTGCTGGCCTTCAATATTTTTCCGGCTTTTCAGTCGGTCAATGCCATTTTGTTTGGGGCATCGGCATCGGTTTTTGCCCTGTTGATGGCCATTGCCGTTTACGATTCGCAGCGGGAGATTCACCTGTTTTTTATCGGTCGTTTCCCGTTGAAATACATTGCTGCTTTTTATGTCGTAATATCCATTATCGGCATTTCGGCTTCCAACCCGGGCGGAAATCTGGCTCATTTGGGTGGCGCCGCCTGGGGATGGTTTTACATTGTGCAATTGCGTAAGGGAAAAGACTGGGGTTCGGGTTTGGTTGCCTTTATCGATAAAATTGGCGATTGGTTCAAACCCAAAGAGCGGATGAAAGTAACGTTTAAACAGCAAGCACCGCCGCGAGACGATTATGAATATAACCGCCAGCAAAACATTAAACAGGAAGAAATCAACCGGATTCTGGATAAAATTGCAGAATCGGGGTATGAAAGCCTCACCAAAAAAGAGAAGGAAATTCTTTTCAAGCAGGGGAAATAGTCATTTTCTCACGCATGGAAAACCAGCAGCGGTGTGTTGCTGTGGAAAACCATTTTGCGGGCAATGCTTGGATTGAACAACCGTGAAATCATATTCCGCTTGTGGGTGGTGAGCGAAATAATGTCGATGTTTTCTTCTTTTATAAATTTATCGAGCGTTTCCAGAATATTTTCCCCAACAAGCAACCGGCAATCAAAATCTTTTTGTTCGTATTTGCTTTTCAGCACATCTTTCATCCCTTCAAGCCGCGCTTTATCCCAGTCAGAACTTTCTTCTTTTCCTACATGAACGCAAAATACTTTCACGTCGAAAGGTTTTAATATCCCAATCAGCTTGTCGATGGCTGAAAAGTCTTTTTCATCGAAATTGGTGGCATAAACCACTTTTTGCAAATCGAAGATTTCCTTTTCCGGCGATTCTTCGGGAATAACCAGTACCGGAACGTTTGCGTTGTATATTACATCGGCGGTTACACTTCCCATAACCATGCCGGCGTCGCCTCCGGTGCCCATAACAATCAACCTTGAGTTGTTTTCCTGTGCATAACCCAGGATGTCTTCGTCGGCATATCCCGGTTTAATAATGTATTCGCTATTAACGCTCTTCCATTTTTCTTTGCCAATATCGGAAGATAGTTTCCGGATAAATTTCCTGAAATTATCATTGGCATTTTTTTCGGCATTGTCCATTCGTTCCAGCAAAGTGGAATCGTAAACATATACATCAGCATAAGGAACCGAATGAACGACCGGATTAATGTAACAATGTATAAATACCAGTTTTACCTGCAAATGTGCAGCAATATTAAATGCCATTTTGCAGGTTTTAAAAGTTACAGGTGAAAAATCAACCGGCACCAGAACGTGGTCGTCTTTCTCTTCTGTTTTTTTCTTTTTTTCTAATTTTTTTCCCAGAAATTCATCCAGAACCGGAACAGCTTTTCGGATATCTTTTTCAAGAATTATAATTTTTACTGAAGTTGCAGCATCTTCCATCAGGTTGATGTCTTCCAGATCGCACTCTATATCCTGTTCTTCCAGGCGTATTTTCAGCATTTGCGCCTTGGAGTAGGGTAATACTACAATTGTAACCAGTTTTTCTTCCATGATTCCCAGGTTTTAAGTGAACATTGTCTCTGTTGGTTTATTCGTTTTAAAGCAAAAGAGGTTACAAAAAATGTGAAAAAAAAAGGGGATAAATCAAAACGAATTTTGAAACACCCCCTGAAAGCGTATTATTACACTTCCCCCGGGATTAAATCCCGAAAGCTTTTTTGATTTCTACTACTGAATCGAGTTTTTCCCATGTAAACAACTCCAATTCTTTTATGGCAGGAGCACTTTCGTATGGCGATTCAAACTTTTTAACCACCGTTTCGGGCTGACGGCCCATGTGTCCGTATGCAGCAGTTTCAAGGTAAATGGGGTTCCGCAGTTTTAACCGGTTTTCAATTGCTGCCGGGCGAAGGTCAAAAATTTCCTGGATTTTTTGTGCGATTTCACTGTCAGTAAAACGTACATTTTTACGGTCGTAAGTATTAACAAATACGCCAACAGGCCGGGCAACACCAATGGCATAAGCCAGCTGAACCAGAATTTCGTCGGCCACGCCGGCAGCTACCAGGTTTTTGGCAATGTGCCTTGCGGCATAAGCTGCCGAGCGGTCCACTTTCGAAGGATCTTTTCCTGAGAATGCCCCTCCTCCATGAGCACCTCTTCCCCCGTAAGTATCCACAATGATTTTGCGGCCGGTAAGACCGGTATCTCCGTGTGGACCGCCAATTACAAATTTTCCGGTAGGGTTCACGTGATAAATGATGTCGTTGCCAAAAAGTTGCTGCACCCGTTTGGGCAGTTTGGCTTTCACACGCGGGATGAGGATATTAATCACATCTTCCCTGATTTTGGTCAGCATCGGCTCATCGGCATCAAACTCATCGTGTTGGGTAGAAACTACAATGGTGTGTACTTTTTGCGGGAGATTGTCGTCAGAGTATTCAATGGTAACCTGCGATTTGGAATCGGGACGGAGATAAGTCATAACTTTTTCCTCGCGCCTGATTACCGCCAGTTCTTTCAAAATCTCATGCGACAATTCCAGGGCCAGAGGCATATAATGGTCTGTGTCTTTGCAGGCATAACCAAACATCATTCCCTGGTCGCCCGCGCCCTGTTCTTCTTTTTCGGTTTTGTCCACCCCGCGGTTAATGTCGGGGCTTTGTTCGTGTATGGCTACCAGCACTCCGCACGAATCGCCCTCAAAGCGGTAAGCGCTTTTTGTATAACCGATTTTGTTGATCACGCGGCGGGTAACTTCCTGAACATCAACATAAGTTTTGGATTTAACCTCGCCGGCTACTACTACCTGACCGGTAGTTACCAGCGTTTCAATGGCCACTTTCGAGTCGCTGTCAAATGCCAGGAACTCGTCCAACAGTGCATCAGAAATCTGGTCGGAAACTTTGTCGGGATGGCCTTCAGAAACCGACTCACTTGTAAATAAATAACTCATAATCCCAAATTTTTAGCCGAAATTAATCAGCATGTTCAACACTAATTTTCTGGCTGCGGGATGTATCGGATTGAAATTGTTGAAAAAAAAGCACGATTGCTTTAGCATTTTTTTTCTGTGGTTGCAATCAATCTCAAATCTTTCCACGTAGCAGATGCAAAGTTAATATTCTTTGTGATATTAGAAAAAGAGTTTTTGGAATTTCCTTCGGGTGGAGACACAAGCTATCCGGGTATGGTTTTTTATGATGGAATATTGTGGGTGAGTTATTACTCTTCGCACGAAGAAAAAACTTCCATTTACCTGGCTAAAGTTAAAATTGACTAACAGATTTTGCCGCTGGTTGTTGAACTTCAATATTTTAAAACTTCTGTTGGCTATGTCGCATTAAATTTGTAGTTTGCCCCTTGGAATTTTGTTCCGGGAAATCATGAAAAACTGGATTGGACAATTTGTTTTAATAACCATTTTGATTGCTGCTTTTTATGGCAAAAGTTACGGGCAGGCAGAACCTATTCTTACCCAGTATATGTTCAATATGCAGCCCATTAATCCGGCTTATGCAGGTATGTGGGAGAAAATTGGATTTTCCACTTTGGTTAGAAAACAGTGGGCAGGCATTAACCGTTCGCCGCTTACCCAGGTTTTTTCTTTTCATTCGCCTACAAACAACGAAAAAGTAGGCCTGGGCCTGAATGTTACCAACGACCGCTATGGCTTGGAAAACAAACTGGATATTTTTGGCGATTATGCCTATGAAGTTGCCATAACTCCGCAAACAAGACTCCGGCTGGGACTGAAATTCGGTTTTATCAACTATAAAAATCCACTTACCCAATACCAGCTTTATCCTGATGGCCAATATGATGAAGCTTTTTCAGAAGATGTGGATCTGAAATTTATGCCCAACTTTGGAATAGGCGGATTTCTTTACGATGAATATTATTATGTTGGACTTTCCTTTCCCAAAATGATTAAAAACGACTACAAAGCCAATATCAATAATTTTAATGTAGAAGCGCAGGTTCAAACCGTTTATCTTATGGGAGGTTATGTTTTTCGGCTTATTCAGTATAATTATTTGATAATTAAACCGACCATGATGCTTACATATAACCGGGGATTACCTCTGAATTACGATATTGGCATCAATTTTATGTTGCGCGAACAGTTGTGGCTGGGACTAATGAACCGGTCAGGAAATGCCATCAGTTTTATTTCGCAGTGGATTATGGATAACAACCTGCGTATTGGTTTTGCCATGGATCTTACTTACAACGAGATTTTCCCCTACCAATACGGAACTTATGAAGTTACCCTTGGTTTCGACATGGACTTTTTCGGACGAAGCTATATCAGGGAAAAATATTTTTGAAATGTAAAATCCTATTTTAATCCGCTCCGTTCAAGCAAGGCATCAACCGTTGGTTCCTGACCGCGGAAACGTTTATAAAGAACCATCGGGTGCTCGGTTCCGCCTTTCTCCAAAATGTTTTTGCGAAACGAGGATGCCACTTCCTTGTTGAATAATCCATTTTCCTGAAATACCCTGAAAGCATCGGCATCAAGCACTTCTGCCCATTTGTAGCTGTAATAACCGGCTGCGTAACCGCCTGCAAACAGGTGACTGAATTGTGTACTCATACAAGCTTCATCAATTACCGGGAAAATTTGTGTTTTCTTCCAGGCCGCTTCTTCGAATTGTTTCACATCACCAGCAAACTGTTTATCGAGGGTGTGCCAGGCCATATCGAGGTATCCAAAACTTAGCTGACGCACAGAGAGGTAACCGGCCAGGTAGTTTTGCGAGGCTTTGATTTTTTCCACCAGTTCTGCAGAAATAGGTTCTCCGGTTTCGTAATGAGTGGCAAACCGGTCGAGAAACTCTTTTTCAACAGCCCAGTTCTCAATAATTTGCGAGGGCAGTTCCACAAAATCACGATAAACGTTGGTGCCCGACAAACTGGAATAAGTTGAATTGGCCAGCATTCCATGTAAAGCGTGGCCAAATTCATGCATAAAGGTTCCCACTTCGTTAAAAGTAAGCAGGGCCGGTTTGGTTTCAGTTGGGCGGGTGAAATTCATTACAATGGTAATGTGCGGTCGTGAGTCGGTTCCGTTTTCTTTCCATTGCCCTTTGAAATCGTTCATCCATGCGCCGCCCTGTTTGCCCGGGCGCGGATGGAAGTCGGTGTAAAGAACGGCCATAAATGAACCATCCGCATCATACACTTCGTAGGGAACCACTTCTTCGTTATAAACCGGAATTTCCTGATTCGGTTTGAATGTAATTCCAAACAATTCGGTTGCCAGACCGAAAACGCCATCCACCACTTTCTTCAGTTCAAAGTAGGGTTTGAGCATTTCATCGTTCAAATCGAACTTTTCTTCTTTCAGTTTTTCGCTGAAATAAGTCCAGTCCCAGGGCATAATTTCACTCGTAAAACCTGACCTTTCAGCATAAGCCTTTATTTCTTCCTTTTCTTTTAGAGCAACAGTATAGGAAGCGTCATACAGGTCTTCAAGTAATTTGTAAACGCCTTGCCGGTTCATGGCCATACGTTGTTCCAGTGCATATTCGGCATAATTTTTATAGCCAAGCAGTTTGGCCATTTCCAGCTTCAGATTGACTATTTTGCGGATGTTTTCGCGGTTATCGAATTCATTTCCTTTAAACGATTTTGACATGTAGGCCAGGTACATTTTTTCACGCAGTTCGCGGTTATCGGCGTACTGCATAAAAGGTAAATAGGTTGGCATGGTAATATCGAAAATCCAGCCGTCCTTATTTTTGCTTTTTGCCTTGGCTGCTGCTGCTTCCAATGCACCCTCGGGTAAACCCGAAAGTTTGCTTTTTCCGGTAATGTGCAATTCGAAGTTGTTGGTTTCTTTCCGCACATTTTCGCCAAATTTGAGCGAAAGTTTCGATAATTCAGTACTTATTTCCCGGAACTTTTCTTTGTCAACATTGGACAAATTGGCTCCTTTGCGCACAAAGTTCAGGTAAGTATTTTCGAGCAGGGTTTGCTGTTCGGGATTCAGATTGAGGTTATCTTTTTGATTATAAACTGATTTAACCCGTTCAAACAATACCGGATTTAAAGTAATGTCGTTTTGATATTTTGTAAGCAGCGGAGAAATTTCCTGCGCAAGTTGCTGCAGCTCATCACAGGTTTCGGCACTCACCAGATTGAAAAAGATTCCGGCAGTACGGCCCAGCAATTTCCCCGCCCTGTCTAATGCTTCAACGGTATTTTCAAATGTTGGTTCTGCCTGGTTTTCGGCAATATTTTTCACTTCTGCTTCGCCGGTTTTAATCGCTTCCCTGAAAGCCGGCAGGAAATGTTCATTTTCAATTGCTGCAAAGGGTGCGGTTTCGTGAGGTGTTTTAAATTCTCCCAAAAGCGGGTTTTGTGCATTTACCATAACTGTTATAATGCTTAAAAGTGTTATTAATTTTAGCTTGTTCATAGCCATTTGTTTTTGATTGTTGGAAAAGAATTTGTTTTTAGTTGTATCTTTTACCCGGGGTTCAGGCTTTTTTCTTCTTTTGAACAGACCATCCAAACTTCCCGATCATTTTCCCGAGGCCGAAATAATGGCCGTGGCTGTAAACCAGCGGGCGGGCTTTGGCAAAGCTGAAAGTATTTTGGTCGTTCATGTACGTATCGTCAATCGAAACGCTAACCACCTCGGCAATAAACATGTGGTGAGTGCCCAGTTCCTTTATTTCTTTCACCACGCACTCAATATTAACTGGCGATTCTTCAATAATGGGCACTTTTACTTTTCGGGCGGGACCGGGAGTTAGTTTCATTTTCTCCCATTTATTGTATTTCCGGCCCGAGCGGCATCCACACCAGTCGGTGGCCTTGGCCAGTTCTTCGGTAGTCAGATTAATAACAAACTCACCGGTTCGTTTAATAATTTCGTAGGAATGCCTTCCCGGGCGAACTGAAATGGAACACATGGGCGGGTCGCTGTTAATGGTACCCGTCCAGGCAATGGTAATAATGTTGTATTCTTCAGGTGTGTGCCCGCAACTCACCATTACTGCCGGCAGCGGGTAAATCATTGTTCCGGGTTTCCAGTGCGTTTTAGCCATATTGTTTTAAGTTTATTACTGGTCTTTCCAGTCGCCGTTTTCCCTTATCAGTTGCTCGAGTTCATCTACTGCATTTTCAAAAGGAATGTGTCTTTTTACAGGTTTCAAACCTTTGTAAAGCGTAACTTTATTGTGGCTAACACCAACAAAACCGTAATCCACATCGCCCATTTCCCCGGGACCGTTTACCACACATCCCATTATGCCAATTTTCAAATGGTCAATGTGTTTAAAGTGTTCTTTAATTTTTTTTGTTGTTTCCTGAAGGTTGTATAACGTTCTTCCGCAACCGGGACATGAAATGAACTCGGTTTTGGACATTCTCATGCGACTGGCTTGTAAAATACCGAAACTTAAATCTTTCAGTTCAGTGAAGGTTATTCGTTCATTTTCATTTGAAATACAGATACCGTCTCCATAGCCGTCGATGAGAAGTCCTCCCAAATCGGCAGCCGCTTTAATCTGAAGGTCATCCAGCTTTCTTTCGTTATATCTTCTGTAAATGATAACCGGTATTTTCCAGATGTGCGACTCCAAAGTGGTGAAAAAGGCCCTTAATTCAGCCATCGGGTTTTTGTTGTAGCTTTCCAGAATGAGCACTGTTTTCCGGGTTTGTTTTAGTTTCATCATAATTTCGGGGTTCTTATCCATAAACTGGTCGAACTCCATTTTGTTGGTGCGAATAAATTTTAATCTTCCCCAACGCGTGCTTTCAAACAGGTATTCCTCAAGCGAAATAATGGGATAACTTTCACCATTAATGTCCATGATTCCATTTCCCGACAGAAAATAATCGGGAACCAGCTTCCCGCGTACAGGCAGCATCTCTTTAAGGTTACGGTCGCCCAAATCGGCCACAACTACCGGCAGGTTTTCGCCTCCCAGGTTTAACACAGGACGGGTGGAACGTCTTTCATATTCAAACGGGTTGGTCTGTGCAATAAGCGATGCGGTAATGGGTTCGTGGTCGCGGTATGTTTTAAAATGTTCAACCAGTTTTTTAGCAACTGGTATTTCATTTACCGGATTTTCGGTAAGCGAAACCCGTATAGTATCGCCAATACCATCGGCAAGTAATGCCCCGTTGCCCACAGCCGATTTAATGCGTCCGTCTTCCCCTTCACCAGCCTCAGTTACGCCAAGGTGAATGGGAAATTTCATATCTTCCAGGCGCATTTTGTAATTCAGCAGGCGCACGGTATAAACCATCATGCGGGTATTGCTCGATTTAATGGAAACCACTGCATTTTTAAAATTCACTTTTTTACATATTCTCAGAAATTCCAGCACCGATTCAACCATTCCCGAGGGCGAATCACCAAAACGACTCATTACCCTGTCGGAAAGTGAGCCATGGTTGGCGCCAATGCGCAGCGCAGTGTTGGTTTCCTTTAACAATTCCAGAAATGGAATAAACTGTTCCTCAATTTTCAACAGTTCTTCCTTATATTCCTCATCGGAATAAATTTTTGCCTCGAACCGTGCCCGTTTGTCATAAAAATTTCCGGGATTGATTCGAACTTTGTCAAAATACTTGGCAGCAATATCGGCCAACCGCGGGTTGAAATGGATGTCTGCAATCAACGGGGTTTTATATCCCCGGTTACGTAATTCATCCACAATGTTTTTCAGGTTTTCGGCATCGTAAATGCCTTTTACCGTGCAACGCACATAGTCGGCGCCGGCTTTTGCCAGGGCAATTATTTGGTCAACCGTTGGTTCGGTATCTTTTGTGCTGGTATCAGTCATCGACTGAATCCTGATTGGATTGTCACCCCCTACACCTACTTCACCAATTTTCACTTCCCAGGTTTTTTGCCTTTCGTAGCGGGTTATATCTTTAATGTAATTAAAATGACGATCTTTCATGATAATCTGTTAAGCTGAAATGCAAATTTACGCTAATGGTTTTAATTTAAAAAGATTCCTTTATTTTTGTTCATCAATAAAAATATATGGACTTAAAAGTCAGTAATATAACAAAATTATTTGGAAAGCAGAAGGCGCTGGACCAGGTAAGTTTTTCGGTGAATAATGGCGAACTCCTGGGATTGCTCGGTCCAAATGGCGCCGGGAAGTCCACGTTAATGAAAATTATTACAGGATATTTACCCGCCAATTCGGGGGAGGTATGGATTGAAGATCGGAAAGTTTTGGTTGAAAATACTTCACTTCGAAAGAACATTGGATACCTGCCCGAACATAATCCTCTTTATCTTGACCTTTATGTGAAAGAATATCTGGAAATTATCGCCGGTTTTTATCAGTTGAAAAACAGGAAACAGCATACTCACCGTATGATTGAACTTATCGGGCTGGGCGACGAGCAGCACAAAAAAATCGGTGCGCTCTCAAAAGGGTACAGGCAACGTGTGGGGCTGGCGCAGGCCTTGATTCATGATCCGAAGGTGCTCATTCTCGATGAACCTACAACCGGCCTCGACCCAAACCAACTGGAGGACATTCGCAGTTTGATTCGCTCCATCAGCAGGGAAAAAACGGTTATTCTTTCGTCGCACATTATGCAGGAAGTGGAGGCTGTTTGCAACCGGGTGGTCATCATCAACAAAGGTAAAATTGTGGCCGATGGAACTATTTCTGAGGTGAAAGAAGGGCAATTGAACAAAAACCAGACTGTGATTGCTGCATTCGACAAACCGTTTGAAAAGCAAAAATTAATTTCACTGAAATGGATCAAATATGCTGAGTTTGACGGCGAAAACTGGGAAATTGAATCCAATGGGAAAATTGATATTCGACCTGAAATTTTTAGGTTTGCCTTGGAAAACAACCTGACACTGCTCACCCTGGTTCAAAAACAACAAAACCTGGAAAGCATTTTTCACCAGCTAACCCGCGGAAACGATGCCTGAAGTTTCAGTTATTCTACCTTTTTTTAATGCTGAAAATACCTTGGCGGATGCTGTGGAAAGTATGCTGCACCAAACTTTTACCTCCTTCGAAATTTTGCTGGTTAACAACAATTCTACCGATAAAAGTTTTTCAATCGCACAGGAATTCGCGAGAAAAGATTCGCGAATCCGGCTGCTGGATGAACCGAAACAGGGAGTGGACCATGCCATGAATTGTGGGCTTGAAAATTCCCGTGGTCGTTTTATTGCCCGAATGGATGCAGACGATATTTCTTATCCGGAGCGACTCGAAAAGCAGGTTCGGTATTTGGAAAAAAACCCCGAAACAGGCCTGGTGGGTTCGTTTGTAAAATATGTTTCTCACAGCAACGGAACAGGCGGTTTTGAAAGATTTGTCCGGTGGGCGAATTCGTTTCATTCTTCCGAAGAAATTGAAATGTATCGGTTTATGGAAATTCCGGTGGTGAACCCGACCATAATGTTCAGACGTGAATTATTCGAAAAGCTGGGCGGTTGCCGGCAGGGTGATTTCCCCGAAGATTACGAAATGCAACTGCGCTACCTGGATGCCGGAGTAAAAATGACCAAACTTCAGGAGCCACTTCTGGAGTGGCACGATTATTCGACCCGGCTTACACGCACAGATGAGCGCTATGCAACCGAGGCATTTTTCAGGGTAAAAGCAACCTATTTCAGAAAATGGTCGGAGCAAAACAACCCGTTTCATCCCGAAATATGGGTGTGGGGCGCCGGACGAAAAACCCGGCAGCGGGCAAATTTGCTGGAAAAGGAAGGATTGAAAATTCAGGGTTTCATCGATATTGTAAAAGGGAAAACCACAAAGAAAACCACGTTGCATTTTACGGAGATTCCCGCGCCGAAAGATATGTTTATTGTGCCCATGGTGATGAAATACGGCGCCCGGGAACTGATTCGAAAAAGTTTACTGGAACGGCATTATTCCGAAGGGAAAGATTTTATTTTTCTGGCGTAAAAAAGATACTAATCCAAATTTTTTCTAATTGTTTCCTGGTAATGTTTGATGAAAATTTCCAACTCTTCAGAAAAACTAACATTTTTGTGGTGCTCTTTTTGATTCAGAATGTACTTGCATGTTCTGTCAATATCAGATTTTGAAACGGAAAAAGCAGATGCTGATTTCTGCCAGGCAAAATTACCGTTGCCAAGTTTGTTTTCATTTATAAAGTTTTCCGAACTTTCTTCAATAATTGTTGCCAGTCTTTCTTCCGAAATATCAGGGGACCGTGATGCCAAAAAATGCAGGTGGTCGGGGTTTGCATAGATAGCATATAATTTACAGGAATTGTTATTCACAATGCCCGTTATGTATTTTTCAATTCGTATTCTGTTTTTTTCCGGAATTAGTGACAGCCTTTGGTAGGTTGTAAAAATGAAATGTGTGTAAAGATTGTTGTATTTAATTTTCATGTAAAATAAGGTAATAAGGTTTTGTTTTTCGTTTGTCTCTTGCTACTAAGCTTTAGGAGAATAAAAATAAGGTTTTTTCATTAAAGCAAGTCGCAAAATAAATTAACCTTATTTTTTTAAACAAAAAGCTTAGTAGAAAACCGTCATAAATAAAAACTACCTTATTACCTTATTCAGAACTTCTTATTCTTACACATTTTTTACTTCAATTTGATAAAAATAGATTTTCTGGCGTAACTACATCATCACCCATTTGCGGTATTTCCGGATAATTTCTCCGGATTGGGTATCAATGTAGATGTAAAAAAGTTCATATTTTCAAGATCAAATGTTTGTCCGGAAGGAATTCCCATGTAAACAGAATAACGGCTTATCAGTTCCTGCACTTTTTGAACCACCGTTTCCAGGGTGAGTGAATCGGTTTCATAAGAAACCTGGCCTTCCAAAAATCCCTGCTGGTTCAGAAAAAGGTTTTCGTGGACGTTTATTTGTTGAAATGCTGCATTTTTTATTTCCCAATTCTGCTGAGTTAAAATTTTCCGGTAGGTAGAAGGATATTCGGAATCGGGGATTGGTTTTTCCACAGGTTCTGTTCGGCAACCTGTAAAAACACACACCATCGCTATTAAAAACACAATTTGTGTATTGGAATTCATTGGACTGTTTTTTTGCTGAAAACGGCGTTGGAGTGTTGATTCCTATTGAATCAGATTATTCGTTTTTCCCCAAAGTTTCCAGCGTGTTCCTTACCTCCTTTATTTCTTCTCTTAAAATGAAAATATCTTTTTCGCTAAGCGGTTTAATCAACTCTTTGTCATATACATCGAAAAAACTGTCGCCGAAATTTGAAATGTTTTTTTCAATATTTTTTATCCGGTTTTTCAACACTGAAAGGTCTTCTTTCATTTTGTTGAACTCAGGATGTTCCCCGGCAGTTTGTTTCCAGACTTTTTCTTTTGTTTTGTACAATAGTTTGACCTCAATTAGCTCATCGAAAAGTTTTTCCTGGTCTTTTTTTGATAAAGAATTACCCATAACTTTTTGTTCCCGGTTTTAGAAAATAAAGGTAGGAAAATTTCAGGTTTTGACTTCCATCATTTACGAAAAATCTCCGGGGCCAAGCAATAATGTCTCTCCGGCCGTGGTTTCTCTGTAAATGGTTTTCCCCTGACACCTTAGAATGAGCTTATTTCCGAGAAACGATTTAACCTTTACGGCAACCAGTTTTTCTTTTTCCCAGGTAATATCCAACTCAAATCCTCCGCGGCTTTTCAGTCCCGAAATTTTTCCGTTTGGAAGTTTGGAAGGCAGCGCCGGAAGCAAATCCTGGTAAAAATCACCGTTTTCATTGCGCAGGTGCGACTGCAGCAACATTTCCACAATACCCGAAGTTGCCCCGAAGTTTCCATCGATTTGGAAGGGAGGGTGGGAATCGAACAGGTTGAAATACAGCCCGCCTCTGTCCTGGTAATTGGTCTTCTGGCTTTTGGATGGAACCATCAGGTTTTTCAGCAGCAGGAACGCGTGGTCGCCATCGAGAAGGCGTGCCCAGAAGTTGATTTTCCAGGCCCTCGACCAACCGGTGCCACCGTCGCCGCGGTGCAAAAGTGTGACTTTGCAGGCTTCGGCCAGTTCGGACGTGGTAATGGGATGAATTTCATTGCCGGGATGCAGTCCCCACAAGTGCGAAACATGCCGGTGTTTTTCGTTCGGATCGTCCACATCCTCCAGCCACTCCTGCAATTGGCCGTGTTTGCCAATTTGGTTGGGAGCAATTTTTTTGCGCTTGCTTTTCAGCATTTCAATAAAATCATCGTCTTCGCCCAGTATTTCAGCCGCTTCAATGGTGTTTGCAAAAAGGTTTCGGATAATCTGATGATCCATGGTTGGCCCCATCACCAGTCCTCCCAACTCGGGACTATTGCTTGGTCCGCTTACCAGCCATTCGGGATTTTCGGGCCAGGGAACCAGGTAGCCGGCAAAAAACCGGGAGGCTTCTTTTAGCGCGGGGTAGGCACGGTTTTTCAGAAATCCTTTGTCGCCGGTGTACTGGAAATGCCACCACAAATGCTGGCTCAGCCAGGCGCCACCTGTGGGCCAGATACCATGGTTGGCATGGTTGATTGGTGCAGCACCCCGCCACAAATCGGTGTTGTGGTGGGTCACCCAGCCTTCCAGGTTGTAGTGTTGCCTGGCCACATTTTGCCCGGTTTGCGAGAGGTCTTCCACCATCGAAAAAAGCGGTTCCGCACATTCCGAAAGGTTGGTCATTTCCGCCGGCCAGTAATTCATTTCGGTGTTGATGTTGATGGTATATTTGCTGTCCCATGGCGGCGCCATCCGGTCGTTCCAGATGCCCTGCAGGTTGGCAGGCTGCGTTCCCGGCCTCGATGAGGAAATGAGCAGGTACCTTCCGTATTGAAACAGCAGGGATACCAGACTGGGGTCTTCATCTTCGTAAAACGTTGTCAGACGCTGGTCGGTTGGTCGTTCCGAAATTTCCGAGCTCCCCAAATTGAGGGAAACCCGGTTAAATAATTTCCGGTAATCTTCAATATGTTTTTCTTTCAGGGTTTGATAAGGTTTCCCTTCCAGGTTAGCCAGGGATTCAATGCAGCGTTCTTCCGGATTTCCGCTGATGTCGTCATAGTTTACAAAACTTGTAGCTGCCACCAGATAGAGGGTTGCCTTTCGGGCTTTCACCACCGCAATGGAATCGTCATACTGAACCAGTCCGCCGCCATCGTGCTCTATGCGCAGCCGGGCTTCAAAGGTTAGTTTACTTTCGGGGTATGGGTTGCCGTCACGGCCCAGTTCCTGATGATAGTTGTTTGCGTTTCCTTTCAAAATGACTTGGTTTCCGTCCACTGAAACTTCGTATTCTGAATGGGGTGAATTCAGGCCGACTGTAAAATTAAGCGCCCCGTTTTCAGAAGTTTCAAGCTGGATAACGATTGCCTGATCCGGCGCAGAGGCAAAAACTTCACGTTTGAACTTCATCCCGTCAACTTCATAAAAAACCGACGAAACAGCATTTTCCAAATTGAGTTGCCGCCTGTACGAGGTAACTTCTTTATGGCCGGGGAAATTCAGCTCTATGTTTCCGAAGGGCAGGTAACTCAGTTGTCCAAACGGCTGCGACATGAAATGTTGGTTCCCCAGTTCGTGCGCTTCGTTTTGTTTCCCCTCCCAAAGCAATTGCCGCAGTTCCTCCAGGTAGTTGTGCGCACCTTTGTTGGCATAATCGTGCGGCTGGCCGCTCCAAAGTGTTTCCTCGTTAAACTGAATGGTTTCGTTTTCCGTTTCACCGTAAACAATGGCGCCGATTCGTCCGTTACCCAATGGCAGCGCTTCTGTCCATTCGGTGGCGGGTTTGTCGTACCAAAGTGTCAAAGAAGGATTGACTTTTCCAGGTTCAGTAATTCGGTGGCAGGCTGAAAAAAGCACAGGTAAAATTGCAAGAAGAATGAAATGCCGGTTTTTCATGTTTTTGTTCATTTAAATTCTTTGGTTTCAAACTTACGGTTTTTGCGGGAATTTAGGAAGATCAACCTTATAAATAGCGATGCAGATTTTATTCTTTTGAAAAAAGATTACAGAATATCCAATATTCAATATTGAGTATTTTGCATTGGATATTTCCTTAATCCACCGTTTAATAAACCAAACCCGCCGTTTAATAAATGGTTCTTTTTTATTTCGTTTTTAAACCTTAATTTCAACAAATAAAATAAAAACAAAAACCATGAAAAAGCTAATGTTTCTTTCTTTTCTGTCGTTTATGGCTATTGTTGCGAATGCCCAAAAAATCATTGAAAATCCTGAATTCGGGATTGGTACTGATGCTGTTTTTATCACCAAAATAGTGTTAACCGATACCGAAACTGCCCTCACATTCAAACTAAACCTGGAGCCGGGCAGAACTTTTGGAATTGCCAAAAAAAGTTATATACAGGTTGTTGGCCAGCCTGATTCGTTGTTTATGATACGAAAAGACGCACCTGAACCGGTGAACGGTTGGATTACCATGCCCGAAGGTGATTTGTCGTACACCCTTTATTTTCCGCCAATCGATCCAAAAACCGAAAAGATAGATTTCGGTGAACCTACTGCACAACCCTGGATGATTTACGATATTGTTATCAATAAACCGCCCTATTCATCGGTACTTCCCGAAGAATTTGCAGGCAACTGGTTTTCAACCGAAACCGGAAAATGGGCATACAGTTTTTTTGAAAAAAAGGCCATTGCAGATGAACAGGTATGGGAATATGTTTCGGTTAAAGAGCAGGAGCAACTTTGGAAAATCACGCTGAAAGCAAATGAAAAGGAAAAAGTTCTTTTTGCAAAAACAGCCCCAAATGGCTGTCAGGTGGGTGAAAATACTGAAGCATTAAAAGCTTTTTCTGCAGAATTTACGGAAATAAAAATCAGGGATACTGAAGAATTTTCAACTCCGGTTATCAATCCCGGCGAGGTAACCTACAGTGGTTATTTCAGGAATTTTACAAAACGTTTGGGAACAAACACTGGCATCGTTAGCGTCATGAACGCGATTTCCCGCGAAACAGAGAAATATGTCATTTCCATCCGCGAAGATGGATTTTTTTCCGTTACTTTTCCGCTCGACCTTCCTCAAATCGTTCAGGTGGGTTTGCCCAAACTTACTGTCCATCTGTTTTTAGAGCCCGGTAAAAACCTGTTTCATCTTGCAAATTCCGGAATTCCCGGGCAACGCTCTCTTTTTATGGGCGAAAGCGCAGTATTGAATTATGACTGGGAAAAACTTCCGGCACTGGAAACATTTTCCCCGGCATTTTATGAAGCTGTTGCAAAAATGAGTTTCAGTGAATATGCCGGTTTTATTCAATCCAAAAAAGAAAAAGCAGACGATGAACTCGCAGCTTTACAAAATCTTTCTGAAAAAGCCCGGGTTGTTGGCGAAATGAATATCAAATTTCAGTTTGCCGATGCATTATTGCGTTTTAACCAGAATAGAAGAATGGGCAATTATTATATGAACAGGAATTTAAAACAGGAAGAACAAATTGCATTTACAGAAGAAAAAGTTAATCCAACCGAACTTAAAGCGTTTTTAAAAAACGCACCGATTAACCATGAAACAGCTTTGTTATGCAACAGGTATGGTCAATTGTTAAACGCAATCAGGTTAACCGATTTCGAGCTTGGTAATTTAGCGTATTATCATCAAATGATGGGAGTAAAAGATAATCTTGTAAAAAAAGGCCTGACTCTTTCTGCTGAGGAAACCGAAATGTTTGAGTTTATCCGGCTGAATTTTGTGGAAAATTCCAATGAAAACGAAGCAAGAAATTTTGCCCGGATGTACAGGGAACCCTGGAACGAATTCAGGAAAAAACACAACGAAACGATCCAAAAATACATGGATGACTATTACGCCGCAAACCAGGCAAAAAATGTAAATGAAGTTTTTGGCATCAGCAGCGGTCTGGGATTGGAATATCCGCTGGCACAAAATTATCTGGCAGCGTTAAAAAACGCAGAAAAGCCGGATGTAAATGAATTCAATGCCATAAAAAGCAAGATTAGTCATCCGGAATTAAAGGAGTACGTGATTTCGGAGTATTATAAAAAGAAGGCGGAAACCGAGGTACTCAGTGCGGGTGGCGAAACTATGTTAAAGACCGAAGGCGATAAAATTTTTCACAACATCATTAAAAACTACAAAGGGAAGGTTGTTTATGTAGATTTCTGGGCAACCTGGTGCGGGCCATGCAAATCCGGGATTGAACAGGTAAAACCATTAAAGGAAGAACTGAAAAATGAAAATATTGTATTTGTTTATATCACCAACCCAACCTCGCCGGAAAAGGATTATGCCATAGCGAAACCCGGCATCATGGGCGAACATTACAAAGTAACCTCTGATGAATGGAACCACTTGGCTGCCAAATTCAATATTTATGGTATTCCGCATTATGCGCTGGTTGATAAAAACGGGCGGGTTGCAAACGCGCATCTGCCTCATTTTAATAATGATGAACTGAAAAAGGTTTTACTGGAACAAGTTAGTAAATGAATTGTGCTGGTTAATTAATGCATCTTGTTTTAGAGGCTTTATACTTGTCAAATTTGAAAAAAACAATTTTAACAACAATGAAAACGATTCCGGTATTTTTTACACTGCTTTATGCTTTTTCGGTTTTGAGTTCCTTTTCGCAGGAGCAGGTTATCAGACTGAATCTGGAAGAAGGTTATGAATACATTTATGAGTTTACAGAAGCAAAATATGTTTTGCCCGAAAATCAACAGCGTTTCGACGAATATATTAAAACGAAAAGCCTGAGAATAAGGAGCGTTAACCTGCAACCCGAAAACAAAAAGTATCTGTTGGTTTCGGTGATTGAAAACAAGGCCGAAAATCCTGAATTAAATCCTCCCCGGTTTAAAGATTATCGTTTCCCAGAATTTAGAGATGCATTTTATGAAAACCGGTACGATAGTTTTTGGGAAGAGGTGTTGTCCTGGATAGATTTTTACCAGTATGAATTCGACCAAAAAACCATGGAATTGAAACTGTACAACCGGGCTGAGGTTTTGGAGGAAATACGCAGCCTGCTCCGGCGAAAAGGATTTGATGAAAAAGCAGTTGAGCGGCACACTTCCGATTTTAACACCGAAGGAATTCCTCAAATCACTCGGCACCTGCAATCCGTCTTTATAATTTCAGAACCGGAATTCGAAGTTGAGGGAATTGAATCTTCTACATTCAAAGAAAACAAAACGGTTACAGATTCACTTTTCACTTATCATCTGACAAAACAAAAAATTGAACCCGGTTTGCACAGCCGGTATTTTTCATATCAAGCAGAAAAAATGTATTTGATTGAAAACACGACAACTCAAATCGATTCAACCAAATACGGATTGTGGGCGTATGGCGAACCACATCGCCTTATTTACACAGAGAATAAAACCCGGTTGAAATCAGTTAAAAACATTCCCGAAAACCGAATTATCATTTCCGGGAAGATTGAAAATACCAAACAGAAAAAGGTAATTGTGGGTTATTTGCGCGAACCGTTCGGAAAAGAACTTTACCAGGAAACCGTTTTTCTGGATGAAAACAATGCTTTTAGGCTGGAAACAGAGTTAAAACATGCCGGATTGGTTTATGTTCAATTCGGTCAGGCAAACCGGGTGGAAGATATTCCCTTGATAGCATTTTATGCCGAACCGGGAAATAAGATTCATTTCGAAACCAAAGGAGAAACTTTTCCGTGGGAGGTAAAATTCTCGGGAGATAACCGTCAGGCCTCCCAACTGATTTACGACTTTTGGAAAGAGTTTGGTTTGTTTTATCAAAATTTCAATTTCAACTCGCTCTATCTGGATGGCAGGAAAATAAAATATTCCGGTTTTCATTCTGCTCTTACAAAAAGTGAATCCTTTTTCGAAAAGTATAAATCCGGGTTACCGGCTCCGGTTTATGATTTTGTTACAACGGAGCTGAGGTCATTTCTTTTAACTGGAGCCATTCACTATTTAACTATGCAGCAAAGATTGAATTTACCATTGGGTCGGCCCTATTTCCCGGAATATGAAGAGGTAGATTTTGAAGCTCTTGAAAACCGGGTAAATAATTTTTACCTGCACCGCAATTACAACGATTACGGCATTCATTCCCGCCAATTGGCGGCTGATTTGTTAAATTATCATTTTCAGAAAGTGAATCAAATTGGCAATTTCATTTCCTCTGGCCGTTTAAGTGCTCCTGTTCGGTCTGATATGCGCTATTTCGGTGACTTACCACAAAGAGTGGAACTTACTAAAACCGTTTTGACTGGTCACGCACTTTACAGCCAGCTTGCTGAAACGCTTTTGCAGGAAAAGATGAATACGCTCGATTATTCGTCGCAGGACCAGCGAATTATTCAAAATCAAATTACCGGGTACCTCGATCTAATGCTGCGCCTGGTGAATAACAAGGAATTTGCCGGCGCCATTGAAAAGCTGATGGAAAACCATCTGAAGTGGCAAAACGAAGATTACGTGCCTGAGACGCAGTTTTTAAATCAGGAAAGTAACCCGGTTTATTTCTCCGATTTTTTCGGAGAAAAACCCACAGTTTTTTACATTACGGAAATTTGGGAAAGGGAACGCTATTTTTGGGATGACCTGGCCAAAGAAAATTCCGAAATCAATTTTGTGCTGGTGATGGAAGGCAGTAATTTTCCGGACTGGCAAAGCTATGTTGAACGGGCAAATCCGGTGGCTCATCAGCTTTTTCTGGTGAATCACAACCAAAGTTTGCGCAACATTTTCAAAAAAGACCGCTATCATTTTATCGCTTACGATAAAGCCGGGAAACGTATTGGTTTTGGCGAAAATCCCATTGATGCCATGAACCTGGCCAAACACAGCCTGATGGTAAAAAAAAAGGAACTCAATAGATCCCAATTGATAATGATAATAGCAGCGCTTGGAGTTGTCCTCGTTGCATTTTTTATAGGTGTATTAATTTGGAAATGGCGGGTTCGGAAGCGGATCAGAAAGGAAGAGCAGCAGCGGCGTTTGCGCGAACTGGAGCTAACGGCCATCCGGTCGCAGATGAACCCCCATTTTTTGTTTAACTGCCTCAATTCGGTGCAAAACCTGGTGCAGCAAAACAAGGGTCGCGAGGCCCATTTGTATTTGGCCGACTTTGCCGGGCTCATCCGCAAAGTGCTGCAAAACTCCGAAAAAGAAGAAGTGTCGCTGGCCGAAGAGCTGGAGATGGTGCAACAGTACCTCAACCTCGAAAAACTGCGGTTCGATTTCAATTTTCAGATAACAACAGGCGAAGGGATCGACCCCCACAACACACCGGTGCCTTCGATGTTGCTGCAGCCCTTTGCCGAAAATGCGGTGATTCACGGGCTGCAGCATAAGGAAGGAGAACGGAAGTTGAAAATTGAAGTTTTGAAAGAAAGTAAACAGTATTCAGTGAACAGTGAACAGTTTTTGGTAAACGGTAAACAGTTAACAGTAAACAGTGAAAAGAGAGAGAAAGAGAGGATTGTGATTTGCATAGAAGACAACGGCATTGGCCGGGCGGCGGCTCAAAAACTGGCCACCAGCAAAAACGGCAAAGGCTCGAAACTGATGCAGGAGCGTTTGCAAATTTTGCAGGAAAAACAAGGCGAAAAATACCGGCTTCAAATCACCGACCTCACCGAAAACGGCGCCACCGGAACGCGGGTGGAAATTTGGGTGCCGGAAGAAAAGTAAAACCGGGATTAACAGAAATTGAGTGAAAAATGGACTTTGTTTAAAATAGTTAACATATTGTACATGGATTTTTAACTTTTGTTAAGTCCGTTTTTTTAATGATTGTCTCAACTTTACTGCAAATAACTAAAAATCAACAATCATGAGAAAATTTACTCCTTTTTGCGTTGCCATTCTTTTCGTAATTATTGCAACAGTTGGAAACGCCCAAACCTTAAAATTCGGGCACATCGATTTGCAGGCGCTGCTTCAGGTTATTCCGGAGCGTAAAACCACAGAAACCGAGTTCATCAAATTTCAAACAGACCTGGAAGAAATTCTGGGCGAAATGCAGAAAGATTACCAGGCCAAATTGCAGGAGCTGGAACAAATGGGACAGGAAGTTTCTGAACTGAAACGCAACGCGAAAATTTCCGAACTGCAGAATCTGAGTGAACGCATCCAGGGTTTTCAGCAAAACGCGCAGCAGCAAATTCAGCAGAAATACCAGGAATTGCTTAATCCGCTTTATGAAAAAGCAATGGAAGCTATTGATGAGGTGGCCAAAGAACAGGAGCTGATGTATGTTTTTGAAACGGGTTCCAACGTGGTGTTGTACAAATCGAATCAAAGTTTGGATTTGCTACCCCTGGTAAAACAAAAAATGGGGATTGAATAGAAAAATTTTGAAATCATGAAACTCAAATCCATAATCGTTGACGATGAAAAGCATGGGCGGGAGAACCTGGCCGGAATCCTTCGGGAGTATTGCCCGGAGGTGGAGGTACTGGGCGAAGCGGCCTCGGTGGAAGCGGCGCTGTCGCTTATCCGGGAACAGCCGCCCGACCTGGTTTTTCTCGACATTGAAATGCCCCGCGCCAACGGGTTTCAACTGCTGGAACATTTGCAGGATTTCAGTTTCGAGGTGATATTTGTTACGGCTTACGACAACTACGCCATCAAAGCCATTCGTTTTTCCGCCGCCGATTACATCCTGAAACCCATCAACCGCAACGACCTGAAAGCTGCCGTAGAGAAAGTTGCCGAACGCATCCGCGAAAAGCAGGAAAACCACCGGATGAAACAACTATACCACAACCTGAACCAGCCCGGAAATCCCCGCATCGGACTTCCTTCCGGCGACCGCATCGAATATAGCGATGTCGGTAAAATCGTTCGTTGTCAGGGCGAAGGAAACTACACGCACATCTGGTTCGATGATGGCAAACACCTGCTGGTAGCCAAAACACTGGTGGAATTTGAAGATTTGCTGCACGAGTTCGGTTTCGTACGGGCGCACAAAACGCATCTGGTTAATTTGAAACACGTGGCCGCCTTTTTGAAGTCCGGCAGCCTGCTAAACCTTAAAAACGGAGAGCAAATTCCGGTGTCGCGCCGGAGAAAAGAAAATGTGATGGAACGGTTAAAAAGGGAATTTTAACAAAGATGAAATTTTACACCGGTGCTTAAGCCCGGTGGGCCTGATAGTGAATAAAGAAAAGCTTTAGCATTTAAAAATTTAACGCTAAAGCTTTTTAGATTGGTTGATGTTTCTCGGCACCGGGCTGAAGCCACGGTGTAATAAAGAAACTCAGGATAAAACTTTTAACAGCCAAAAATCATTCGTTTTATTTCTAAAATGCACTATTTTTGATGCAGAATAGAAACAAATGAACTGATAACAGATTATAAAACGTGCATTGAGTGGACAAAATAAAAACCAAAATTCTGGTAATCATCACTGTTCTGGCAGTCATGGTCCTGCTTCTTTTTGCCCTCCGTCCCGGAAAAGATAAAACCGAATCGCTGGTGAAACTGAATGCTTCGGTGACATTCGACGGAGAAAAATTTATGGTTTCCAACAACGACTCGCTCGATTACCTCAGTGCCGAAATGACGGTGAACGGCTACTACAAACTCACCGGAATGAACCTGCATACCGGCGAAACATACACCCTTTGGCCGGTGGAGTTTGCCCATATAAACGGAACGCATCTGCCCGCAAAACAAATCCCGCAGCAGTTTTCCATCTGGTGTGAATTGAGTGACGGAAGAAACGGATTTTATTCAAAAAAGCTTAAATTAAAAAAACAACCCGGAAAAAACTCCCGGGCTGCGTTGTTAAATCTGAATTTTTAAGGTAGTTATGAGCAGATCATCCCTTCGGGAAAATCCTTTGTCATGGCATTGTATTTTATTTATAGAGCGGCAAAACAAAGTAGGTGTAAATAATACAACCTACGCAAATACCGAATGCAAATTCAAGCGTGGCAAAAAACACCAGAATTCCGGCCACAACCATCGAGGCAGTATAAAATTGCAGCAAAAACAGTGTGGCAATTACCAGCGTCATTAAAAAACCCAGGCGTGCGGCAAAAATTTTGGGTGCCTTGTCAATAGGCTTTTTGCTCAGATGCAGCAGTTTTGCCAGACCTGTACTTAAAAAACTCACCGGACTGAGCTTTGAACGGGTAAACGCCCGGATGAAAAAGTCGGCCAGCAAAACCAGCGGAAAAAATACAGAGTTAAATACAAATCCGGCTGCTACAATCAGAATGGTGAAAAATGCATTCAGCCGGGTTAGGCGTTCATTAACCATTTCATTGGATATGGGGCATATCAGTTGTTTCATTTTAAACATTTTTTCAGTAGTCTATCGATTAAAACTTCAAATTAAATACAAAAAAAGTATTTTATCCGAATAATGAGACAATAAATGTATGGATTCCTTACAATAAATTAACTCTCTCCAACCCGAAAATTGTGCTACTTTTGCAGCAAATTTTAAACATGAAGCAGGTTTTGATTATACTTTTTCTACTGATATTCCCGGTTTCGGCGATGGCACAAAACGAAGTTGGCCCCGAAGGGCACAAGCTGGTTTGGTTTGCGCTTGTTTTGTTGGTTGCCGGAGTTGTTGCCTTTTTTTTGGCAAAGTCTGGGAAAAGCAAACCCGGCTTCAAAATTCCTTTTTTTAACCAGCCAAAAGTAAATGTGGAGCTGACAAAAGACCGGATGTATTACCCCGACTATCTTGAACTTACCGTAACCAATACCGGAAAAACCGATGTGGATATTGGTACGCCATTGCTGGTTTTCAGCGGAATGTGGTACAGCCGGAAATTTAAACTGAAAGGCACCAATAACAATCACTTTTACCCGTTATACCTGATGCAGGGCCAGAATCATACGCTGAATATTGATTTAAACCGGTTTTATGGATTTGATAAAACATTGAAACGGTTGCCCCGTGTAAAAGTGGTGGTTTCGGAAGTGAACGGGAAAAAGCTGGGCAGCCGGAAAGTGCTGCTTCGCAAAACGTTATTTAATGTATAATGAGAGACTGGAAATTTAACCATATCGATTTTTCAACTTACCCCTGCTACGCCGGAGATGATTTGGGTGTTTTCTGGACACCGGAAAAAACAATTGTGAAAATATGGACGCCAACCGCCAAAATGGTGGAGTTCAGGTTGTACAAAGATGGAAAAACCGGCGAGGCTTTTCATAAAACACAGCTTCAGGCAAGTGGCGACGGTACCTGGGCTACCATTCTTTCGGGTGATTACGAAGGCAAATTCTACACATTCCGGATTGATGACGGCGAATGGCTGGAGGAAACGCCTGATATTTATGTCAGGTGTGTAGGTGTAAATGGTTTGCGGGGAATGATTTTTAATCCGGCAAAAACCGACCCCGAAGGCTGGGAAAACGACAAAAGGCCTGAATTAAAACACTTTACCGATGCCGTGATTTACGAAACCCACGTACGTGATTTTTCTATTTCCGAATCGTCGGGGATTGAACACAAAGGCAAATTTTTAGGTTTTACGGAAGAAAATACGCAGGCGCCGGACGGGCTGGCAACCGGTTTATCACATTTGAAAGAATTGGGAATTACCCATGTGCACCTGCTTCCGGTGAATGACTTTTTTACGGTGGATGAGGAAAAACCGCTGGAAAAATACAACTGGGGGTACGATCCGCTGCATTATAACGCACTGGAAGGATCTTATTCCACCAATCCGCATAATGGAACCATCAGAATAAAAGAGTTTAAAAAGCTGGTGCAGGCGCTGCATTCTGCCGGAATTGGCGTGGTGCTCGACGTGGTTTACAACCACACCTATTTTGCCAAAGAATCGGTTTTTAATCAAATGGTTCCGGGTTATTTTTACCGGCAAAAATCCGACGGCACTTTCGCCAATGGTTCGGGTTGTGGCAACGAGCTGGCTACCGAACGCACCATGGTGCGGAAATACATCATCGATTCCCTGAAATACTGGACAAAGGAGTTTCATATCGATGGGTTCCGGTTCGACCTCATGGGCATTTACGACATGGAAACCATGAAAACCATCCGTAAAGAATTGCCGGGATCATTGCTTTACGGCGAAGGCTGGGCTGCCGACCAAAGTCCCATGCCCGAAGAAAAGCGGGCGGTGAAGGCCAACCTTGCCCAATTGCCCGGTATTGCTGGTTTTAACGACGATTTCCGCGATGCGCTGAAGGGAAACCATAGCAGCAAAAAAACCAAAGGTTTTGTGAGCGGTCTCGATCTGCGGGAGGAAGCTGTGAAATTTGGCATTGTGGCTGCCATACAACATTCGCAGATTGTTTACGATTATGTTGAAACCTCGAAACAACCCTGGGGTACGCAACCGGAGCAATGCGTTAATTATGCTTCGTGTCACGACAATTACACCCTTTGGGATAAGCTGAAATCAAGTTGCCCAAAAGCTTCGGATGAGGAGTTGCGGAAAATGGTAAAACTGGCGGGTGCATTGGTGCTTACTTCCCAGGGAATTCCGTTTTTGCACTCGGGTATGGAATTTTGCCGTACCAAAGGCGGAAATCCCAATTCATACAAATCGCCCGATTCGGTCAATCAAATCGACTGGAACCGTAAAAAGGAATACCAGGATGTTTTTGAATATTACAAGAAACTTATTCAGTTGCGGAAAAACCATCCGGCCTTTCGGATGACTGATGCCAGACAGATTCAAAAATACATTCATTTTTGTACGGAGTATAAAATTGGTGCGGTGAGTTATTGCATCGAAGGCGCTGCGGTTGGCGATTCGTGGAAAAATATGGTCATGCTGTTTAACGGGAGCCAAAAGGAAGTTTTGCACCCGCTGCCCGAAGGTGCCTACAAAGTTATGGTAAGAGGCGATGATTTTTTTGAAGAGAATCAGGCCGAAGTAGTTTCAAATGAGATTGAACTTGGAGCTGTTTCAATGATGATTCTGGTTAAAACAGAAGATTAAATAAAGCATTAAAAGAAATTCATCTTTTTGAAAACCCGCCGGTAGTGGTAACCATAAATGGTGTAGGTGATGGCCAGCGGAAAAACTTTCGGTTTACGGAACAAACTCCAGAAGAAAAGTTTCCAGTAATGCTTCCGCGAACTGTCGAACACCCCGATGATAAACATGGATTTAATCAGCGCCATAAATTTATTGAACGTGATTTTAGTTTTGTTTTTTACCTTCGGCTGAAAATCGTTTAGAAAATGCCGAACGCGCTGGTAGAAAGGTTCGCCATCATAAATTCCCCGGATAACTTCTCCATAGCCGGCAACCAGTTTTTCCATGCCCATTTTAGGAATGAAGTTGGTGGTAGCATCGGTATTGTCGCCGCTCATTTTGTTTAAAATCCGGCCTTCGGAGTGCAGCCGCGTGTATAGCCTCGATTTGGTGGGGGCATTCAACAGTCCAATCATGGCAGATACGATTCCGGTATTTTGAATAAAATCAATTTGTTGCTGAAAAATATTCGGCGAATCATTGTCGAAACCAACAATAAAACCGCCCAGCACTTCCATGCCGTTTTTTTGGATGGTCTTTACACTTTCTGCCAGGCTCCGGTTTCTGTTTTGAACTTTATTACATTCCACCAGGCTCGATTCCTGCGGGGTTTCAATTCCCACAAAAACAGAAGAGAATCCGGCCTTTGTCATCAGTTGCATCAACTCCGGGTCGTCGGAAAGGTTTACCGAAGCTTCGGTGGTAAATGAAAACGGATTTCCATGAAGTTGCCTCCAGTTTATCAGGGCTGGTAAAAGGTCTTTTTTCAGTTCCTGTTTTTTCCCGATAAAATTGTCGTCCACAAAAAAAATGTCGCCGCGCCATCCCAAATTATACAGTGAATCCAGTTCGGTTAAAACCTGAGTGGTTGTTTTTGTGCGCATTTTATGCCCCAGCATGGCTGTAATATCGCAAAATTCGCAATTGAACGGACACCCGCGGGAATACTGAATGCTTTTGGATGAGTAATCGGCAAACCGGATGAGAGAGTAATCGGGCGGTGGAGACTGGGTAATGTCGGCAAACTCATTCGTTTGATAAATTCTTTTGGGAATACCTTTTTGTAAATCTGCCAGAAAAAGAGGAAGTGTAATTTCGGCCTCATTCAGCACCAGGTGGTCCACCGATTCAAACTTTTCGTAATCTTCAGTGAACAAAGGTCCGCCTGCTACAATTTTTTTCCCCAGCGACTTGCAGCGACTGATAACCTCAAAGGTCGATTTAATCTGGGCCGACATGGCGCCCACAAAAATATAATCGGCCCAAAGAATGTCCTTTTCTTTCAGCTTTTTCACATTCAGGTCAATGAGTTTTTTATCCCAGTTATCTGGCAGTAAGGGTGCAATGGTGAGCAAACCAAGAGGTGGATTGGATGCTTTTTTCGACACAAATTTCAGCGCATGCTTAAAACTCCAAAAGGTGTCGGGATATTCCGGATATACAAATAATATTTTCATGTTGTCATTTTTTACTTATCCGAAATTAGGATGCTTCCAGACAACAAAAAAAAAATTGTGACAGATGGATGAAATGTGTGATTATCAATCGTATTTGGGGTTGAATGAGATTGGGTTGGGACGAATGGCGTTAGTCACTGCGGTTGCTCAAGTGCTTCTTTTACCTTCAAAACATACTGGCGCGATACATTCACGGCACGCGAATAATCGAATAAATCCAGTTTCAGGCCTTCTGAAGTTTTATCTACTTTCCGGATGCAGTTGATGTTTATCACAGAGGAGCGGTGACAACGGATGAGGAACGGATATTTTGATAAAAGATGTTCTGCATTTACCAGTGTATTCCGAATCATTCTCCGGCTCACTTTTTCATTTTGTTTGTAAATAATTTCGATGTAATTACCTGCCGATTTGATAAGAATGATTTGTTCAGGGAAAAGAAAAAACCGTTCCGACTGGTTTTCTGATTCAAATTCAATTCCATTTAATGTATCAGTATCAGTTTCTATTACGTCGATATCCTGGTTTTGTGCTATGAATGATTGAAGTTTGATTTTAAGGAATTTGTATTCGTTAATAATAACCAGAATTGCCACCGAGGCCGCAGAAATCAAAACAATATTCACTGCAATATGAAAGTTTATCCCGATTTCTCCCACATAGCGTGCGTAAAACGAAAAGGCCACCGAATTTAAAATCCAAAAGAGCAGATCCAAAAGAGCTTCTTTTTTAATTGTCCATTTTTCAGGGGCAAACAAACCGGGCAAAAGGGAGGGAATTACTATCCGGCAAACAGCCAGCAGCAAAAGGTGGATGACCCCGAACCCGGCCAGGATTAAAAGTTTTCTGTTGAATTCATCTGTCGGAGGGTCAAGAGGTTGAAAAAACAAAAGAAATAAAAAAAGTCCCAATGAAATGCCTCCAGCTGATTGAAGATTCAACTTCAAATCATCGGTAAAAGGGTATGGTTTATTTTTCAGGCCAGGCATTTTTTTTACTTTATTTGTTAAAATACCGCCAGCAGCAAATCGATATCTTTTGAAGGCAGGTTAAACAATCGTCCGATTTCGGGATTGGTTAAAATGCCGTGATAAATGTAAACTCCTTTGCGGAAACCGCGGGAATTTTTAATGTAGTTGTCCGTTCCGCCGCTGTCGCCAATGGAGAGCAAAATGGGAATAAGAATGTTGCTAAGCGAAATGGAAGCAGTTCGGGCAACAATGGCCGGTGAGTTGGGCACACAATAATGCACCACACCATGTTTTACGTATGCCGGATTTTTCAGGTTGGTGCATTGGGTGGTTTCAAAACACCCGCCCTGGCTTGCATTCAAATCAATGATGACCGAACCTTCTTTCATCTGTTTTACCAAATCTTCGGAAACTTTGAATTTGGGGGTGGTGTTAAATTGCATGGCTCCAATAACCGCATCAGCCGAAATGAGTGCTTTTCGCAGTACTTTTGGGTAAAAAACCGAAGTGAAAATGCGCCGGCCCAGTTTTTCTTCCAGCTTGCTGAGGTCATAAACCGAAGTGTCAAAAACTTTCACTAAAATACCGAGACTAAGTGCCGCACGGGCAGCATATTCAGCAGCCGTGCTGGTACCAATGATTACCAGTTCGGCTGGTGTGATTCCGGTTACTTCGCCAAAAAGCACACCCTTCCCGTTTCGGGTATTGCTCAGGTACTCACTGGCCAGCGTAATGGAAGTGGCGCCAGCTATCTGGCTCATCTGGTGCACGAAAGGTGCAAATCCATGTTCATTTTCAATGCTTTCGTAGGCAATTGTGGTTACACGTTTTTGCATAAGTTTTTGAATGGATTCGCTGCAATGGGCGTGAATTTGCATGTTCGACAAAATAGCCTGGTTTCCGCGCAACTGGTCGATTTCTTCATCATTAAAGGGAGCCACCCGCAAAACGATGTCGCACTGGAAAATTTCTTCTTTTTTTTCCACAATCTGGGCGCCCGCAGCCCGGTATTCCTTGTCGGAATAACTGGCCATTTTGCCGGCATTTTTTTCAATCAGAATTTCGTGGCCGTAAGAGGTAAGTAAATCAACCGCTTGCGGGGTAAGAGGAACCCGGTATTCCACCTGCTCAAGGTCGGACGGAATGCCAATTTTCATTTTTTGTCCTTTATTCTGAATTTCCAGCATCTCTTCCTGGGGCATCAGCATGGTTTTCGAAACCGCCATGTTCTCTTTTGTTCCTTCACGGGTTGTCATGCGCAATCTGTTTTAAGTGATTAAATGGTTTAGCAAGTTACATTCAAATGTGTAATTTTCAAAATTTTGCCGAAATAAGCCGGCTTCCATTTTCCTCAACCTCAATTTTTACTTCCACATAATTTTGCGGCAACAGGGGTTCTATTTTCTCCGGCCACTCAATCAGACAGTAATTTCCGCTGTAAAAATAATCTTCGTAGCCCAGATCATAAGCTTCTTCCAGGTCTTTTATCCGGTAAAAATCGAAATGAAAAATGGAATTACCAGCTTCGGTTTTATATTCGTTAATGAGTGCAAAAGTGGGACTGGTCACATTGTCGGGCGTTCCCAGTTCGCGGCAAACAGCCTGGATAAAAGTAGTTTTTCCGGCGCCCATTTTCCCGTAAATAGCGAAAACCCGCTGCTCTGGAAATTGACCGATGAGCTTTTTTGCCGCTTTGCCTAAGGCTTTTATTGAAGTAACGTTTTCTGAATACATTTTTCTATTTTGAACCAGTTTTGGATTTTAGTTCCGGCGAATTCGGATGTTCAATTCGTTTTGCAATATTACAAAATGAATAGTATTATCCGGGGCCGACAATAAAAAATACGACATAAATCAGGGATTTGAGTTGTAATTAAAACTTTCGTTTCGCTAAAATGTATTAATTTTGACCAAAACTTAAAAATTGAAGCAATGAAAATACCAGCAGAATTGAAATACACCGAAGACCATGAATGGGTTCGTGTTGAGGGCGATACAGCCACAGTTGGAATTACCGATTTTGCCCAGGGAGAATTGGGCGATGTGGTTTTCGTTGAGATTGAAACTGAAGGCGAAGAACTGGACAAAGGTGAAACTTTTGGAACGGTTGAAGCCGTAAAAACGGTTTCCGATTTGTTTATGCCGGTAGGCGGCGAAGTTGCCGAAGTTAACGAAACACTTGTTGATGAACCGGAAATCGTCAATAAAGATCCTTACGGCAAAGGCTGGATGATTAAAATTAAAGTGAAAGATTCATCTGAACTGGACGATCTGCTCTCTGCTGATGATTACAAAAAAATGGTTGAGGCGTAGAAATTCAACTCATTCCATTTTGGTAAAAATATTTTGAACAGGCAAATAAAAACCAGGATTGAAATTCAACCCTGGTTTATTATTTTTCTGACTATAGTTGGTATCTCCTCAGAAAAGCCAATTGGATTATCCGCATTTTGATGAACCACACGACAGGCAGGTGAGGCAACCTTCCTGGTAAACGACTTCGTCAGAACCACATTCTTCGCATAAGGCATCTTCGGCTAATGTTCCGTTTGGAATGTATTTTTTCAGCGCCCGGGCAACACCGGCTTTCCACGAGTTGATGGTTTCGTTGTCGAGTTGCAGGCTGGTAACCAGTTCTACCACTTTATGAATCGGCATTCCGTGTCGTAATGTTCCGGAAATGAGTTTTGCATAATTCCAGAAAACCGGATTAAACTTATATGAAAGCCCTTCGATGGTGGTTTTGTAGCCCCGTTTGTTTACATACTGGAAATCGTAACGGGAGTTTCCGTCACCGTCGTAACTTTTAAGAATGTACCCACTGGTAGCTGAACGTGGAAGTAAAATGCCATCCTCATCGTCCAGCAAACCAGTGAAAATTTCGTAAGGTTTGCTGTCCATCAGCCCGATAAAAGCAATCCATTTTTCCTTGTTATTTTGAAATCTGACCACATCGGCTTCAAGTATTTCCGGCCGTTTGGTCGGGAACCCGGTTTTTTTCTTTTCGGTTCCGTTGTTTGAAATGAGAACTCCTGAGCGTGATCCGTCGCGGTAAACGGTAACGCCCTTGCAACCGCTTTTCCAGGCTTCAAAGTAAAGCTGGCCAACCAGTTCTTCTGTTGCATTCGATGGCAAGTTAATGGTAACACTGATGGAGTGGTCCACCCATTTCTGAATTCTTCCTTGCATTCGCACTTTCGACAACCAGTCCACATCGTTGGAAGTAGCTTTGTAGTATGGCGATTCTTTTACGATTTCATCGAGTTCATCCTGGGTATATTCCCGGTTGGTGTCGTGTCCGTTGGCTTCCATCCATGTTTTAAATTTGTGGTGGAATACAATGAATTCTTCCCAGTGGTCGCCAACTTCGTCCACAAAATCAACACGAACATCTTTGTCGTTTGGATTTACTTTGCGGCGCCGTTTGTAAACCGGAAGGAATACCGGCTCAATTCCCGAGGTTGTTTGGGTCATCAAACTGGTGGTGCCGGTTGGTGCTATGGTAAGCAGCGCAATGTTGCGGCGACCGTATTTTGTCATCTCTTCATACAGGGAAGAATCGGCATTTTTTAACCGGTTGATAAACGGATTGTTCTTTTCTCTTTCTGCATTGTAAATAGTGAACGGGCCGCGGTCTTTTGCCAGGAAAACCGATGAACGGTAAGATTCCAGCGCTAATGTTTTGTGAATTTCTTCCGAAAAATCGGTGGCAATATCGCTGCCGTATTCCAGACCGAGTGCAGCCAGCATATCGCCTTCGGCAGTAATGCCTATTCCGGTGCGTCTGCCTTCTTTTGCTTTTCTTTTAATATTCTCCCATAGTTTTTTCTCTACTGCTTTAATCTCTTCTTCCTCAGGATCAGCATTCACTTTGTCCAAAATGGCATCTATTTTTTCCAGTTCCAGATCGATGATGTCGTCCATAATACGCTGTGCATAGTGAATATGCTCTTTAAACAGTTCGAAGTTGAATTTTGCTTGCGGCGTAAACGGGTTTTCAACATACGAATAGAGGTTGATGGCCAGCAGGCGGCAACTGTCGTATGGGCAAAGCGGGATTTCGCCACACGGGTTGGTTGAAACAGTGCGGTAACCCATATCGGCATAACAGTCGGGTACCGATTCTTTAATAATGGTATCCCAGAAAAGAATTCCCGGCTCGGCTGATTGCCATGCATTTTTTACAATTTTTCCCCAAAGTTTTCCTGCATCTATTTCTTTTTTGTACACAGGTTTTTTTGAATGAATCGGGTAAGTTTGTTCGTAATTTACACCTGCCTCAACGGCTTTCATAAATTCGTCTTCTATTTTGACCGATACGTTGGCGCCAGTTACTTTTCCCTGCTCCAGTTTGGCATCGATAAAACTTTCGGAATCGGGATGTTTAATGGAAACCGAAAGCATAAGCGCACCGCGGCGACCGTCCTGGGCCACTTCGCGGGTAGAGTTGGAATAGCGTTCCATAAACGGTACGATTCCGGTAGAGGTAAGTGCAGAGTTTTTCACCGGCGAGCCTTTTGGCCTGATGTGCGACAAATCGTGCCCCACACCACCGCGGCGTTTCATTAGTTGAACCTGTTCCTGGTCAATTTTCATAATTCCGCCGTAAGAATCGGAATTTCCGTCGTTGCCAACAACGAAACAGTTTGATAGCGAGGCAACCTGATAATCGTTGCCAATGCCTGTCATGGGTCCTCCCTGCGGTACAATGTACCTGAAATCTTTCAGAACATTAAAAATTTCATCTTCTGTAAGCGGGTTAGGGTACCGCTTTTCAATACGTGTAATTTCTTTGGCCAGCCTGCGATGCATGTCGTCGGGTGTGCGTTCGAAAATATTCCCGAAAGAGTCTTTCAGGGCATATTTATTTACCCATACCCTTGCTGCCAAATCGTCTCCCTTGAAATAGGCCAGGGCGGCTTTTACCGCATCTTCCTGGGAATAAATTTTTTTCCCGGTTGCGGTTGATTTTACTGATACTTCTTCAAATGCCATGGTGTCCAGTTAATATTTATAGTGTTTTAATTTTTATTTTCAAAAATGAATTTGTTTGCTCTGAAATTGTGCTACGCAAGATAGAACAGAAAGCAAAACTCTGGAATACTTTTGATGATAAATTAATTAAAAGTTATCAACTTCAAGCTGTTACTGTTTTGATAGTTAGTGATTTAACCTGTTACTTTCTGGAAAAAGTTTACCAAAAACAACAACTTTAGTTGGTTTTTACAGATTATTTTTTATCGAATATTCGGTTGAAAAAAACTAATTTTTTAGGAACAGAATTAATAACAAAATGCGTGCAAAAATGAGTTAATTGTTAAAAACTTTTTTTATGATAAGATTTGTCGCTCCTATGTTTTTTTCTACGTAATTTTTGCAAACCACTGATGCTTCTGCCAGCCTGGAGTTATCTGCCAAAAATTCATTCAGTGTGGATTCAAGTTGGTTAAAATTCTGAACTGGGAATGCTCCTCCCAAATTTTTCAAATCAACCGCTTCTTTAAAATTTTCGTATTTGGGGCCAAAAATTACGGGGAGCCCAAATGTAGCGGCTTCCAGAATGTTGTGAATTCCCACGCCAAACCCTCCGCCAATATAAGCGAGGTTTCCATACCGGTAAATTGATGAAAGCAAACCGACAGAATCAATTATCAACACCTGAAAGCGGGCAACATCATTTTTATCGGCTTTGCTGAACCTAATGTGTGTAGTTTTCAACAATTGCTCCAGCTTGTTCATATTTGTCTCTGATACTTCGTGAGGTGCAAACACCAGCTTCAGCTTGGGGTGGTTGTTAATAAACGCTGCAAGCAGCTCTTCATCGGGCTTCCAGGTGCTTCCGGCAACAAGCAGTGGCTGATTGTTCTTAAACTTTTCAACAAGTGGAATTTCTTTTGCACTTTTAGCAATGGCTGCAACCCGGTCGAAACGGGTGTCGCCCGAAACGGTGAAATTGTTTATTCCGATGGTTTGCAGCAGTTGGGCCGATTTTTCGTTTTGCACAAAAAAGTATTTCGCTTTGTAAAGCATGTTCCGGTACCATTTGCCCAACATATTGTTTTTAAAAAAGTGCTGGTTTTCCCTGAAAATGGCCGAAACAATGTAGAGCGGAATTTTTCTTTTTTTCAGTTCATCGATATAAAAATGCCAGTATTCATATTTTATAAAGAAGGCTTTTTCGGGTTGAACCACCTGGATGAACTTTTTTGCATTTCTGCGGGTGTCAATCGGAAGGTACATCACAATATCAGCCAGTTCGTAATTTTTTCTGATTTCATAACCCGATGGTGAAAAAAAGGTAAGCAGAATGCGGTATTCGGGGAATTGTTTTTTAATTTCTTCAATCAGCGGCCGTCCCTGCTCAAACTCGCCCAGCGATGCACAATGAATCCAGATGTAGCGAGCGTTGGTTTCAATTTTTTCTGCCAGGTTTTTACGCCAGTTGCGTCGTCCGCTTAGAAATTGCCTGGCTTTTGCATTAAAAAACGATGCAACTTTTATGGAAATTGCGTAAATAAATATTCCGGTTTGATATAAGAAATTCATAGTGCTTAAAATCTAAAAATCCGTTGATTTTTCATGTATTCGTAAATGGTAAGGTTCATTAACAACAGCAGGAAAAAGTAAAAGAAGTCTTCTACCGGAATGGTGAAGATTCTTATTCCCAGGTTGTGTGCACCGTTGTATTCCACCACCGGGAGGGCGGTTAGAAAACCGTTTACAATTAAAAAAGGAACGAGCGAAATGAGCCAGGTCAGATAAAATTTGGTGTAGTGCTGTTTAAACCGGTTGCGGAAAATGGTATAACCAAAATAGATGGTGAGCAGGAAAAAGTTGAAAAACGTATAAAGTTTCTGCCGGTAAAAATAAGCCAGCAGGGCAAAGGCCACCAGCAACACCAAACTGACCGTCAGAAAAAAGTTGGGTTTTTCGAATTGCGGAAATTTTACCATCAGTATTTCGTAAATAAAAACACAACAGTAAGGAATCACCAAAAAGAACAGCCATTCTTCAATCGGCAAATTCAGGATGTAAATCCCCAGAAGATATTCAGGATTGAAACTCCAGATTCCAATTTCTTCAAAACGGATATCCCATAAAATAAAAATGGCGCCCGAAAACAAAACGGCGGGCAAGAGGTATTTCAGTTTGGTATAAAAACGCACCTCCTTTTCAAAACTGAATGCCAGCGGAACGGCCAGTGAACCCAGCATCAGCAAAAGGTATGTGAAGTTTTTAAATTCCATAAACGGCAATTTTGGGCAAAGGTAAAATTTTAAAATATGGGTGTACGACAAATTCTATATTTTTATGTTTTCTCGGATAAACGGATTTTTTTCACCGAGGCTTTAGCCCGGTGAACAGAGGGATTCAAAACAAAAGGGCTTCAGCCATTAAAGGGATTAAATGCTAAAGCCGCAAAAGACGCTGATAAAGTCAAACACCGGGCTAAAGCACCGGTGAAATAGAAATGAATGCTTTGTTCCACTATTTAAAATGTGGAACTTGTCGCACATCCTGAAATTT